>CAZGSX010000026.1:0-30012 GCA_964528475.1 uncultured Anaerolineales bacterium
CCGATAGCGAGTATACTTAACGGGCCGGCTCAGCCGGTCAAGGTTCTGAATTGCGTAGTCGCCTTCGTAGAAGCTCGGGAGACAAGCCATGTGGCAAACGTACTACACCCCCACCAGTCTTGAAGATGCTCTGCGCCTCCTCGCTGAGCATGGTCCGCGGGCCCAGGTCATCGCTGGTGGAACTGATCTCATCGTCGAACTGCAGCGGGGCACCCGGACAGCGGATGTTCTGATTGACATAACCCGCGTCGGTGGTCTGAACCGTGTATCGATGGCGGACGATCGCATCCACGTGGGGCCTAATGTGACGCATAATGCCGCCGTGGCCTCCTCTCTGCTGGCGGAGCGGGCCTACCCACTAGCGCTCGCCAGCTGGTGGGTGGGCACCCCTCAGCTGCGCAATCGGGGCACTATCGCGGGCAATCTGGTTACCGCTTCACCCGCAAACGACACCATTGCCGCCCTGTGGGCCCTGGACGCCAGGCTGACGCTTAGTAGCGCTGACGGCGACCGTGAGTTGTCGCTCGCTGAGTTCTATAAAGGGGTTCGAGAGACAGCATTGAAGCCCGAAGAGATGATGACCGACATCTCCTTTTCAGCGCTGCGGGCCCACCAACGGGGCACATTTGCGAAGCTGGCCTTGCGACGGGTCCACGCCATCTCAGTAGTCAACTCCGCTGTGCTCCTCTCCTTCGACCAGGAGGTTGTGAGCGAGGCTCGCATCGCGATGGGTAGCGTGGCGCCCACGGTCATCCGTGCCCCGGAGGCCGAGAGTGCCTTGGTGGGAAGAGACTTAAATCCTGAGAGCATCGAAGAGGCCGCGGACTTGGCTGCAAGAGCTACCTCCTGTATCGATGACATCCGTGCTGGTGCCGACTATCGACGCAGGGTCGTAGCTGTCTTGTTGCGGCGGGCCCTTGCTTCCCTACGGTCTGACAATGAACGGACAGAGTTGCCCGAGCATCCCCCAATGCTGTGGGGGACCACGGGCGGTACCTCTCCACGGCTGGCAGGTAAAACGGTGCGCCATCAGCGAGATGGCCTTGAGCCCATTGAGTGTGTGGTCAACGGTGAGAATGTGCTTGTGCAGGGGGCGAATCATAAGACGCTGTTACAGATGCTCCGCGAGGACCTGGGGCTGACAGGGACAAAGGAGGGCTGCGGCGAGGGCGAATGCGGGGCTTGCACCGTTTGGATGGATGGCATCGCAGTCCTGGCCTGTCTGATCCCTGCGCCGCGGGCGCATGGGGCACGCATTGTGACGGTCGAAGGGCTTTCCGACGACGATGCACTTCATCCTGTCCAACAGGCGTTTGTGGACGAAGGCGCTGTCCAATGCGGCTACTGCACGCCCGGATTCGTGATGGCCGGGGCCAGTCTCCTGGAGGAGATTCCTGAGCCCACGCGGGAGCAGATTGAGATGGGCTTGAGTGGCAATCTGTGCCGCTGCACGGGCTACTATAAGATCGTGCAGGCCATTGAGAAGGCTGCTGGGGAAGGGTAGGATGGAGAGGACTGTCCCGACCACTGGAAGCGAAGAGATCTCGCTGTATATGCGAACCTACTATTCGCTCCTGCGTACCACAGATGAGGTCCAGGTGCGTTCCTTCGTTGAATCGCACCTCCGCATGAATTCCTCCCTTCACATGAAGGCCCGGGCTGAAGAGCCGGACGCGGCGGCGCTCATCTACTGCTCCTTGCGACTGCCACACGCAATTCGACAGACCAGGTTGGTGGTGATGGGGCAATCGGAGCGCGTCTTCGCCCGACGTGGTTACGCGAGGGTGGAGGATTGGGAACCCGTTCAAGCGCCCGGTCGCCGGCGACGCACGTTATTCGATGGTGACGAGACAATGGCTGCCTTCATTGCCAGTATCTCGGACATCGATGATCTGATTCCGATGCTGACCGCCTTCCAGATTGAGTGGAACAAGATCCATCGACGGCTCCGCGGGCACCCTCTGTTGACCGAGCTGAAGGCTCATCGCAATCTCGGCGAGCCTCTACGGGCCGAACTGCGTGCCAGAATCGTCAATGTACTGGACATCAACCCCGACGATCTGAGCCGCTTGGAGTCGATATGGGGTGATCAATTCACCGATTTTCTGTGCGACATAGGCAGAGATGCCAAGCGGTTCGCGGTTCGGCTCCTCGCCGGTTCCCGCGTTGATTACCGCAAGGCCACTCGGCGCTGGTGGAATCTGGTTGCCGAGGCATCCCCCGTTGATCTTAGTGACAGGCCAGTCTACTTCATCTCGAGCAACGTCCACAGCGTGGTGAACATGCTTTCCGGATTCGCGCTGCGCCGTGCCGAGGAGCTCGTAAGCCATCTCAGACAGCAGGGAGCGCACGAATTGGTGGAGGAGTACGCTCTCATTCGCAGCGGCGAAACCACGTCGCCGGTTGAGAATCTGCTCTACTTCGCGCTCCGCGACTACATGGAAAGTCGTCGCGGTGAGGATGTCTGGCATCAACGCGAGGAAGAGGAAGCGCTGTGCGGCATCAAGCATATCGAGAGTCGTCACGTGTTCGATGTCGAGGCCCAGGTGATCCAGATCGGTCGCCTCCGCCCGGAGTGGTTTGATCCGCGGCTGACGCTTTCCCATCTCGACAGGCTGGTGAACAGCGATGCGGTGATCATCAATATCGACTATCCCTTGGGAATGGGGGCCTACCACATCCTGTCGCAAATCGCCACCAGCGTCGATTCGCTGCGCGGGGTGTACAGCCTGGGCAAGGCTGCTACTCTCAATGGCCGGGTCGGCGATGTGATGATTCCGTACGTCGTTCACGATGAGCATTCCAGGAATACCTATCTATTCAACAACTGCTTCGCTGCTACCAGCGTCGCTCCCGACCTTGTCCACGGCACCACCCTCGACAATCAGAAGGCCATCAGCGTTCGTGGCACGTTCCTGCAGAACGAACGCTACATGGACGTTTTCTATCGGGAGGGCTACACGGACATCGAGATGGAGGCAGGACCATATCTCTCTGCTGTCTACGAGGCTCTCCGTCCTAGCCGGCACCCCGCTAACGAGATCGTGACCCTTTACGCCGATACGATGCCTTTCGACCTCGGAATCATCCATTACGCCTCGGATACACCGCTGGGAAAGGGCAGAAATCTTGGCTCTGAGCGACTCTCGTATTTTGGCGTGGATTCAACGTACGCTGCGACCACGGCCATCCTGCGCCGTGTTCTTGCGCTGGAGACGCAGAGGGAGGCGAAGGGCAACCGATAGGCCTCCTTCATCGGCAAATGCCTGAGGTCGGCCCAGCTGCCAAGCATGCCGTCGCTAGTTCGATCAGCTCGGACCAGGGGACTTGCTATGACCACCATTGTAGGACAGTCCGTCAGGCGCGCGGACGCTCGCGCGAAAGTCACGGGCGAAGCTAAGTATCCCGGCGACTTCGCCATGGAGGATATGCTGCATGCCAAGATCCTCTTCGCCGGCCGACCCCACGCTAGAGTGCTGGGCCTGGACACCTCGGAGGCACGAGCGATGCCGGGTGTCGTAGCGATCTTCACAGCTGAAGACGTCCCCCTCAACGAGTACGGTCTCCAGACACCCGATCAGCCCGTCCTATGTGGGCCTGGCTCGAACAGGCCCGATGCTGACGTGGTCAGGTTTGTGGGCGATCAGGTGGCCGTGGTCGTGGCCGAAACGGAGTGTGCGGCCGCCCGCGCTCGAGACAAGATCGAGGTGGTGTACGAGGACTTGCCTGTGATTACCGATCCTTTCCAAGCTCTCAAGCCCGACGCATTCCAGCTGCATCCGAATCGACAACCGAGCGAGCTTCATCCGGAGCTGAGCACGGAGGGTAACATCATCTCCCACCACCAGATACGAAAGGGTGATATGCAGGCGGCGTGGGAGGCATCGGACGTCGTCGTGGAAAGCGAATACCGAACGCCGTCTCAGGAACATGCCTACCTGCAGCCGGAAGCAGGCCTGTCGTACATCGACGATGAGGGGCGGGTCACGGTGGTGGTGGCTGGACAATGGACCTGGGAAGACCAACACCAGATTGCCCACGCTCTGGACGTTTCCCCCGAGCAGGTGCGCGTGATCTACCCGGCCATCGGAGGCGCCTTTGGTGGGCGCGAGGACATGTCGGTGCAGATCGTTCTAGCGCTGGTTGCACATCGCCTGCAGCGCCCGGTGAGGATGGCTTGGACCCGTGAAGAGTCAATTCTTGGGCATTGTAAGCGACACCCCATGTGGTTCCACTGCAAGTGGGGCGCTACTCGTGACGGCAAGCTGGTCGCAGCCGAGGTGCAGGTCGTGGCCGATGGTGGGGCCTACTGCTACACGACGAACAAGGTGCTAGGGAACACAACCATCACGTGCACCGGCCCGTACGAGATTCCAAACGCGAAAGTTGACGTGGACGGGGTGTACACCAACAACCCTCCCAGCGGGGCGTTTCGGGGTTTCGGTGCCCCGCAGGGCATCTTCGTCGCCGAAATGCAGATGAACAAGTTGGCCGAGGTGCTGGATCTCGACCCGGTCGCTCTGCGCATGAAGAACCTGCTTCGCGATGATAGCCCGACCCTGATGCGTACGCCATTGCCTGATGGGGTTAGCTTGGTCGAGGTGACCGGACGCTGCGCCCGCGCCGCCGGATGGCAACGCGTGGAACAGGATGACCAAGGACGTCTATCGGTCTGGCGGAGGCCGTCCTCAAAGCCAAGATCGACGTCGGCGAAACCTCTTGAAGATCTACGAAGCGGCATAGGGCTGGCCGTCGGCTTCAAGAACGTTGGTTTCTCCTTCGGGTATGAGGAGACCTGCTGGACGAAGATCGAGCTGTCCGGTGAAGAGGAGGTTGAGAGCGCTATCGTTAGTATAGGGAGCGCCGATGTGGGACAAGGGGCCCACACAGTGATTCAGCAGATGGCAGCCGAGGCCCTCGGGATACCTCTGACTCGCGTGCATCTGGATGCATCCGACACAGCTACCAGTCCTGGGAATGCTGGATCGACATCTGCGTCGAGGACCACGTTCATGGCGGGAAACGCCGTTCGCAAGGCTGCTGCGGAGGCCATGAGACGCTGGCGGGACGGAAGGCGACCGGCTGTAGCCGAACAGACCTATCTGGCTCCAGAAACCACGCAGTTTGACCCGGAGACGGGCGAAGGCCTGCCCAATTTCGCCTATGGGTATGTGGCCCAGGCTGTAGAGGTGGTGGTGGACGTGAAGACGGGTGAGCTGGATGTTCAGCGGGTCATCTGTGTTGATGACGTGGGTAAGGCGGTTAATCCGCAGCAGGTCGAAGGGCAGATTGAAGGAGGCATCGCTCAGGCGCTTGGCTGGGCCACGTGCGAGGACTTCATCACTGAAGAGGGGCGGATACTCACGCCGCATCTGAGCATGTATCTCATCCCCACGATCGCCGATGTTCCGCAGCGTGTCGAATCGATCATCGTCGAGGAGCAAGACCCCCGCGGACCTTGGGGCGTTCGTGGGATGGGCGAGATGCCCTTCATACCTTTTGCCCCCGCATTGGTCGCAGCCGTTCACGATGCAACGGGAGTGTGGATCGATCGGTTACCCATGACGCCGGAGCGAGTGCTCCAGTCACTGGACGTTGGGGGCCGGTCCGGGGCGTGTCAGCCGCCAAGAGAACCGTCGCACGAAGGTGGTTAGGATCCCTCACCGAGGCGTCGGGGAATGGCTTGGCTGGCCGAGAGGCACGGCTGTACCGTCGCCGTCCCGGTGCGTCGTGTCCTGGTCTTACCAGCGCACTTCCACAGTGTCGCCGGGCTGAAGACCCAACTCCCTGCCTGCGCTGCCCTCCCGCACGGCAATCTCAAGATGCCCCTCGCTTCCCACCAGAGCGAGGGCACTCCCCGTTTCCACGTCACTGTAGGTGGCGTGTACCCCTTCCCACTGACGGCCTTGTGTCATGACGAGAGCCCCATCAGCTCGGAAACAACTGTGCTCCTTCTTCTCCCGTCGGAATGCTGGCGTGATGGCCAGGGCATCTCCTCTCCAACGGAGGCGTCCTATGCTGGTGATTGCGTTACCGAAGTGGTCGATGTGAAGGACCTCGCCGCTGACGCCGCGGGGGAGCATTTCCAGGCGCGGGAGCGACAGCGTGGTGATCTCTTGAACGGTTGGTCCAAGGTCGTCGACGGGGACGCCGGCCGCTAGATGCGCTGCGGCAGGGGCAAAGACGTCGCGGCCGTGAAAGGTGTGGCTCACTGAGTCCAGGCGATGCCGCGGATCAAGAAGCTCTACCGCGCCTTCGATGGTCTCTTCAGCCATCACATAGCTAAAGACGCCGTTATCCGGGCCGACGAAAGTCCCGTGAGACAGCTGCAGGGCGATCGGTCGCCGCGCACTCCCCACTCCGGGATCGACTACGACGAGATGGACGGCATCGGTAGCGAAGTGCTGATACGCCGTGTAAAGAACGTACGCTGTCTGTTGAAGGTGCTGCGGGGGAATCTCATGCGTGATGTCCACGAGGCGGACGCTGGGGGCGATGGCGAGCATCACGCCTTTCATGGTCCCCACGTAGCCGTCAGCAAGGCCGAAGTCCGTGGTGAGGGTGATGATGGATGATCTACTCATGATCACGATAGTACCCGTGCTTGGGGATCTCGTCAAATTCGTCTCAGCTTCTGACCTCGGTCAGCACCCTGGCGAGCTGAGGACTGCTCCTGAGAAAGCGGCATCTGGAGGGAAGCCGGGTCTCCGTTGACGATGATCACGACCGCCGCATCCATTGCGTGGCGACTGACCCAAAGCCCAGATTTGACCGGTGCCAGTCATCACGGTATAATAACTTGTCAAATTATGGAATCGGCGTCTATTGGCGGGCATCGTTTGCTCCCACGCCACCAGGTGCGGGCGTGGGAGTGATTATGTGACGATAGTCCATCCCGGTCAGTGCCGGGTGGAGGTCCCGACAATAGCCGTTGTAGTTGTCTGAATTGTCTGAGCCGGCGAAGGAGGAGAGATGCCGAAGCGAACGTATCAGCCTAAGAAACGAAAGAGAAAGCGCACGCACGGATTCCTCGCGCGGCGGTCGAGCAAGGGCGGTCAGAAGGTCCTCGAGCGACGTCGCAAGAAGGGGCGCAAACAACTGACCGTGGGGAAACCTGAATCGAAGAAGAGGAATTGGAAGGGCAGCTAACCCGTCGCGCATCATCTGGCTGAGAAGCGGACTCGTCCGTGGGACATTGGGAACGCTGAGTGATGGAGCGGAGGGTTCGGCTTCGACGGGACAGGGATATCGAGCAGGTTTACGATGAAGGTCAGTCGTGGGCGCATCCCCTGCTTGTGCTGATTGCACGGCCCAATGACGTCGGGTTCAGTCGTGTTGGTGTCACAGCCAGCCGCAAGGTAGGGGGCGCGGTGGAACGCAATAGGGCAAAACGTCTCTTGCGAGAGGCCGCGCGGCACCTATATCCACGGTTTGAAGCCAAGGGATGGGACATCCTGCTGGTCGCGCGACCCAAGCTTCTCCATGCAAGAGCAATGGAGGTTGAGAGCGCAGTTGCCTCATTGCTCAAGCGGGCCGGGTTGGAGAGCGTAGAGCCCTGAAGCCCGCCGGAGAGGACGTGGCGCAATACCCGGTACCACCAACCAGGAAGAAAGGCCATTTGCCTATTCTGAAGCCGGCGGGTGTTGCGCTTTGAGCCTGAAAGACAGAAGGAATATGAAGCATATCTTGCTAGGGCTCATCCGCCTCTACCAACGGACCCTATCTCGGGTCCTGCCTCCCACGTGCCGATTCTATCCTTCCTGCTCCGAGTATGGTTATCAAGCTATTCTTCGCCACGGCGCTTGGCGCGGCGGCTGGCTGGCGGTGAGGCGGATTGCCCGTTGTCACCCCCTTAACCCAGGCGGCTACGACCCAGTGCCGCCCCTGGATGCGTCCCCGGATGTGCCAGCTGAACGCGTTCGATCACAGCAGTCTGGCAATTTGTCGCACATGGTGTAGTGTGGCACCGACCGTGATGCGACCCACAGTGTGGAGGATCAGTCATTGAATCAAGCTTGGACTAAGCGCTGGCCCGTCGTCCTTGTGACACTGGCAACGCTTCTCTTGGGTACGAGCGGTTGTGCCGGCGGCGCGAGAGCGTCCAGTTGGACCGGCCTGACCGTTGTCGACGGTATATTGTACGTGGCGGATCTGGATCAAGCTCGCGCGATGGACGCTAGCACCGGGGACACCCTATGGACGTTCCCCAGAGATCCGGAAGAGGGCAACCGTGGGCTCTTTTACGCAACGCCCGCTGTGAGCGGCGCAGGGCAGGTCTTCTTCGCCTCGGAACTGACCACTGGTGGGTTCATCAGTCAGCGCGAGAATATCGTCTGGGCTCTGGATGTCGAAACCGGCAACGAGCTGTGGCGCTTTGATGGCGCCGACGGGATGTATGTCGAGGGTGGAGCCCTAGGTGACGACTTGTTCGTGATCGGCAACGGAGACGGGAATGTCTATGCACTGGATCGCGAGAGCGGTTCTCTGGAATGGACCTTCGAGACGGGTCATCAGGTGTGGGCCACCCCCCTCATCGTCTCGGATGTGGTCTACGTGGGTTCCATGGACCGGAACCTCTACGCGCTTGACCTGAGCACGGGCGAGGTGATCTGGACGTTCGAGACCGAGGGCGCCTTCGGAGGTACACCGGCCCTGAGCGATAGCACCCTTTACATTGGGGCGTTTGATGACAGTCTGTACGCCATCGATGCTGAGACAGGCAGAGAGCGCTGGCATTTCCAGGGAGAAGATTGGTTCTGGGGCAGCCCGGTTGTCGCTGCGGATAGGGTCTACGCTGTCGATGTAAAAGGTCGAGTCTACGCCTTTGACGCTGAGAGTGGCGCTGAGATTTGGCAGCAGGCGCTGGTCACCGATCAAGGAGAGCCTACGCCGGTACGCGCCGGTCCTGCTCTCAATGAAGCTGGTAGTGGGCTCTTCGTGAGCGCTGAGACCGGCACACTGTATGCTCTGGATAGTTCTGATGGGTTCATAAGCTGGTCGAGACCCGCTGAAGGACGCGGGTTGTCCAAGCCTGTTGTGAGCGATCCACTGATTTACCAATCGTTGATCTTGGGCAATTCGCGTATACGAGGCCTGGAGGTGGACGATGGACGTGAGGTATGGGCCTTTCCGTCGTCTGAAGAAGACTAGGATATGATGTCGACATGCTAGATTTTATTGTCTACCCGTTCGCCAATCTTCTGCTGCTCCTGTATCAATACTTGGGCCAGCAGACGGTAGTGGCGATTGCAGCCCTGACGATTCTTATTCGCTTGCTGATTCTCCCGCTGACGCTCAGTCAACAGAAATCTGCCCAGAAGATGCAAGAGCTGCAGCCGGAGATAGAGAAGCTTCGCGAGAAGTACGGAGACGAACAAGAGAAGCTGGCTCAGAAGCAGATGGAACTCTGGAAGAAAGCAGGGGTTAATCCAGCGGGCGGATGTCTCCCGTTGATTATCCAGCTGCCCATCATGATTGCCCTCTACCGGGCCATCATCTTCTGTGTACCCTCCACCCCCTTGCAGCTCTTCCAGTTCTCCGGCCACATCTTCATCGATGAGTGGCTGCCCAGTCTGACCGGCCTAGTGCCCCTTCAAAGCACATTCCTCGGAATGAGCCTAGGTCAGCCGCCCAGCCCGGCACAGTGGTGGTCGTACTCAATGCCCCTCCTTGTATTTGTCACATCGTGGTTGCAGCAGAAGCTGTTGAGCCCCGATGCTGGCCGTGATGGAGGGTCACAGGCGGAGATGATGAGCCAACAGATGCAGATCATGATGCCGCTGATGTTTGGGTTCATCTCTTTGCAGTATGCTGTTGGGCTTTCGATTTACTTCATTATCTCGAACTTGTTTGGTATGGCTCAGTACTATTTCATCCGCATGGACCACCAGACGGATGAAATCACGGAAGCCACAACCAGAAGACGTCCGAAGAAGTAAGAACCTGGTGTTTCGTGTTCGTTGAGGAGTAGTCCATATGTCACAACAGAAGTCCGTTGTAGAAGCTGCGGGAAAGGATGTCGATGCAGCGATCGCGGCCGGGTTGGCCCGGCTCGGTGTGCCCCGTGATGCCGTAGAAGTCGAGGTGCTAGATGAGGGGCGGCAGGGTATGTTCGGGCTGGGCGCGCGTGCGGCGCGCGTGCGGCTCAAGGTGACTGGCGAGCGAGTACGTGAACCCGAGCCGGAACCCGCACCACATCCTCAGGCTCGACCGGGTACCCAGCCAGAACCCGGCCCCGCAGTTGCTCCCACACGTCCTCCGGAAGTGGAGCAGCCGACGATGGAACCAGAAATGTCTGTCGAGGCCCCGCCGGAGGAAGTTGAGCTCACTGACGAGCAACAGAAGATCGAGACAGTGCGGAGGGTCACGCAGGGCCTATTGGATGCTATGGGCCTTGACGATGCCCAGGTGGAAATCGAACGTGCTGAACCCGGTCCCAGCGACGAGGAAGTGCCCCCATTGGTGGTCGATGTGCAGGGTCCGGGGACCGATATCCTCATCGGTCCCGATGGCGAAGTGCTCAATGCATTTCAATACATCGTCCGGTTACTGGTAGGACGCCATATGCAGGGCTGGGTCCACGTGGTCGTCGATGTCAAGGACTACAAAGCGCGGCGCGCGGAGAGGCTGGAGGACCTTGCCCATCGGATGGCGGACCAGGCGGTAGATACGGACCGAACCGTTATTCTTCAACCCATGCCGCCTCACGAACGTCGAGTAGTCCATGTGGCCCTGTACGACGATTCACGGGTGACCACAGAGAGCATCTACGAGGGGGAGCGCCGGCGCGTGACCATTAACCCTAAGGAGTGATCTCCGAGGACGCGCGCAATTGACTGTGCCCCGTGTGACGTAGACGACACCTTGGCCTGGATCAACGGGTTGATTTGAAGCCGGGCACCTCGGACTGAGAGGATTGACCTCGCCCCGGCGATGGGCATCCGTGGTGCGCGCTGGCCTGTTTGGCCCAGTGGTGGATGAGGAGATACACCGCTGCTGTTGGATTACTTGGTCATCGGGCACGTTACGCGTGATGTCACGGACTCGTCGTCCGTGCTGGGCGGAACGGCAACCTACGCGGCGCGGACCGCGCGAGCCCTCGGTGCACGGGTTGGCGTGATCACCAGCACGAGTGCTGATCTTGATCTCAGCCCGTCGCTCGAGGGAATCCCAGTTAGGTGCATCCCTGCTTCTACTTCGACAACCTTCGAGAACAGCTACACGGAGGGAGGGCGCCGACAGCTGATCCGTGGCCGGGCCAGCCCTCTGGGACCCAGCGCCGTTCCACAACATTGGCGGCCCCGGTTGGTTCACGTGGGTCCGGTGGCACAGGAGTGCGATCCAGCTCTGCTCAGCTGCTTTGATGGGTCATTCGTGGGGGTGACTCCGCAGGGGTGGATGCGCCAGTGGGATGCAACGGGGCGCGTTCGGCGCTCCCTCTGGGAGGGAGCAGAGAGGGTGCTTACGCGGTCCGATGCCGTCGTGCTGAGTGAGGAGGATGTTGGCGGTGACACTACCGTTGTCTCCCAATATGCCCGGTTGACGCGGTGCTTGGTGCTGACCCAGGGAGCGGCAGGTTGCACGGTGTATGCTGCCGGTGAAGTGCTTCAAGTTCCGGCGTCCCAAGTGCGCGAGATCGACTCGACCGGGGCGGGCGATATCTTTGCGGCCTGCTTCTTCTGTGCCCTGGAGCGTGGGTACCACCCTCGGGCTGCAGCGCGCTTTGCAAACTGCATCGCTGCTCGATCGGTGACCCGGTTGGGCCTCCTGGGTACGCCGCGTGACCAGGAAGTGGCCCACTGTCGGCGAGCTACCCTCGGAGATGAGCAAGACGATGCCGATGATCTATGCACTGGCTAATCAGAAAGGTGGCGTCGGAAAAACAACCACCGCTGTCAATCTGGGTGCCTATCTTGCTGAGCACGGTCGGCGCGTCCTGCTAGTCGACATCGATCCTCAGGCTAACGCTACGTCTTCGGTCGGCATTGAGAAGCCCTCCATTTCTGTGTCAACCTACCACGTCCTGGTGGATGACGTCCCCTTTACGCGCATCGTGCGCACCGTCGAGCGCGCGGGGCTCGATGTTGCACCGTCTTCTCCTGACCTTGCAGGTGCCACCGTGGAGCTTGTTGATGTTCCGCGACGCGAGCACCGTCTGCGGCGGGCCCTCGATGGGCTTTCTCAAGAGCTGTCCTACGACTACATACTGATTGATTGCCCTCCTAGCTTAGGGATTCTGACGGTAAGCGGCTTGACCGCCGCCACAGGTGGCGTGATCATTCCCGTACAGTGTGAATACCTTGCGCTGGAAGGACTCTCCCAGCTGGCGCGGGTGATCAAGTTGGTCCGGCAGGCGCTGAATCCCGAACTGGCGCTGCGTGGGTTGGTGATGACGATGTACGATGCGCGCACCAATCTGTCGCAGCAGGTGGTCGCTGAGGTGCGGCGTCACTTTCGAAGTCGTGTATTTGAGGCCGTCATACCTCGAAGTGTTCGCTTGAGCGAGGCACCTAGCTTTGGGGTGCCCATCAATGTCCATGCGCCTCGTTCGGCCGGGGCGAGGGCCTACGAGGCACTGGCGCGCGAGCTACTAATAGGGGATGGTCACCAGCTGCAGCGCAGCAGCTGAGAGTCCTTGACGATGACCGATCAGTGTCTGGTGGTGTGAGGATGACGTTCCCTATGGGCAAGGCAGGGATGAGTTGATTGCGGAGGAGACCTATGTCACCACGTAAGATTGGACTCGGCAAGGGATTGGATTCGTTGATCCCCGCCCCCGATGCGGACGACGCTCGCGTCGGTCAGGGTGTCCTTGAGGTCCCGTTGGCTGCGATCTCACCTAACCCTCATCAACCGCGGTCACCGATTCGGGATGAGGATCTCTCCGAGCTCGCTGCCTCGATTGAGGAACACGGGATCATCCAACCGCTCGTGGTGAGGGAGGTTCCGGACGGGTACCAGCTGATCGCCGGCGAGCGGCGCTGGCGGGCTGCGCGCGTCGCTGGCCTCTCCCAGGTGCCCGTTCTCGTCAAGGACGTGGCCTCCCGTGAGATGTTGGAGCTGGCCTTGGTTGAGAATCTCCAGCGGGCGGACTTGAATCCGCTGGAAGAGGCGATGGCGTTCAAGCAGCTGTCCGAGACCTTCCAGCTGACCCAGCAGCAGATTGCCCAGCGGGTGGGCAAGAGCCGAACGGCGATTGCCAATACGCTGCGTCTCCTGACGGCTGCTCCCGCCGTAAAGGAGGCGGTCCTCAATGAGGAGATTAGCGAAGGACACGCGCGAGCCCTACTCGGACTGGAACGGCCCGAAGCTCAGAGTGCCGCTCTGAAGACAGTGCTGAAGCGCGACTTGAGTGTGCGACAGACGGAGGAGTTGGTGCGCCGCCTTTTGGGAGCGGAGACTGACCAGAAGAGATCTAAGGCTGACCCTTCGCCTGCGGTGCGCGAGCTGGAATCTCAGTTTCGGCGGGCTCTTAGCACCAGGGTGAGCCTGAAGCGCCAGGGTAAGGGCGGCCGTTTGGTCATCTACTTCTATTCCGAGGAGGAGTTGGAGGCTTTGTACGATCACATCGTCGGGGACTAGGACCCTGGGCAAGCTAGCCTGGCGCTTTGTCAGGATTGTCGCGCTTGATTTGTTGCTGGTCGCCAGATGCGATCGCCACGAGGTGGAAGCTATGAAGAGGGGGCTATCATGACGGACACAATCGCTGAAGCTGTCAAGGAACGAGCAAAGGAAGGCATGCTGAGTTGCGGCGGAGCTTTTCGCATTGCTGAGAGACTGTCCGTCAACCCTCTCAAGGTAGGAGAGACCGCCGATGCCTTGGGCATCCGGCTCTACCGTTGTCAACTCGGACTCTTTGGCTATGATGGCGAGGAACGGATCGTGCGCCCCGCGGACGATGTGTCTTCTGAATTGGAGCAGGCGATCCGCGAGGGATTGATCGTGGGGCGGCTGCCTTGCGCCGTGGCGTGGGCCATTGCCAATCGCTTTGGCCTCCCCAAGAGGCGTGTGGCTGATGCTGCCGAATACTTGGACATCCGCATCGGGCAGTGTCAGCTCGGTGCATTCTAACAGCGGGGGCTACAGGAGCCAGCACTGGTGATCTGCCCACCGGCTCCTCAGTAGGAGGCAGCCTGGCAGAGCTCTGAGGGTCGCTTTGTCAGGGAGGATACTCACTGCGATGATGAGCATCGGAGACCGCGAGGCCAAGCTGGAAAGGGTCGCTCGTCAGATCCGCAGCTGCACCCGTTGCCAGCTCCATAGAACCCGGTCTAGAGCGGTGCCAGGATCTGGGCCTGTGAGTGCCGATGTCTTCTTTCTCGGTGAGGGCCCTGGCGCGCGTGAGGACGAGCAAGGACTGCCGTTTGTTGGCCGCAGTGGCCGGTACCTGGATGAGCTTCTTGAGGGCATAGGCCTCGATCGTGACCGCGTCTTCATCACCAACGTGCTTAAGTGCAGGCCACCGGGGAACCGCGACCCTCATGTGTCCGAAGTGCAGGCCTGTTCACCCTATTTGGAGCGGCAGTTGAGCCTGGTCCAGCCTCGTCTGGTGGTGACATTGGGTCGCTTCGCTATGTCTCACTTCTTCTCGAGCGGGCGCATCTCAGAGCTACACGGTCATCCGCGACGAGTTGGGGATACGATCTACTTACCGCTTTACCACCCTGCTGCTGCGCTCTATCGAGGCTCCCTCCGTCCCACAATGGAGGAGGGGTTTCAGCAAATCACTGCTCTCCTCAACAGCCCCGAGCAGCTTCCTTGACGCGGGCGCCGCCCCTACAGGTCGACGGTGCATCCCAGACCTGGTGCCTCCTCGGCGATGAGCCAGCCCTCCTCGACGCGAAACCCAGCCCGTGAGGGATCGCTGAGCAGGTCGAGGTGCCCATCAAGGTCTCCATACTCCACGTTCCGGCTGCTGAGAGCAAAAGCGAGCCCTGCGGCCGTCAGCAGTGCTGGCTGGTTCACGCAACTGACCATGGTACTCAGGTGGGCGACGCGGGCAATGGTGTCAATCTGACGGGCGCAGCGCAGACCGCCGCAGGCGTTAAGCTTAACGCTGATGCCGTCAGCCGCGTGCCGCTTCGCCACTTCCAGGGCTGAAGCGGGTTCACGCACACTCTCATCCGCCAGGATCGGTATTGGACTTTGACGGGTGACTTGACATAGCGCATCTAGATCGTCAGCAGGAGTTGGCTGTTCCAGCATTTCGAGTTCGTCCGGCAGTGCTCTGGCCACGTCAAGCGCTTGACGGACCGAGTACCCTTGATCGGCGTCCAGTCGGAGCGTGAAGCGCGGCAGCGCGGCGTGGATGGCCCGCACGCGTCGAACGTCCTCCTCAGGATCCAGCCCGCCTTTGATCTTCAGTATCCGGAATCCCTGCGCAGCCCGCTGCCGAGCCAAGGCCACGGATCCATCAACGTCGGCCAGGCTGATGGTGATGGATGTCTGGATGCGGCTCCGATAACCCCCCAGCAGCCTGTAGAGGGGCATGTCTGCAGCCAGACCTAGCAAGTCGTGAAATGCAAGATCGAAGGCGCAGAGCGCCGATGGGGCTAGCTCCGTCAGGCTGGACAGCTCTTCCAGGGCGAACTCCGTGTTGAGCGGATTCAGATCTTTGGCCCGCTCGGCGCAGGATTCACATGCATCAACGACATCCTGTTCTGTCTCGCCCGCAATTGTGGGGTCGAAAGCCGCACAGCCCCAAGCCTGACGACCATGCTTCGTTTCGATGCGCACGAAGACCACTGTGATGCTATCCACCGCCTCCTCGTGGCGGGCGGTCCGGTAGGGGAGACGTAACGCGAGGTCCACGGGAATGACTTCTGTAGCTGCGATTTGCATGGCGTACCTCCTGAGTGCGGTTGGATCGGTGGTGATTCCCTCAGACTACCTTCCGGGGGCACTTGTCCCAGCGATCGGCCCGTTGCCAGGTGCTCTCTCACTCTGCAGCTGATCCTTGACCCGTTGCAGTATCAGGGAGCTTATCAACTGATATGACCGATGGGATGGGCGTCAATGAGTCAATATGTGTTGCTCCCTGCTCCACTGCCAGCCACATTCCGGTGGATCCACCTCCATCTAGGTTGAGTGCCACGTCGATGGAAAGGTCGGATTCGGCCAACCACGTGGCCAGCTTGTGCAGACTCATGGCGCCTCTTTGTGTCACGACAAAGAGGATATTGCCCCCACGGTCCTGTGCAACCACGGTTCGACGAGCGACTGACCCGTCATCAGCGTCGCTTGGAAAGGCCATGATCCCGCCGGGTCTCACTAGCATCGGAAATGACTGGACTGCCTGCGTCAGCGGCTCATAGGCCTCGTAGGGTTGTTGTCTCAGCCAACGCACAGTGACTTGCCCTTCCCCAGTGACAGCCACCATCCCAGCATGGTCACTAAAGGGCGTGCCAAAGCGCTGACCGTCGCTGATCAGCATGCCGACCGTTTCGTACCCCCTCTCGTCTTCCGGAGCGAAGTATCCGCCGTTGACGACCAGCAGGCTGTTCAACGCTGCACCCCAGGCTGAGACCGCCCTGGCTTTCAGCGGCTCGTAGTGAACGCGGACGTGGAACAGGTCAGGCTGGATGCGGACGATCGACAATCGTTGCGTGGGTTGTTCCGCTGATTCGACGATATCTATCTCGCGCAGCTCCAGCCCCGGTTCGACGGTCATCCAGCCCGTGTCTTGTTGGCTGGAGATAGCGTAGGCACCTTCGGCCTGGATCTGCACGCTGCCACGCGCAAAGCGGACCGTGTTGACCCCTGCGTCGCCTGGGAGCGGGCCCACAATCTGCAGAGACCGGAGGGTATCCTCCATGGGGCGCCCCACTGGCACAAGCCAATCAGTTATCGGTCCCGATTCTGCTAACGCGTAGACACTTCCCTCGTGTACCAGTCCGACTGGAGATAGCGTGAGAGAGGCCTCGTCCAGAAGCAGCAGCACGCCCATGCGCTCCCAGCGGAGTCCCAGCTGGACGTCGGCGTGGACAATCAACCCGCCTGGCTGGAGATCTATGATCACATCCCGGTAGCGATGACTATCTTCGCTCTGGATCAAGCCCTGTTCTCTCAGGAGCCGGTTGAAGGCCTCTTCATCCAGAGTGACGAGGTACTTGGTTACTCCGGGGGTTGAGCTGTCGCCGATCAGGGCGGCGAAGGGCGGCTCACGATCGCCACCATCCACAGCCGCCAGCAGCGACGGTTGGCGCAGCTGCGGTGGCAGCACGAACGCTATTTGATCGAGGCGCTCGCCGTTCAGTACCAGCGGCCGAGGCTCCGCAGGAAGCGCCTCGGCCAGGAAACCGGATTCCTTGAGGCCTAATAGCGCGAATGCCAGGCGAGGGGATACGTTCAATAGGAGAAGTGTGGTTGCGAGGCAACCTACGGCTGCCAGCAGCACGACCACGAGCAGCCTGAACTGGCAACCTTGGTTCGGCTTCCTGCTCCCGTCCATAGCAACCCGATCCTACCACGTCCGGGCCCCGGATGCAAAAAACCGCACGGCCTGCGGATGGGCCGTGCGGTCGATGGTCTCAGCTAATCGTTAGGCTGAGAGGGTTACAGCCACCCCGAGCCGACATCCGTCTCCAGGGAGCGCACCTCGGCGGCGCGGGGCCCCTTGTCGCTCGGTTTGACAACGAACTCAACGCGCTCGCCGGCGCTCAGTGAACGGAACCCGGATCCCTCGATGGCCGAGTAATGCACAAAGACGTCCTCACCTCCTTCGCGGGAGATGAAGCCGTAGCCCTTGGGATTGCTGAACCACTTGACGGTCCCCTCAATCTTCGCGCCCGTCGCCTCTTCTTCCTCTGAGTCCTCAGCCTCAGCCGGAACGTCCTCTTCTGTTGAAGCCTCGAAGACTTCCTCCGTGTCTGCTTCGACTTCGAAGGTCTCGTCTTCGACTTCCATCTCAGTGCCGCTCTCCACTGGAGCGTCTTCCTGCACATCAGCGTCGTAGTGTTCTTCCATCTCGAACATTCTTGCTCCTTTTTCTGCTATATACCACGTCTCATGAAGCGGCTGGCTGCAAAGAAAAAGACCGCCCGGCATCCGCAAGCCTGGACAGTCTCCTCCCTGATCCTGCATCCGCTCACTTCATACTGCGCCCGCATGGTAGCACACATGGGGCAGATGTCAAATGCGCGCGCCTTCACCCTCAGAGGCTCATGTCGCCGGCGTCGTCGAAGATGTCGTCCAGCGCGTCCTCCCAAGCTTGACCCAAGGGATCGAATGGTCGTTCCGAGAATTCCTCATTCACTCTCTCCAGGTACGATTGCACCACATCTGGCATCTTCCTCTCCAATTGTGCGATCCGCGAGTCCCACGCCGCAATGAGTTCGGCACTTCGTGCCTCGAGGTCCGCGAGATCTAGATCGAGACCGAACATATAGTCCAGCCGGCGCATCAAGTCATACCAAGCCTTGTAGTCCTCCTCGGCTGAGACCCGCTGGATTTCTGAAGAAGCTTGGGTGAAATCGTATGCGGGCACCATGGCATATAGAGTAAAGAGCTCTATGCCCAGTTCTTCAGCCCGATCAGCCAAGTAGACGCCGATGGTTGCCCCGCCTTCGTAGTTGGAGAGCCTGACTGCATATCCCTCCATCTCCTCCTTCATCTCGGGCAAGCTATACACGCAGGAGACCTCTCGCTCCTTGTCGTACGGCATCGGCCCGTTGACGCCGGCGACGATAGCTACACGCCTGATCCCGAGTGTCTCAACTGCGTTGAGGAACGCTTCGCTGTACTGCTCCACGTTCATATGAGGTTCGTCGCCTATGAAGATGAAGAACGGCGTTCCCTCGCTCTGGGAGATGTAGAATGCATTCCTCCGCTCCTCAAGGGCAATGCGATATCCCTCATCCAGCGTCACCATAGGCCTCAAGAGATCGTGGGTGCCTGGGAACTGGAACAGATAGTATCCTTGCGGGTCTATCTCTCCGATCTGGCGCGCATCAGTCCTGTCGATGAGATACTCCGTGAGTCCGGAGGAGGCCTCTCCGGCGTCTGCCCACTGATACCAGCCCGCAATTAGGTATTCCGCATCGTTCGGCCTCTCCCAAAGATCAAATAGATCGTTCATCGTTCTCTGTTCTCCCAGCTCTAGGTCAGATGGCCATCAATGCTCCCTATCGCCGATCGTCCCGCGGACACATCGGTGACAGGAACACGAGCGATCATTCCTTCTCTGATGTCCAATTATAGCGTAAGAGGGGTTCGCTTTCCAGCAGGTTTTCGTCCACCCCATGGAAGGTTACACGCTCTGTTGTCCTTGCTCGTCCAAGGTCTCCGGTGATTGCCTCTCTTCTAGCCTTCGTCCTCATTGCTTGCCAATGGGATGACGCTGCCCATGTTGGCAGATGGCTCAGAAGGGGGGTGAACTGAGGCTGAAACGGGCCTGGCTGAAGAGATGAGGAAGAAGGCTGGTCAGAGGCTACTGAGACGTTCGACCATGAAGACGATGATTGGGGCGAAGGCAATGGCTGGAAGCAGATTGCCAGCGCGAATTCTCTTGATCTCCAGGAGACCCAGGCCCAGTGCTAGCATTAACACACCGCCCGTGGCCGTCATCTCAGCCACCATCGGATCCGTTAGCACAGCATCAGCCCAGCCGGCACCCAGAGTCAGCGCCCCCTGGTATATCAACACAGTAATGGCAGAAAAGATCACGCCTGGTCCCAGCGTCGAGGCAAATGCCAGGCTGGCAAACCCGTCCATCGTCGACTTTACGGCCAGAAGTGTGAAGTCCCCGGTCAGCCCATCCTGAATAGATCCCAGAATCGTCATTGGGCCGACGCAGAACACCAGGCTCGCGGTCAGATAGGCGTGGCTGAAGGATGTCGCTCCGCTGGTGGAGCGTTCTTTGCTCCCGCTTCGCTGCTCCAACCATCGACCGATCTGATCGATCCCCGTCTCTATGCGCAGCAGCTCGCCGACAATGCCTCCCACGAGCAGGCTGCCCAGCACAATCAGGATGTTCGAGGTCTCCAGGGAGAGCTGGAAGCCAATCACCATCGTCAGCATTCCCAAAGCGTGCATAATCGTCTCCCGCATGCGTTCTGGGAGGCGATTGCCGAGTATCGTGCCCAAGGTGCCGCCCAGCAGCACGGTGACTACATTGATGACAGTCCCAGTGGCGAACACGTCAATTCCCTCGTTTCATAGGAGATACGATCACGATGACCGCTCACGTGGGAGCACAGAGGCTGAAAGGATCGCTCTGACCACCGTACCTGTGTAGCGCGGTGATCGCGGCGATCCTAGGTATCAAGGAGAAGCTTCGTCTAAGAACTCCAGACGCGAGACACAGGAAGGAACCCTGTCACCACAATCCGCCCAACGCAATCTGCCAAACCTGTGGATCAATCTGCGGACTCTTCCAGGTCCATGAATGCTTGGGCTCCTGCCAAGGCCTTAAGCAGGTCGCGCCGTCTCAACGCCCGCTTGCTGTCCGTCTCCAGCATGCCGGCCCTGTCCTCGGCCATCTTGTTCAGGGCCTCGATCCACGCCGCGCTCTCAACCGGAGTGTGACGGGCACGCCAGCGCTCAACCCAGATGGGGAGCTCATCCCGATTCGTCACATGTAGGTGGGTCACGATCTTGCTGACGCCGTGCGATTCGACCCTTACCTCTTCCTCCTCGTACGAGGGCTGGATTGGGCACACCTGCATGCAGGCGCCGCACTTAATGCAGTAGTAATCAGCCAGAGCGAGTTTCCCGCTTTCCTCGTCGACGTGGAGAGCCCGCGTCGGGCAGATGTCGGCACAGGCCAGGCATCCCTCGACGCACCGCTCGCGTTTCAGCTCTACCATGCCCTGCCATGGCTGTGTGACCCTGAAGGCACCATCACTGGCGACTTCGCACTGGCGGCAGCGGATGCAATGCTTCTGGTCGACCACCAGCGTTTCCTCGTCCTCGTTGAAGCTGATGACGCTGGTGGGGCAATTGTCGATCACGAAGTCCTTTCGGCTCCAATCGAACTTCTCTTTGTTGAAGATTGTCGACTGTATCAACTCAGGGAACGCCTTGCGAGCTAGAACTGGATTCTCGCGCCTTCCGTTGATGGTCAGCGTGATCGCGTTAGTGGGGCACATCACCTCACAGATGCCGCACAGCACGCACTGGTCTGCGTCAATGTCGACCCCCGGTTGCTTGGTCAGGCGACCTTTCTCGATCTCGCCGGCCACGCGAGTGACCGCCTCCTTGGGGCAGACCAAGGGACCCAGTTGACAACCCACACATGTTTCCAGGTCCCACTTCATCACGTAGTGACGTGTCACCATACCGCGCTCGAGCGTGATCTCCTGCTCTGTAGTGTGCTTCTCCGTCATTCCTCGTCTAGCCATGCCCTCTCCTAGTCCCGGCGAATCTCCTGCACCAGTTCATGCTCGTGATCGTAGACTCGCACAATCATCGGCATCTCACCCGGTAGCGTGTGAGTCGCGCAGCCTAAACACGGATCGTAGGCTCGAAAGGCCATCTCAATCTTGTTGAGTACGCCATCATCCAGCGGCTGGCCGGCCCTTACGAGATCCTGTGCTGCTTTCTTGATCGACATGCTCATGGCCGCGTAGTTATTGGTGGTCCCCACGATCAGATTGACCCGTTTCAGCAACCCATTCTCGTCGGTTACGTAGTGATGCGTCAATGTGCCGCGTGGAGCCTCCACGATACCCACTCCCTCGCTTGGGGTCTCGCTGGGGATTGTCCGAATCTCATCACTGGTGATCTCGGGGTCTTTGGCCAGCTCAAGTGTCCGCTCGGCGGCGTACAGTAACTCGATCAATCGTGCCCAATGGGTGGCCAGCGTCGCGTGCACTGGCTTCCCACCCAGGGTGTCGTAGAAACGCTCGTACTCCGCCTGCGCTTTGGGCGTCGCCATTCCGTCGGCAGCGTTGAGCCGGCTGAGGGGCGTCGCCCGATAGACGCCGCTCTCGGGGCCATCGACAAATCCCTTCCATCCCACCTGCTTGAGATACGGGAATTTGAGGTAAGTCCACGGTTCGATATGCTCGGCCACCACATCGAGGTAATCGTCAGGGCTGTACCTCAACAGTTCTTTACCATCCGGGCCCACCACCCGCACCTGTCCGTCGTAGAAATTGACCTTGTTGTTCTGATCGACCAACCCCATGTAGTAGGTCTGATGGGCGAAGGCGTCGCTCAATATCATGTCGACGTAGCCTTGGTTCTGGAGTACCACGTCGTCGAATAGCTGGATAGAGAAGCGAGCCGTCTCGACGGAGCGTTCGGCGATCTCGACGATACGCTTGCGTTGGTCCTCGGTGATGGGCTTGCTCATGCCTCCGATAACGCAGCTCACCGAGTGAATGTAGCGCCCAGCCACAATGGCGGCAATTTCGTGGTTCTCCTGCAGGAGCTGCATGACGCGTGCCCCCGTCTCCTGACCGACTCTCTGCACCAGCCCCAGCAGATTGCGTTCAGCCTTGGGGGCATCGGGGCCAACCACGAAGTCCGGGGCCGCCAGGGCATAGAAGTGGGTGGCGTGATCAGCGACGAAGAAGGACGCATAAAGCAATTCGCGCAACTTCTTGGCCGCCGGGGGAGGTTCGACTTGATAGACCGCATCCCCGGCCTTCGCTGCTGCTACGTGATGTGCCAGCGGACACACTCCGCAGATACGCTGCGTGATACGCGGCATTTCCTCCACGGGCCGGCCCTCACAGAACTTTTCGAACCCGCGCAGTTCGGGCACGACAAGATAGGCGTTGGCCAGCGTACCGTCCTCATTGAGGAAAAGGTCGATGCGGCCGTGCCCCTCCAGCCGGGTAATTGGATCGATGCTGATCTTCTGGCTCATGAATCACTCTCTCGATGGTTGTTTCCGTATTTCAGCCCACTCATGAGGGAGTTGGCTAGTCCAAATCGGTAGCTCAGGCCGGCGGGATCGACAATCGTATCCATGATTTCTTCGGTTGCCTCTGGTTCGTCGGTGTCAATGAGGGCACCGATGGCGCTCATCAACTTGGCTCCCTGATCGAATACCCCCTCCGGCGGTCCGTAGCATCCGCGACACGGCATGTTACCGCTGATGCACGGCAGGCCACACCCGGCGCGGGTGGCCGGCCCACAGCAGAGCACTCCCTGAGCTAGGAAACAGAGGTCGGGGTCAAGCTCTACCTCGTGGGGCCGCTTCCATTCCTTCACCCGGTACCCGCTCTCCCCTTTCTCGCGCGGACAGGCGTCACAGTTGGTCTTGGCATCCACGCCTATGGTGGCCCCTCGCTCGGGCAGTTTCCCGTCGAGGATAGTCCGAAATACGTTCCATACTTGATCCACCACCGGGGGGCAGCCCGGCATAAAGTAATCCACATCCACGGTCTGAGCTAGGGTCAGGACTTGTCCGTAGAACGAGGGAATCTCGATGGTTCCCTCTGGCACGTCCACCTTCGCGGTGGGGCGGGTTCCTCTCGATCCGTCCACCGAGGGCACCGTATCGTACACGCGCTCCAGGATCGATTCTGCATCGTACAGGTTCGCCAGGCCCGGAATGCCTCCGGTGTGGGAGCAAGAACCAAAGGCGACGAGTACCTTAGATTTCTCCCGCAGCAGGTGGGCCACGTGCTCGTTCTCGCTGGACCGGATGGCTCCATTGAAGAAGCATACATCGATCTCGCCGTCCGCCAGTGCCTGGACATCGCTGTACTTGAAGTCCATGAGGCAGGGCCAGAAGACGATGTCCACCCTCTCGCCCAGCGCCACGAGCTGCATCCCCAGCTCGGTGATGGTGATCTCGCACCCGCCACAGCTGGCCGCCCAGTAGAATGCAAGCTTGGGCTTTGGCATCTCCATCAATGTGCCTCCTTCCAGGCTACCAGATGCTCTAGCATATTGTCTACCTCGGTGCGGATGCGACCCCGCTCTTGCGTGCCGATCTGCACGAACCGCACGCGACTGTCTCCGACGTGCATCTGCCCCAACATGCGGTTCAGTAGCCCCAGCTTGCAGCTGCTGACGACTGTGCCCCGCTTGTAGTGGCACTCTCCCGGCGCACAACCGCACACCAGCACGCCGTCTATACCTGAACGTAGCGCCAGTAGTGCCATTTCCGGATCGATCCGACCTGTACACGGGATGTGAATGACGCGCACATTGTCTGGATAGCTCTCCAGAAGTGTCATATCAGCATCGACACGCAGCGACCAGTCACAGACGAACACCATCAGACGCGGCACGCCGTTTGACCTTTCGGTCAGCCTGACAGCGGCGCCGCCGGCACCAACGGGAATATCGATCTGCGCTCTGATCTCCTCGTTGCTGACGCCGGGACGCGAGATGGCGCCCATTGGACATGCAGCCACACAGATGCCGCATCCCATGCAGGCGTTAGCGTCCACCTCCGATACACGGTCCATCACGCCATCCACGTCCTTCTCCACCAGATGAGGTGCTTCATACGGGCAGGTCATCACACACAGGCCGCAGCCGGAGCAGAGCGACTCGTCCACCGCAACTGTCTCTAGCGGCGACTCATAGCCGGCCTCAACCGCCAGCTGTTTCACCGCCCCGATCACCCCCGAGATGTGAATCTCCTGCGGACACGCCGGATAACAAAGGTCGCACTCGGAGCAAAGCCATGTGGTGGGGCTCTCAAACGCCTCCTGCCGCATACCCATCATCACCATCCGCAGCAGGCGACGTGGGTTGAACGCCGGATCCACCTTCTGTTGGATCATGCATTTGCTGACACACGTGCCGCACGAGTAGCACATCTCCAGGTGCTCGCCGTCGGGAATGGCGCGGACCTGGTCAGCAAAGGTCTGAGCTTGAGGACTGTGATCTGCCATTAAGCATTCTCCTACCCTCGTCTAGTCACCAAAAGCAAGTCTCACTGGGCCGACTTAGCGCTAGTCCTAGGCCGGCTCCGGTTCTTTAGCGCTATGCTTCTCTTTGACACGTTCGGCAAACGCGGCGGCTTCCTCCATCTGCGGCACCTCCCGCATCCGGCGCGCCCGCTTCGTCATATCCGGCCGCAGCGCTTCGATCTCCTCCAGGAGCTCCTCTTTGGGGATGGAATCCAGTACGTCCTGCATCTCATTGATCACCCGTGCGTACTTATCACCTTGGGCGGCACTGATCCACTCCACGCGGAACCGTCCCGGCGTCATACCCATCCGCTCGAAGCGCTTCAACAAGCGCTCCGCCCGATGGGCGCCGACCCGCTGCCCCGTGATATAATGACAGTCCTGCGGATGGCAGCCGGAGAACAGGACGGCACCTGCTCCCAGCCGGAATGCCTCATAGATGAAGTCAGCATCCAACCGCGCGGAGCACATCACGCGGATGCCCCGCTCATTGGGGGAGTACTCGAAGTGGCTCGTCCCCGCCATGTCTGCCCCACCGTAGGAGCACCAGTGGCAGCGGAAGGCCAGGATCTTCTCCTCTGGCTTGTCCGCCAGCAGCGTCTGAATCTGGGCCAGAATCTGAGCGTCTGTGAAGTGGAGCTGCGTGATCGCGTTGTGAGGACACTCGGCTACGCAACCGCCACAACCGTGACATTTCGCGGTCACGATATTGGGTGCTTTGCCTTCCTCGTACTCAATGGCGCCATAGGGACACGCCTGAGCACAGATTCCGCACTTCTTGCCTTGCGCGCTGATACAGCGATCCTCCCACACCACCGCTATCACAGGCTCGATCTCCCACTCCTCGGAGTGAACCACTCGTCCGGCCCGTGCAGCCGCGCCGGAGCCCTGTGCCACGCTGGCTGGAATATCCTTGGGCCCCTGACAGGCGCCGGCCAGGAACACTCCATCTGTTGGGGTATCCAGCGGCCTGAGCTTGGGATGATACTCCATAAACCATCCGCCTGGGCTCTGGGCGATGTTGAGGACGGAGCTCATCGTATCCACGTCGGGTTGAGGCACCGCTGCCTGGTTGAGCATCACCATGTCGTATTCGCGCTCACTCACCAGCCCCAGGTCCCTATCCTCCGAATGCACGAAGAGGTTCCGCGTGTCGGGGTCCTCGGTAATCAACCCTGGCCGGCCTTCAATGAAGTGAATACCCATCTCGCGGGCGCGATTGTAGAACTCCTCGTACCCCTTGGACGGCGTACGGATGTCGATGTAGTAGACGTTGATGTCGATGTCTGGATACATCTGTTTGAGGAGAACTGCATTCTTGATCGCGTACATGCAGCAGAAATTGGAGCACGAAGGATTGAACCGCTTGTCACGCGATCCAACGCAGTTGATGATGGCCAGACTCTCTGGGATCGCCCCGTCACTGGGGCGTATCAGCTCGCCGGCGGTGGGGCCGGCTGAGTTGTTCAGGCGCTCCATCTCAATCGCCGTGATCACATTGGGATAGCGCCCATACCCATACTCCGACATAACGCTGGGGTCGAAATGATCAAAGCCAGTTGCAACCACGATGGCGCCTATGTCTTCCCAGACGAGTTTGTCCTCCATGCCGAAGTCAATGGCGTCCAGTTCGCCGCAGGCCTCCACGCATTTGTAGCACTCAATGCAGGAGTCCATGTCAATGTTGTAGACCAGCGGCACCGCCTGGCTCATGGGGACGTCTATTGCCCGGCGGGGGGCCAGGCTCAGCTCGAAATAGTTGGGGACCTCAATGGGACAGACCTCTGTGCACTCGCCGCACCCGTTGCAACGGTCTGCGTAGACGTACCGCGACTTCTCGCGCAGCTGGACCTTGAAATTCCCGACGAATCCTTCGACTCGCTCAACTTCCGTGTACGTTCTTACGTCTATCTTCGGGTGACGCGCCGCGTCAACCATCTTGGGGGCCAGAATTCATATGCTACAGTCCATCGTGGGGAAGGTCTTGTTCAGCTGTGCCATCACCCCCCCGATGGTCGGTTCTTTCTCCACCAAAATTGTCTGAATGCCATGGTCAGCTAGATCCAAAGCAGCGCTGATACCCGCGACTCCAGCTCCAATGACCATGGCCCGCTTGGTGACGGGCACCCTGATCATATCGAGCGGGGTGAGGAATCTGGCCTTCGCCACTGCGGCCGCTGTCAGGCTCTTCGCCTTCTCCAGGGCCTCCTCGGGGTTGTGACTGTGGACCCAGGTGCACTGTTCGCGGATGTTGGCCATTTCCATCAGGAAAGGGTTGAGCCCTGCGTCCGCCACCACCGCCCGGAATGTCGGCTCGTGCATGCGGACGGAGCAAGCGGAGACGACCACCCGGTTCAGATTGTATTTCTCAATCTCATCCCTGATCATCGTCTGACCGCTGTCGGCACATGCATAGCTGGTGTCGGTCGCCCGCACCACGCCAGGTAGGGTGGCCGCGTACGCGGCCACCTCTTTCGGATCGATCACCCCAGCGATGTTGCTGCCACAGTGACACACATATACCCCAGTGCGCACCGCTTCGTTTCCGTTGTCCCCTGCCATATTGCTCCTCCCAAAAAAGAACGTCTCGTGCCTAGCGCCACAGCGCGAGCACGCGTAAAGGTCTAGTCCACTCTATAAGGCGTCAACTACGCACCATCAGGCGCACCGCATCGCTGAAAAGACGTCGAGGCGCCATTCCAGCGATGCACCACGCCCGATTGCGGACTTCATCCTTTGCAGAGCGAGAGAGGCTTCCGTCTCAAATCAGCGCCTGAGCACTTCCTCGATGGCGCGCTTGCGTCGGGTCCGCTGAGCCCTTCGATCGGGGATTGTGAGCTCCAGTGCGTCCTTGGGGCACCATTTCACGCATTGTGGCCCATCCTCTTCATCCTCGCACAGGTCGCAAATCTCAGCCAGCTTCGTTTGCGGATTGATGGAGATGGCTCCAAAATCACATGCTTCGACACACCACGTGCAGCCATCACAGCGCCCGGAGTCCACATGGATCACACCCGTGTCCGGATCCTGGGAGAGGGCGTCTCGGGGACACGCGATCACGCACGGTGCGTTCTCGCACGTCCGACACGCCACCGCCGTCATCAAGATCTTGTGTTCTCGCACCGTGCGGATGCGGCTGCGGAAGGTGTTGAACTCGCCTGTCTTGGTGTACGAACAGACATACTCACATATCTGACAGCCGACGCACTCCTCGGGATCGCACGCTATGTACTGATACTTGGAAGTTGAAGGAAGAGGCATTGCAGTCTCCTATATACCAATCTCATCTGCGACATCGTCCATCCCCAGCTCCACCAGCTTCTCCTTGGGGATCAGGCCCTCCTCAGTCCAGCCCTTCGCTTCGTAATAGAGGTCCTTGAGATATTCTAGTTCTTCTTTCGTGACCAAGTGCCCTGCTGAGGCCCCTTTGGTCATCTCGTCGTGGTGCCAGCGATAGGGCAGATGGTCGTCCTCTCGTGTCCATCCTTCCCGGATGTTGAAGGCCTTCTTCATAGTGTGGGCGCGTTCTCCGATAAGGTCGACGTCGTCGTAGTCGAATTCCCACCCTGTCGTCGCATTGATCAGGTTGGCGATGGCAGGCCAGGCTCCTTCCCGATCCGCCTTGCCCGTGAAGCAGCGACGGATGAACTTACAGAGCGGCAGGGTATCATATACCGCTGCGTACTCCTCCGTGCTCTTAGCTAGCTCACCCCGGGTCTCGTCGACGCTGAATCGATCCACCCATCCCTTGATGTCCGGATCGTAGGCCGCGGTGCGATTGTGACATCCGCCGCGGGTTCCCACTGCCAACCCCACGGCAAAGGTCTTGAGCGCCCGGGCGTCGTATCCCGGTGTCTCTAAACCCTTGATGTTCATTGCCCACTGGTAGCTCTCCGTGCCTCGCTCCTCATCCAGCTTGGCGCTGGCCCGCCTGGTCCCGTCCGCCAGCAAATCCCCCATGTACCCGTCACGATGGGCGATCATCTCCGTCAATCTCACCATCGCCATGCCGTTGCCGAACTCTGCCTCAAAGCCGTCAGGATACCTCGTGCACGCGAAATCTTCCTTGGAGAAAATACCGCGCTCGTAGCATTCCATGGCCCAGCTAATGGTGACGCCGGTGCTCATGGTGTCCATGCCCAGTTCATTGCAGTTGGCAATGGCCTTGATCGACGCCTCCATGTCGTTCACCCCGCAGTTCGACGACAGGGCGAAAAGGGATTCGTACTCGACATGTCCCATGGCCTCGCCGTAAGGCCCTTCCTTTACGTAGCCAACCTGCTCGCAGGCGATGGGGCATTGAGCACAGGCGATGGTCTTTGCTTTGTAGTGCTCGTGAAGATACTCACCACTTACCAGCTCCGCATCGTCAAACACGCCCTCCTGATAGTTCTTCGTGGGGAGCAATCCCAGTTGGTTCATATTGAGCACATTTGACGAGGTCCCCAGAATCCGATACTTTTGGGTGTGCGGGCCCTGAGCTGCTTCAAGGATATCGTATGAGAGCTGCAGCAGCCTCTCGGGATCGGCCACCTGGATGCCGTGGGTGCCGCGTACAGACAACGCCTTCAACTTCTTCGATCCCCATACAGCCCCGTGGCCTGTACGACCGGCCTTTCGGCCGTCATTGCTCACGTTAGCGATGCGCGACAGGTTCTCTCCGGCTGGGCCAATGACCGCCGAGCGTACCTGGTCATCACCCAATGCCTCCCGGATGGAGTCCTCCGTCTCCGTGGTGGTTAGGCCCACCAGATGGGAAGCGTCACGAAACTCGACATGGTCATCGTCGACCAGGACGCTAACCCAATCATCGCTGGCCCCATGGACGACGATTCCGTCCCAGCGAGCGCGTTTGAGCGAGACCGTGAACCAGCTGCTGGAAAGGCTGTCGCCGATGAAGCCGGTCAGCGGTGACTTGGCCGCCATGCCGTACTTCCCCCCCACAGGTACGGGTGTCCCGGCGAAGAGACCGTTGGCGATGCAGATAGGGTTCTCTGGCGATAGGGGATCACAACCGGGCTCGATGTTCTCCCAGCAAAGTCGGGTCGCCATAGAGACTCCGCCGATATACGTCTTGTACCAGTCCTCAGGTTTTGATTCGACCCACGTCTTACGGTTGGTCAGATCAATGTGTAGGATTCTTCCGCTGTAGCCATGCATCACTTAACCTCCTGCTGACATAGACATCACGATG
>CAZGSX010000027.1:0-4082 GCA_964528475.1 uncultured Anaerolineales bacterium
CTATCAGCACCTCGCAGGTCGCGGTCTGACATCCACTCTTATCTATGACGAAGTGGACCCCACGTGTCATCCTCTAGGGCCCAACAACAAGCTCGTCTTCGCGCCCGGGCTGATGACAGGCACCTCGGCACCAACATCCGGCCGGGTCTCCGTGGGGGGTAAGGCCCCCCTGACCGGCACCATCAAAGAGTCGAACGCTGGGACCAACTGGCCTCAGCTGGTGGCCAGACTGGGCATCAAGGCCATCGTCATCGAGGGTCAGCCCCAGGACGACGGCTGGTGGGGTTTGCACGTGACGAAGGACGGTGCGGAGTTCTTTGAGGCGGGGGAGTACGCCAACCGAAGCCTTTACGAGATGTTCCCCTCCGTCTTCGAGCGCTTCGGCGACCAGGTAAGCGTAGCGAGCATCGGGATCGCGGGGGAGCGAAAGTACGCGAATTCAGGCATCTGCTTCAACGACCGTGAGGATCGCCCCAGCCGCTACTCCGGACGAGGGGGACTGGGCGCGGTCATGGGTAACAAGGGGCTCAAGTTCATCATCGTTGACGACACCGACGCTCCTGGCGTAGAGATCGCCGACAAGGACCTCTTCCACCAGGGCCGCAAGAAGATGCTGAACGCACTGCGCAGTCATGATATCACGAAGCCCAAGGGCGGCCTGAACACCTACGGTACCGCGATCCTGGTCAATATCATCAACGAGGCAGGCGCCTATCCGACCCGGAATTTCCGAGAGGGCAGATTCGAGGGTGCGGCCGCAACCTCCGGCGAGGCGATCTTTGAGGGAAACAAGGAGCGCCTGGGCGAGGAGCTCTACAACCACGCCTGCCATCCGGGTTGTGTGATCCAGTGCTCGAATACCTGGTACGACGAGGACGGCGAGGAGATGGTCTCGTGCATCGAGTACGAGACGACCTGGGCCGTGGGCGCGAACTGCGGCATCAGCGACCTGGACGCTGTGGGCAAGCTGACCTGGCTGTGCAATGACCTGGGCCTAGACACCATCGAGGCCGGCGACACCATCGCCGTAGCGATGGACTCCGGCCTGGCCGAGTTTGGGGACAGCGAGGCGGCCATCAAGTGGCTGGACGAGGACATCCGCAACGGCACGTCACTGGGCCACATCCTGGGTCAGGGAACGGAGTTCACCGCCAAGGCCTTCGGCAATCCGCGCTCGCCCACGGTCAAGGGCCAGGGCATGCCGGCCTACGAGCCTCGAGCAATTAAGGGCATCGGCATGACCTACGCGATCTCCACAATGGGTGCCGATCACACCTCTGGGTATACGATCTGCCCGGAGATCCTGGCCGTCGGCGGCGAGGTCGACCAGTTCGACGTGGACAAGGCGGACCTGGTACGCGCCTTCCAGCAGACCACGGCGTTCATCGACATGAGCGGCCACTGTCTCTTCATCGCCTTCGCCATCCTGGACATCGCAGAGGGCTTTGAGGGCCTGGTGGAGGAGTGCAACGGCGTCCTGGGCACCAACTGGACCGGGGACGATGTCACACGCATCGGTCAGGAGATCCTGGACAAGGAGCTGGCGTTTAACCGCGCCGCGGGCTTCAACGAGGGGGACGACCGGATCCCCGAGTTCATGCGGTACGAGAAGCTCCCGCCGCACGACGTCACATGGGACGTACCGGACGAGACGTTGGATGCGGTGTTCGGTGAGGCGTAGTCAGCCAACGTAAGCGCTGCAGAAAGAAGAGGAGCTGCTGGGCCAGAGACAGGCCCGGCAGCTCCTCTCTGTTGGTGAGAGAGCAGTACTGCAGATGTCGTGGTCGCCTCCACAGACCGTGGCATTGTTCTCGCCGCTAGCTTGATTCGCGACCCCACCACCCACGGTCGCATGGAGTTCGCCGCTGGACCCGTTCTGCCAGCCACCTCCCACACAGGCACTCCCCCCAGTGGCGACATTCTCCGCTCCGCCGCCTACCGTCGCGTTCGCATGGCTGGCTCGGTTCTGCCATCCTCCGCCGGCGGTGGCAAACCACGCATCCGTGGTGTCCGGTGACTGATCACCCGCCCCCCTTTCGCCGAGAGGCAATCGTAGCGGACCGACGGAGGCATTCTCTCATCCGACGCGGGGGGTCACGCGTCTCCCCGGGAGCGATGAGCCACGATGACATCGAGGCACGCCACGGTGTTGCCAGCCGTCGTCCTCGAAGCCGTTGGGTGGGCAGAGGTCTAGGATTCTGGACGCCATCAGGGGAGCACAGCCCCAAGGGCCAGGGCCAGCACGGGAAATCGTAGCTCAGTCCGAAGAGGGACGAATGGCCAGGTGGTCCACTTCCAGCCACTGGCGGCCGGGGCAATCGAGAAGCCCCCAGGCGAAACGCCCCCAGGGCTTGACGACCATGTATTGGTTGTCCAGCCACATGACGAATCCCAACGGGCCCCGCGGTGATGGCGCGTCCTCCAGCACCAACTCACCATCCACAGAGAACGCCACCCGCTCCTCGCCCCAGTCGAGAGCGTACGTGTGCCACTGGGTCATGGTCCCCTCCACGAGCGACTCCTTTATGTTCATGGCTCGCTGGATGGGAGGCCAGAGAACCAGATAGAGGGGACGGAGGTTCATCAGGAAGACCGCCGGCAGCGCGAGAGGGGCGAGTAGTAGCGCTACAGGATGCAGCGCGTCAATCGTGGCAGCCTTCCACCCCCTGCCTGGGGTGTCCGCGTCGAGCTTCAAGTTCGACGGTGAGGAAGCGTAGAAGAACCAGACAGCACGAGGCAACGTGGGGAGTCGCCTCTCCGTCATCAGCCAGGGATCGTTCCAGAACCCGAAGCCAGCCGTACCGCTGAGCTCTCCTTCCCCGTGGGAGAAGCGGGCACGGACGATCAGTCTTAGCGGGGGACGCCATGGGAAGCGACCCCGTCGCAAGCCCTGATAGTCGTCGATCTGGGCATTGGTGTAGTAACGAGCGCTCGTGTCCGTGTTCAGAAAGCGGAGTGTTTCAACAGAGCGACGGAGCGCACCATCTCCCTTGACTTGGTGGCTCCAACGGGAAGAGAGTGGCCTCAAGAAGTCCTCAAAGAGAGGGTGCGTCACAGCGCCTCGCGGGTGACGCGAACGAGCAGCGTGTCGTCCTCAGTATGGAGATGATAGAAGGCGCCCCGGGGGACAACGGTGAAATCACCCGGCCGCAGACAGACCTTGTCGCGCACCGTGCGGACGGTCAGCGAGCCCTCCGCCACGTAGACCATGCGATCGTGGACAACGGGGAGCTCGATGGGCCAGCGCCCGGCCCCGTGCGCGAGCTGGACCCTCGCATCTTCAAGATGCGCCACCGTCTGAAAACGGAAGGGGGAGACAAGCTTCTCGGCACGCTCATACAGGCTGATGTGCGGTAGACCACTCCTCTCCGCGGCATACAGCTGGCGCTTCCCGTTCTTGCGGTGGGGCACGAGGCCACAGCGCAGCAAGAGAACGGTGGCAGAGGCGGAGGAGCGGGAACGATGCTCGGTGCCCTTCGGCACGACCGCCAGCTCCCCGGCCGCCAAGCGGGCATTGCCGCGCTTACTCTCGAGCGTGATAGCTCCCTCATGGACCCAGAATAGCTCGTCCCTATCGACGTGCCTATGCCACTGGAGGGTTCCGTCGCAGATGTAGACGCTGACCAAGAGGTCATCCACGTAGGCGATGTTGGCGACGGAAAACGGTTCGCCGAGCTTTCCGGCTATGTCTGGAATACTATAGCGTGTCAGTCGGGCCATCGACGTGATTATACGCGTCCCGATGCTCGCACGCAAGCTATGGTTGCGGGACGGCTGGTTGCCGCTGCCCAGTGCGTCGAGTATAATCCCTTCAACGAAAAATTGTCTCTACACGGACGGGCCGGCAGCCGAGAACCCGCTCAACAAAGGGGGAGATCTGGGGAAGGGCTGAACGATCCGGCCCCTATGGGTTGCATGCGTCGGGCGGTTGGCGAGCCGGGCGTCTGGATCGGCCAGGCGGGATGGAACACCTTGGTTCGTCTGCTCTTCCGCGACATCCCCAAGGAAGGCCTAGACGCGACCTGTGAAGGGCCGAGCCGCTGAGAGCGGCGCCGGGTAGAGACATCTCTACCTCGCTATCA
>CAZGSX010000027.1:4182-7666 GCA_964528475.1 uncultured Anaerolineales bacterium
GGACTCAAGCATGACACCGCGATGAGCGTGTCGTGCGAAGGGAATAAGACTTGAAGGTCATTATCGATTTTGATGGGACGCTGACCGCTGAGGAGCAACAGGCGGAGGCACTGGCGAAGAAGTCCTTGAACACGCTGGCGCGCGAGATTGTCCACGCGCCGCTTCGCGAACTGAGCGAGCGCTATGCTGCCACGCGGGCTCGCCTGCTGAGGGAACCGCACGCCTACTGGTGGGAGGTCAACGGGCTTATCGCCTCGTACTGTGACGAGGGTGCGTTCATCCTAAACACAACGACGCTTCAGGTGATGCTCCAGGAGAAGGATGCGTACGTCGAGGCTGTCACGGCGGCGTTCCCCCAGGCGGAGTACGACCCGGTGATCGACTGCACGAACTACCTGTTCCATCGCCACACAGCGGAGCTACCGCCGGTATTTCGTCCGGCCGCCGGTAAGGTGTTGAGAGCCCTGGTGCAGGAGCCGGACGTCGAGCCCTTGATCCTCACGAACTCACTGGGCGACAAAGTGTCGCGCCACCTAGCAACGCTCAACCTGGGGGCGGAAATGGCCGTGCTGGGTGACACGCGGCAGTACGCCATGGCTCCCGACTGGCCTCAACGCTTCCATCACCCGGAGCTGGGCGCTATCCAGGTGTGGCCCCTGTCGGACACCCGCCGGGTTGATCTGAGGCGCCCGGCGTATTATAGCGCCCTGAGAGAGGCGCTTGAGGAGGACCGCCGCATCGTTGTCGTGGCCGACACGTTTTCGCTGCCAGGGGCTATGCCGCTGATGATGGGGCTGACGTTCTTCCTGGTACGGACACCTTATACACCGGCCTGGTGCGTGGATGCGGTCGAGAACCACCCGCAGGGCTGGATCCTCGATGACCTCTCTGAGCTGCCGGCGGCGGTACGGAGGGTATGAGGAGGAGAGAGGGCAGGGGCGTGAAGGGAGAGCGGGCGTATCACTACCTGGCAACGAACCGAGCCTGGTGGAACGAGCGTGTCGGCCCCCACGCCAGATCGTCATTCTACAACGTGGAGCGCTTCAAGGCGGGGAAGTCGAGCCTTATGACAGTGGAGCGACGGGAACTGGGGGACGTGACGGGACGGTCGCTGCTGCACCTGCAGTGCCACTTCGGGCTGGATACCCTCTCCTGGGCCAGGCTGGGCGCTCAAGTGACGGGGGTTGACTTCTCCGAAGAGGCCGTCGCGCTGGCCCGTTCGTTGAGCAGAGAGTTAGAGATTGAAGCTGCCTTTGTTTGCTCGGACATCTACGATCTCCCGCGCGTCCTATCCGGGAAGTTCGACATCGTGTACACCTCCTACGGGGTGCTGAGCTGGCTGCCTGACCTCACGAGGTGGGCCGAGGTCATCGCCCACTTCGTCAAGCCTGGCGGTACATTCTATATGGCCGAGATCCATCCCTTCGCGTACGTCTTCTGCGACGAGGAGGACGCTGAGGAGCTTGAGGTGCATTACCCCTACTTCCACGCTGAAGAACCCATGCGTTTCGAGGTCAACGGCTCCTATGCCGCGCCGGTTGACCAGGCCATCAACCGGGTAACTTATGAATGGTCTCACAGCCTCGGAGACGTGATCAACGCACTGATTTCAGCCGGACTGCAGATCGAGTATCTTCATGAGTTCCCGCATGCGTGTTACAAGATGTTTCCCTTTCTCGAGGAGGATGAGGAGGGCCGATGGTGGCTGAAGGGAAGCGAGCGGACGATACCGATGACGTTCTCCGTGAGGGCCGTCGGGTGAGCCGCGACCCGACTGCGGATAGGATCCGAATGCTGCACTTCTCCGATCTCCACATCGGGGTAGAGGATTACGGGGGCACGGATCCGGGCACCGGCGTGAGTGGCCGAGTGATGGACTTCCTGCGGCGGTTCGACGAACTGATCGACTACGGGCTGGCGCACGAGGTCGATCTGGTGGTCTTCGCAGGGGATGCCTACAAGGCGCACAGCCCCAATCCCACTTTTCAGCGGGCGTTCGCCTCCCGGGTGAAGCGGCTTGCCGATGCTGGGACGCCGGTCGTGCTCCTAGTGGGGAGCCACGACTCACCCGCAAGGAGCGAGCGAGCCACTAGCGTGGACATCTTCAGCACACTGGACGTGCCCAACATCATCGTGGGACGAGACTGCAGGGTGCACACCGTCACGACACCCAGGGGGACAGTGCAGGTGGCCACCGTACCCTACCCCACCCGGGATCGGCTGCTCACCGCCGACATCTCCCGGGACCTCTCCCCCGAAGAGATGGACCAAGCCGTGGGGCGGATGGTCGCGAGCGCCATCCAGGACCTGCGAGAGAGCCTGGACCCCAATTTACCGGCGGTTCTGGCTGCGCATCTAACTGTGTCAGGCGCCGCTCATGGCTCCGAGCGGCGCCTAATGCTGGGCTGGGATCCGGTGGTGTCCAGAACGGCTTTGGACGATCCGGCATGGGATTACGTGGCGCTGGGGCACATGCACAAGCATCAGAGTCTAAATGGAGAGAGCGAGCCGCCAATCGTCTATGCCGGTGGCCTGGAGCGCATTGATTTCTGTGAGGAAGGGGAGCCCAAGGGGTTCTGCTGGGTGGAATTGCCACGGGAAAGCTCGAGTGCTGGGACCGCGTGGACCTTCGTGGAGGTGGATGCACGGCGTTACGTCTCCATCCATGCCGACGTGCGTCGGGCGGAGGATCCCCTGGATGCGCTGAAGCGGGAGATCGAAGACGAGGAGATAGATGATGCGGTGGTGCGGCTGATCCTGGAGCTCGACGCCGATCAGGCATCGGCGCTGAGAGATGGGGACGTGCGAGCGCTGCTGTCCAAGGCGTACGCCATCCGCGGCATAAGCCGGCATGTGGAGCGAAGGGCACGGGTGCGCCTGGGGGATCAGCCCCCAGAAGAGATGACAGATCGCGAGCTGCTGACAGCGTTCCTGGAAGCAAGAAACGTGCCACCCGAGCGGATCACCGCGCTTCTGGAGCGTGCGGATCCCATGTTGGATGGGGAGGACGACGGATGAGGGGAACACCAGCCCGTCTCCTTCTGCCCCTGATGTTGGGGATCGGCGGTCTGGTGCTTCTCGGCTCGCTTCTGCGTCAGCCTCCGGCGCGTTCTAGCGCCGATCACACCGCTATCATCGAGGGGAATGAGCTGTCGTACGCCGAACCTGCTTACGGCACCAGGGAGCACCACGTGTTCTTGCCCTTGGTGTGCAGCGCGGGGCCGATGACGGAGACACGCGCCCTATGGGTGACACGCTGGAACTACAGCACCGTCACGGATACCCAGTCTCTCATTGAGAAGGCCGCGGATGCAGGATTCAACACGGTGCTGTTCCAGGTGCGGGGGACCGCGGACGCCTTCTACACCCCGGGCTTGGAGCCATGGGCCGCCCGTCTCAGCGGGGAACTGGGGAAGGATCCAGGATGGGATCCTCTGCAGACAGCGATCGAGGCGGCCCACGCACGCGGCCTGGAGCTGCACGC
>CAZGSX010000027.1:7766-29747 GCA_964528475.1 uncultured Anaerolineales bacterium
GAGATCGCTGAACGCATCACGATCGCCCGACAGCTGGGAGCGCCCGGTCACGCCATCTTCTCAGCGGGCGTCCTGGAGGAGAAGGGATACTGGGACGACCTGGCAGCCGGGCCCTACGCGAGGGAGGCGGTCGTCCCCGGGATGCCGTGGCGCGAGTTGCAGGGGGATTGAAACCCATCTTGTCACTCCAGCCATCGCAACTGCTCGGCCATGGAGAGCCTCCTCGCTTCTGCGAGTGCTGGGAACGCATGCTCCTGCAACGCTATGCCCAATCGAGCGCGACTCAGGGAAGCATGCCCTATGCAGATCCCCAGAGAAGAAGAAGGCTGGTGAAGCGCGTGGCTCCTTGATCGGTGGAGAGCAGCGGCAGTTAGCCAGCGGCGTCGAGCACGGTTAGGGCCTGAGGGTCGAGCGACAGGGTGACGGATTGGCCAACGGCGGGAAGGTCGCTCCCGGCAGGGAACGTGAAGGCCAAGGCGACCCCGCTTTCGTGACGGGCATCCATCTGCCAGTGCGTGCCCCGGAAAGAGCAGCCAACCACCTCGACACCCACTCGATTGCGACCGATGTCGTCCAGGCGGGCCGCCTCCGGCCTGATCAGGAACCGCACCTCAGTTCCCGTGCCCCAGCTCTCACTTCGGGGTTCCCCGACCGCAAGGCGCCCGACAGGAGTCTGGAGCGATCCGTCTCCAGCGACCTCCCCCTGGAGAATGTTCGTCAGCCCCAGGAAGCGCGCCACCCAAGCGGAACTCGGGTGGCGGTAGAGATCCTGAGGGGTCCCTGTCTGGACGATTTCCCCGGCGCGCATGAGGGCCACGCGATCGGAGATGGCGAAGGCCTCCTCCTGATCGTGGGTGACGGTGATCACCGTCACACCTGCCTGGTGGAGGATCTCAGGGAACTCGTCCATTAGCCGCTCGCGAAGGGTACGGTCGAGCGCGCCAAGCGGCTCATCCAGCATCAGCAGGCGCGGCTGTGGCGCGAGACTGCGGGCCAGCGCCACGCGCTGGCGCTCTCCCCCGGAGAGCTGGCTCACGTCCCGATGCCCGAATCCCTCCAGACCCACCAGCGCCAGGGTATCCGCAACCCGTTGCTCGAGCTCCCGCCGGGGGAGCCCCGCCATGCGGAGCCCGAAGGCAACATTCTCAAAGACGTTCTTATGGGGAAACAGAGCGTACTCCTGGAACATCAGGCCGAAACCGCGACGATGGGGCGGATAGCGGACCATGTCGCGCCCCTCGACCAGGACCTGCCCGCCGTCGGGTGTCTCCAGCCCGGCTATGAGGCGCAAGAGCGTCGTCTTTCCAGAGCCGGAGGGGCCAAGTAGCGCCCGGATCTCCCGGTTTTCCACCGTCATACTCACATCGGATAGCGTCCATCCGTCGGGATAGGCCTTGCGAAGGTTACGAAGCTCGAGCAGAGGGGGCATATCCTAGAACTCCTCCATACGGCCGATGCGGAACCGCTCAATGGCGAGGAACCCAGCAGCACAGACCAGCATCAGCAGGGTCGACATGGCCAGCGCCTGGCCGTAGTTGACGGTCCCCGGCCGGCCCAGGAAGCGGAAGATGGCGACGGGCATCGTGGGCCGCTCCGGCCGGGCGATCAAGCTCGTGGCCCCGAACTCACCCATCGACACGGTGAAGGCAAACACCGCGCCGACCAGCACGGCCCGGGACACGATGGGCAACTCGACCTCGCGCCAGACGACCCAAGGCGACGCTCCCATCACGGTGGCCGCCTCGCGCAGCTGCGGCTGAATAGAGCGAAGTGCAGGAAGAACGCTTCGCACGACGAAGGGGAGAGCCACCAGGGTGTGCGCCAGGACGACGAGCAAGGGGGACGTGCGCAGGTCGAGAGGCGGCTGATCCAGAGCCACGATATATCCAAGCCCGAGGGTCACTGCCGACGTCCCCAGCGGCAACATCAGAATGGGATCGAGGAGCCGCTGCAGCCAGTCACCGCGTCCGGGGGATTGGCCCCTGGCCCGTTGGTCGTCCAGCAGCGACGCGGCCATCAGGCCCAACGTCACCGAGAACGCGACGGTGGTCAGCGCAAGACCCACGGAGTTCCGCACCGCGGCGACGGGAGGTACATAGAAGGCGGAGCCGCGGGGGTTTTGGAAAAGCTGACGGTAGAAGCCAAGCGAGAACCGGCCACCGAGCCTCAACGAACGCTCCACGAGTGCGATCAGAGGCGTGACCAGCAGGATGAGCATGAAGGCGATATTGCCCACGACAAGGGCCAGCTCGCCCCGGTTCCGGGGACGCCGCTGGCTCGCCCGACGCGAGCGCAGCTCCACAGGCAGCGAAAGCCTGGCCTGCAGCCGAGTGTAGACCGCCATGAGCCCGAACGTGAAGAGAATCTGAATCATCGACAGGGCCGCGGCCAAGGGCAAGTTGAGGTAGTGGATGGTCTGGCGATAGATGGCCACCTCAAGGGTGGCGAAGCGAGGGCCACCCAGCACCAGGATGACGCCGAAACTGGTGAAATCGAAGATAAAGACAAGAACGGCGGCGGCAGCGATGGACGGAAATAGCAAGGGAAGGGTCACCTCCCTGAAGGCCTGCCACCGGCTGCTCCCCAGCATACGGGCAGCCTCCTCCAGCTGAGGACTCAGATTGGACCAATAGGTACCCACGATGCGGAGCACCAGCGTGTAGTTGTAGAAGACGTGGGCCAACAAGATGATGAACACCGTGTGCTGAAGATCGAGAGGGGGCCGGTCCACACTCAGCAGTTGCATAAGCGTGACGTTGACCAGGCCGCGAGACCCGAACAACGCGGTGAAGGCCAGCGAAACGACCATTGTGGGGAGCACAAAGGGCACGGTAGTGAGGGCCCGAACGAGAGACTTGCCCGGGAACTCATAACGGGCGAAGATGTAGCAGCCGGGCAACGCCAGAGCGACCGTGAGCACCGTCGACAGTGCGGCCTGCCAGAGGGTGAACCAGAGCGTCTGCAGGTGACGAGTTGTGCTGAAAAGCCTGGTCAGCGGTTGGAGATTGAATTCCCCCTCGGGTGCAAGGGAGAGCCTGAACATGGAGGTGAGTGGATAGAAGTAGAAGAGAATGAGGAAGGACAGAAGAACAGAGACCATCAGCAGCCGGCCCAGGTTGGCGAGACGAGCATCAACCAGCCACCGCTTGACGGACCCTGTACCCCCCCTATCCGCGTCTAGGCTCACCGCTTCACCTCGCAGTCTATGACGTTGCTGGATGGATCGTCAAGTCGGTGCCCGTCCCTGGGCACGCCGGCAAGCGCGTCGGGGAACGGCTCGGGCCTCCGGATGCCCGCACGCGGGTCTGAGACGCACGAACCCCGACCAGCGGAATCATAGCCCTCAGGAGCGGTACCCCATCCGGGCGCCCGGGGCGTGGCGTCGCCCCAGGCGCCCGCGGGTCAAATCGGTCCGCAACCCGTGTATGCCACTCGGGCCCTCAGAGAGGCAATCGCGAGCTAAATCCACCCTAGCGAAGGACCGTCTCGGTCCAAGCCTCAATCCACGCCTCCCGGTTCGCCTCGATGAGGGTGTAATCCAGAGTTACTGGATCTTCGGGGACAACGGCGAACTCGGCAAAGACCTCGGGCAGCTCAGCCTGCTGATTGGCGGGGAACACGAACATGTGCAGGGGGATATCCTCCTGGAACGGTTCGTCCAGCATGTAGTCCACCCATTCGCGAGCCAGCTCGCGGTTCTCCGCGTTCTTGATCACGCCCACGAACTCGATCTGCCGGAAGCAACTACCCTCCCCCACGACAACGCCGGTGGGCGCCTCCTCGAAGGGCTCCTCGGAGAAGTGAACCTCGACCGGCGGGCTGCTGGCATAGCTGACGACGATGGGGCGATCACCGCTCCCGCCCGAACCGTACGTGAACTGCTCGTAGTAGGCCTCGCTCCACCCCTCCGTCACCAGCACGTCGTTATCGCGCAAGTCCGCCCAGTAGTCAAGCCAGGTATACTCACCCTCCTCGCCGAAGTGTCCAATCGTGGCAAGCATGAAGGCCAGCCCGGGAGAAGAGGTCGCCGGACTCTCCACCACCGTGAGCCCGGCGTAGTCCGCCCCCGTCAGATCCTCGAGATTAGCGGGTGGCTCCAGCCCCTGGGACTCAAACCAAGCCTTGTCGTAGTTAAGGCAGACATCGCCGTAGTCGACGGGCAAGGCCCGGTGCTGCTCGTCCAGCTTTAGCCGATCCGGAATCCGATCGAGCAGCGGGGACTGATACGGTTCGAGAATATCGGCCTCCAGCGCTCGACTGAGCAGCGTATTGTCAACGCCGTAGAGCACATCGGCCAGGGGGTTGTCCCTGCTCAGGATGGCCTGATTGAGAACGACCCCGGCGTCGCCAGCCTGCAGGATTTCCACGTTGGCGTTATGCTGTGATTCGAAGGTTTCGAGCACGTCCTCGCTGATGTCGAAGCTGTCGTGCGTCATGACTCGCACCTGCCGCTCCGCGGGCGCGACTGTGGCCCCGGGGGCCTCACTCGGAGCTGTTGAGGGTCCACAAGCCGCAAGAACCAACAATCCAATGCTTCCCAATACTACGATCGTCCTCATGGCTACCTCCTCATGTCTCATCCGGATCCTGCTCTACGTGCCGACTTATGCATTACGACGCAAAGGAGCAGACCCTGCCCGACTCGCACAGAGGCAGGCTCCTCGGTCAAGACGTTGCTGACCCCACGTGCGCGCCCGAAATGGAGGGTCTCGTCGTCCAAGGTCCACTCCAGACCCTCCGTGCTGACGCCAACCGCGTCCCCAGCCAGAGGGATGAGCGAGACCGTGTCGCCAGGGCGGCCCTGTATGGACGCCTCGTCGCGGATAACGAAGACATCCTGTGGCCCATGCACGACACGTACATCCCGGCCGATCAGCTCTGGCAGGGAAAGGAGCAGAAGGTTCGCGATGGTCTGATCAACCCGGCCTCCCAGAGCCCCGACGATGACGATTTCCTGCACCCCTGCGGACGCGGCGTGCACCAAGGCGAGTTCCAGATCGGTCTGATCCTTGCGTGAAGAGAAAGACACCACGTCTGTACCCGTCGACTTGAGGCGTGCCCGCTCCTGAGAATCCAGCGAGTCCAGGTCTCCAACGACGAGCTGGGGATCCACGTCCGCGTCCCAGGCGTGTCGGGTACCACCGTCGACCGCAATGATCAAGTCATCAGCACGCACGAGATCGCTGACCGGCGGGGAATTGGGGTATGTGCCGTTGGCAAAGATCAAAGCCCTCATAGTCACCTTTCCTTCGCCCCGTTTCGCAGCACGGGCTCCTTGCAGTCAGATCAGCCCTGGTCCACAAGCGAAAACCGCCCCGGCCAGGGGGGCGGTTTTGTCGAAGACCACCAAACCTCCCTCCGCTGGCATTACCCAGATCAGGTCTCGAGGGTCGGCGCCGGTGGTCCCTAACCATGGCCCAAGCGCCCTCTCAGCCCAGCTCCCCAGGCTCCCCTGAAAGAAGCCCCTCATCGATGGAGCTTCTACTATGTCACCTACATTATACCTCGAGTTCCACGTTCTGGAAAGCGCGTCCTCGCACTCGATCGGGAACATGAGCTGGTCCCCGTCCCTTCGGCGACGTGCGCGCTGCTCATCCCGACTATGCGAAGGATTAACCGTCCGCGCCCATCCGTGGGCGTGATTTCGGGCTGTCGCCCGGGGCCATCAGAGGGAAGACGCTGCGTGACGGACCGAAAGGGGGGAACCACCCCCTCCCTGGCGCGGCGGAATAACCTGGGACGCAGGAAGGCATGCGACCCCGGAGTTTAGGAGGGTCAGAGCTGAGCCGCGGGGCGCGCTCTGCAGGGTGGGGCATGACCCAACACTACGGAACCCGCCGCGGCCGGTTACGCAGGGATAGCCCTGGTCCATTCACGCACCGCGTACCAAGAAGAGGAAGATGTCTCGGCGCGTACCGCGGGCAGAGAGTCGAGTTATGGATAGACGCGGGTCAGCATGCGCGGGAAGGCGATGGTCTCCCGGAGATGATCGATACCGCAGATCCACGTCACGGTCCGCTCAACCCCCAGCCCGAAGCCGGAGTGGGGCACGGAGCCGTAGCGCCGTAGATCGATGTACCACTCGAACGCCTCGCGGGGCAAGTTCCATTCATCAAGCCGTTGAAGCAGCAGGTCGAGATCAGAGATGCGCTCCGAGCCGCCGGTAATCTCACCGTATCCCTCCGGAGCCAGCATGTCAACACTCTTGGACACCTCGGGACGGCCCGGCCAGGGCTCCATATAGAAGGCCTTGGCCTGCGTGGGATACCCATAGACGAGGACCGGCTTGTCGAATCGCTCCGTCAACTGGGTCTCGTGCGGGGAACCGAAGTCGTCGCCCCACTCGATCTGGAGCAATTGCCTAAGTTCGTCATCCTCCGTCGTCTCCCGGATCTCCGCAATGATGTCCAAGGCGTCGTCATAGGACATCCGGGGGAAGGGGGGAACGACCTTCTCGAGGCGACTGGTGTCCCGCTCCAGGAGCTCCAGCTCCTGCGCGCGCTCTTTCAAACACGTCTGAACCACGTGGGAGACAAAATGCTCCTCGATCTCCATGAGCTGATCCATGTCACAGAAGGCGGCCTCCGGCTCGACCATCCAGAACTCGGTGAGGTGACGCCGGGTCTTCGATTTCTCAGCACGGAATGTGGGGCCGAAGCAGTAGACCCGTCCAAAGGCATAGATATCGGCCTCGTTGTAGAGCTGCCCGGACTGGGCAAGATACGCCTGCTCACCGAAATAGTCGGTCTCGAACAGGGTGGTCGTCCCCTCACACGCGGCGGGTGTGAGGATGGGCGTGTCCATGTTCACGAAGCGGTTATCATCCAGCCACTCGCGGATGGCCCGGATGACGGTAGCCCGCACGCGGAGCACGGCCCACTGGCGCTGGGAGCGGATCCACAGATGTCGGTTCTCCAGCAGGAAGTCTACACCGTGCTCCTTGGGCTGGATGGGGTACTCCTCAGCCACCTGGAGAACTTCCAGGCTGCTGACGTCCAGCTCATAGCCCCCGGGGAGGCCGGGCGCGCGATCATCTTGGCGCACCACTCCGGTGACGACGACGGATGACTCGTATGTCAAATTCTGCGCCGCCTCAAATCGCAGGGGGTCGACGTTCTTGTGAAACACCACACATTGGGCAAATCCCGTGCCGTCGCGAACCCAGAGAAAGACAAGCTTCCCCGTGTCAGTGCGATTGTAGACCCACCCCTTCAGGGTGACCTCTTCTCCTTCGTGGTGAGCGATGTCCTCGATGTAAATGACCTCTGCCATGGAAGCCTCCTCTGTCTCTATCTCGTGCGTGAGGCGATTGTACCGTAGGAAGGTGTGTGACACAAGGGAAGGGATGGAGCATCTGCGACCTGGCGGCTCTGCGGGCGGGAGTTGCGGACCGCCAAGGCACCGGCGGGCGCGGTTTGGGCTGCACAGTGCGCGGCGAGACAGGCCGCCGTCGCGGGGGCCGTCGGCAGGCGCGACGCACTATTCAGCTACTGCTGACTGACGGGAATGAAAATCCGGAAGGGAAGCGCGGAGTAGGTCTGATTGAGACTCAGGTAGTCGTTGCTCCAGCCCCCCACCGCATAGACTGTGCCCTCAAACGCCGCTACGCCAGGGTTACGCCACTCTGCCACCAGAGGGGTCTCGATAGCGCTCCATTCGTCGGCCTGCGGATCATACCGCTCACTGAAGCCGAGATAACTGGTCCACCCGCCTCCACCCACGGCGTAGAGCTTCCCGCCCACGGCAGTTAATCCCAGCCCTCCGCGCCCGACGGTCAAGGATGCACACGTGCCCCAAGCCTGCGACGGCGGATCGTAGAACGAACAGGTGGCCAACTCCCTTTCACCGTCATATCCACCCACCACGTAAAGATGACCGTTGAGCGCTGCAGCGCCAGCAAACCCCCGGGCCACACCCGCCGCTGGCAACTCGCGCCACGCATCGGCCTCCACGTCGTAGGCATAGCTGGTGGAGACGTATTGCGCACCGTCCCATCCGCCGAACAGGTAGAGGGTATTCTCGTCAGTGGTCAAGGCGTAGGCACAGCGCGGTTCAGGGAGAGAGCTGACCTCCTCCCAGACACCTGTCTCCGCGTCGTAGACCTCCACGACACGGTTCGCCTGGCTCCCTGCGTCACAACCCCCAGGGACGTAGACGCGCGTGCCAATGGTCCCGGCCCCCACGTATGCCACGGGCGTCGGTTTCTCCTCCAGCGGGGTCCAGAGGTCAGCCTGGGGGTCATACGCCTCCACAGCTCCGGTGACGCCCTCCGGGGTTTGACCGCCTATGGCCAGCAAGCGTCCCTGGGCCGACGCGAGCGCCAGATGGGCTCGGCGCGTTGGCATCTGGGCCCTCTCCTGCCAAGAGGACTCAGCCTCGTGGCCGGAGACCGTCAGGGCGCTCTGAGGGCGATCGAGCGGCAGATCGCGGCCGTTACGAGGCTCCTGCTGAGCCTGGGGCCAGGTCACGATCAGCGACAGGACGGCCAGCGCAAGAGAAGCAAGCAGCGCCGCACGCTTCGGCCACGGCAGAGGCGGCGCGGGTGGTTCGACGTGAGCCTCCTCCTTCGCACTCGGCCCTTCTGACGTCGCACCCTCGCCACCGATCCCCACCCACCCCTCGCGCACGGCGATCATCGTCGCCTCCGTGCGGGAATCGGCGCCCAGTTTGGTGTAGACGTTGCGCAGATGGACCTTGACGGTATTGACGCTGATGAAGAGCTTCTGGGCCACCTCCCGGTTGGTGATCCCGGTGGCAACCAGCTCGAGCACTTCCTTCTCGCGATCGGTAAGGGGTTCGCCGCGTTCAGCCATAGTTAGCCGTGGTCAAGACGAAGCTCACTGTACGGGCACATCGATGCCTGTACTCCAAGGAATAAGCAAGCGATTATAACACAGCGATGACCCCAGACAAGCGTGGCAGAGCGACGTCTCCCGCATCGAGACTACGGAGTTCAGCAGAGGCGGTATGAGAGGCGACTCCACGTCAACGGCCCTGTTGGGCGTCAAGCTGTCCACAGACCCGTCACCGCAGCCTCGACACACTGCTCCACGGTGCCGAAGCGCACGGTTAGTCCAGCGTGGGAAGGGAGATACACAGCCCCCTTGGCCGACGGGGTGGCAACCGTGCGGTAGGCAAGCTCCTGCATGGGGGCGACAACGACACACATATCGGCCACGACCCGGCCTCCACTGGCCTCAATCACGGCCACGATGCCCTCCTCGACCGCCTGGCGGCGAATCGCCCGGGCCGTCGTGATCCAGAGGGCCGAGGTCAGAGTGCGCCCTCGTAGTAGCTCCGCCACACGCTTAAGCTCCGCCAAGCTAGCGTGGGGGCATCCGAACCAGACGAGGTCAATAGCTCGCGCCTCCGTATTCAGGGCCCGATAGGCCGGCTCGAGATCGTCGACGAGGCACGTCTCATGCTCGGCGATCAGTATATCGGAACTGCAGGCCTCTGGCGTCACGTTCGCCACATGGAATAGGGCAACAGATCCGCTGGCGGCCATGGCCGCTGCCAGCGCCTTGAGCTCCTCATCCGTACAGGGACCCAGGCCCTCGAAATAGGGAATGCGGTTCCGTGCCTTTCTTCCCACGAGGAATCCCAAGGCGCCAAAATCGGAAAGGTCTTCCACCGAGCAGCGGACTTTGATCCTCAGGGATGCGCAACGGCCCCGATCCAAGTGAAGGCCATAAGCCGCGGTGCGACCGGCAATGGCAGCCGCCATCGCGCCCGGGCCACCCTCGCGATTGGTGCGCGCCCCCAGGACGCTATTGGCATAGCTGACGGCTGACGATTCTGACCAAGCCACGTGCTCGCCAACCCGGGGCGCGTTGCCAATCAGATAGGGTGTGCACGTACAGGTCGGGCGCACGCCGAGACGCTCGTATGCCTCCACGACCATCATCTGACGGCGCGCGAAGTGCTCCGAGAACCCAAGGTCCCGCCAATCCTCAAGATCGATGCCCGCAGGGTTGAGGGTGGCCGGCACCCGGGCCTCAGCACCCTCATCCGCCCACTCGCGGAGGAACGCCAAGCCCGCCTCCCCCAGGTTGCGGTAGCTCACGCCCGCCACCTGGACTGAGCTCACCGGCACCAGGCGCTCAGCTCCATAGATCTGGCCCAGCGCCGTGATGATCTCCATGGCGCGGGTCACGCCGGGCCCTTCATCGCCCCGCAACATGCCCCGCTCCTCCGCCGTCAGGTCGATGGACATGGGATCCCCGTTAGAGACTGAGTTGATAGACGGCACTTCTGTCCCACCCGGACAGATCGGCCACCCGCTTCGCGGCATCCGGGCGGCGAAGACCCTTGGCCAGCAGATCCTCCAGGGCAGCCCGGACCTGGTCCTCACTCCAACGCTGCTCCTCCTCGGGCACGCCGCCGATGACGAGGGTGAACTCGCCCCGCGGGCTGTGCTCTGCAAAGGCAACTCGCGCATCGGAGACGGTGCCGCGCCAGATCTCCTCGTGGACTTTGGTCATCTCCCGGCAGACGGCCAGAGGCCGGTCTCCGAGAATCGCAGCGATATCCTCCAGGCTATCCAGGAGCCGATGGGGTGTCTCAAAGACAATGAGCGTGAACGCCATCCTGGAGACCCCCTCCAGGATCTGACGACGCCGGCTCTTTCGCCGGGGGAGGTAGCCAAGGAAGAGGAAGGCATCGGTCGGGAGGCCAGAGACCACGAGGGCGGTGATGGGTGCGGTGGGTCCAGGTACGGGCACCACGGAATAGCCCCGCTCAATAGCCTCTTGGATGAGTTCGTAGCCGGGGTCAGAGAGACCGGGCATTCCCGCCTCGGAGATGAGAGCTACGTCTCCCGCGTCGAGGGCGCCGAGCACTGTGTCCAGCTTGGTCAGTTTGTTGCCCTCGAAGTAGCTGGTGGTCGGGGTGTCGATGTCGTATCGGTTGGTTAGAACACGGGCGCGGCGGGTATCCTCCGCGGCGATCAGAGAAGCCTCCTGCAGGATGCGGAGCCCACGGAGGGTGATGTCCTCCAGGTTGCCGATGGGTGTACCGACAATGTAGAGCTTGCCCACAGATTCCGTCCTATCTCCTCGGCCTGGCGCAGGGCGAGTTCGGCGCCTGATAAGGAGCGCCGACCAGCCGTCCCGCGCGTTCTCGCAAGGGACTCATCCGCCTCCAGTCATCAGACTGGCTCTCAAGCACCACGATGCCCGAAGGCGCGTACGGAGGTGAAATCCGAGCAGCGGCCATTGTGGGCGGAGGTGTGGCGGTCCCGGGGAGGGCAAGCGTTGGCTACACCCAGAGTCCCGACCACCCCCGTGGGCGTGGCGCCGGAGGTTGATATGTCCGAGGCTGCGGCGGAGCAGTCTACTCCGTCACCCCCACGAAACGCTCGATCTTGGCATCGCTCCACAGGCTCTCGACCCACTCCTGGACAGCTTGCTCCCGCAGCATTTGCTGATTCTCGGCACCGATAGCGCGATCTGGATCGCGTTCGGTGACCTGCACGATGTGAAAGCCCATCGGGCTGGCGATCACGTCGCTGAGTTCGCCGGGTTGGAGGGAGAACGCAACATCCTCCACCTCAGAGGCGACCAAGATGCCTCGAGGGAAATAGCCCAAGTCGCCGCCGTTATCCCGCGTGCCCTTGTCCAGCGAATGCTCCCGGGCCAGGGCAGTGAAGTCGGCCCCTGCCTCAAGCTGGGAACGAATATGCTCGGCCTCCTCCCGGGTGTCAACTAGAATATGACGGGCGCGCACCTGTTCCGTCGACTCCGGCACCTGTGCCACCACCCGGTCTGTCATCGCCATGCCAATCAACTGAGCACGCACTTGCCGCTTAGCGTGCTCATAGGTCTCTCCCCATTCCTCCAGTTTGGCGCGGAACGCTTCCTCTCCCCCGCTCTCGGCTGCCATCTCCTGCAAGGACTGCTCAACCTGGGCGTCTGTGACCTCCACCCCTGCCTCTTCGGCAGCCTGAGCCGTCAGAACCTGCTCGATCATCATATCGAGGATCCAGCCGCGGGCTTGGTCTATCCTCTCCTGCCCCTGTTCGCTGCTGGGATCGATGCCCTGGGCCTCCAATGCGCTGGCGTAGCGCTCCAATTCGAGCTCGTATTCATCAAAGTAGATCGGTTCACCGTTCACGCGCGCTGCCAAAGGACGCTCTTCCGTGGGCGTCGGCAGTACGCTGGTCTCTATGGGGCTGCTCTCCGTGGGATCAGTTTCGGCGGTTGAGGTAGCCTCGGGGACATCGGGAACGGTTGGAGCCTGCGTCGGTGACGGTGCTTCACTGCAGGCTGCAGACACTAGTAAAAGGACGAGCAAGCCGACGAGCAGAAAGCTCTCCCTGGACGACATCCACACCTCCTCGGTAGGTCAATACGCTATGCCGCTCACCTCACAAAGAAACCAGGTGGATCGCGGATCGAGAGGTAAGCAGCGGAAGGACGATCCCCAGAACGGGGATCATCCGAGTTGCGGCCATTATACCGGCAGCAGGTGGTCTGTGCAACCCAGGGTACAGACATCGACAGCATGATCCGCAGATCTCGCAGATTTCACAGATGGGCCGGATGGTGCTGGGGCGCCTGTTGACAGGGGTTTCCGCCGGCGGTAGAATGCGGCGCGATCCTGTGGTGGCTATGGCAGCCTCGAAGCTGCAAGGATAGCGATGGATTCCGCCCATGGAGAGAGGTTCATGATGACGGGCAAGCTCGCCGCGCTCAGCGTTCTGATCCTGTGCGCCGGCTGCGCGGGAAGGGGGCTAATCCCCACGCGGCCCGGCACAACCCCCTCGCCGTCACCCCGACCCCCTTCGACGCCCACACCAACCCCGGAGCCAAAGAGGCTCAGCATCTGTCTAGCCTCGGAGCCGGACAGTCTCTATTACTATGGCACCGAGGATGTGGCTGCCCAGCACGTGTGGCAGGGCCTGTACGACGGCCCTGTCGACATCGTCGATTACAGGTACCAACCAGTGATCTTGAGCGAACTCCCGACTCTCGGGGCGGGGGCCACCGTCCAGACGACCACGGTGAGGATCGGAGACCGAGTGCTGGCCGCCAGCGGCAGCGTGATGGAGCTCGCTCCAGGGGTCACTGTGAGAGATCAGCACGGGCGACAGACGACGTTCCACGGTGAAGCGATGACGATGGAGCGCATGGTGGTTACGTTCACGCTCCGCTCTGACATCCGCTGGTCGGACGGCACGCGCCTGACGGCGGACGACTCCGTGTTCAGCTTCGAGCTGGCGGCTGACGCAGCCACGCCGGTAGACAAGTATCTGGTCGAGCGGACGGCCGACTACCGGGCCACGGGCGAGTTCGCGCTGACGTGGCAGGGGGTCCCGGGTTTCATCGACGGCGCCTATGCGCTGAACCTGTGGCATCCCCTTCCTCGCCATGCCTGGGGCCATCTCTCCGCCAGCGAGCTACTCACCTCGGAAGAAGCAACCAGACTGCCCCTGGGATGGGGCCCGTTTGCGATCGTGAGCTGGAAGGCCGGCGGCCCTCTCATCATGGATCGGAATCCGTTCTACTTCCGTGCTCCGGAAGGCCTGCCCCGTGTGGATGAGGTCGCCTTTCATTTCGTCAGTGACGTGCAGGCATTGGGCGACGGGCTCCTGGCAGGCACGTGCGACGTGGCGACCCATGAGGCTGGTGCGAATCTGGACGGGGGGCAACTGACAGCCGCGAACTCGATCAGGGCCATCAGCAGCCGCGACAGATGGTGGGAGCTGCTCGCGTTTGGGATCACCCCGGCCGCGGATCATGAGCGACCAGACTTCTTTGAGGATGTCCGAGTACGGCAAGCCATCGCCCAGTGCGTGGACAGGGAGGGAGTGACCGCCGAGGCTCTAGGAGACGAAGGACGAGTCGTTCACAGCTATGTGCCGCCCGAGCACCCAGCCTACGGGCATGGTGCCATGACCAGGTGGCTACACGACGCAGAGGCAGCCGAGCTCCTGTTCGCAGAAGCGGGCTGGTACGATGAGGACGGCGACGGCATTCGCGAGGCTCACGGCATTCCCGGCATAGCAGATGGAACGCCGTTCCGTGTGACGCTCAAGGTTCCGGATGATCCGCATCGGGTCCGCACCGCGACAATGGTGAAGGACCACTTGGAGGCATGTGGCATGGGTGTCGTGGTGGAGACACGACCGCCTGAAGCTTTATTCGCACCCGGGCCGGAGGGGGATCTTTTCGGCCGCCGCTTCGATCTCGCACTGTTCGCCTGGCCGTTCACGTCCGATCCGCTGTGCGATACCTGGTTAAGCAGTCAAATGCCCGGCCCCGGTAGGTGGCGGCGACCCAACATGGTCGGCTTCATCGACAACGAATATGACGAGGCCTGTCAGCTTGCGCTCAAGACGCTGCCGGGCAGCAGCGATTACGCGTCGCGCCAGGCCGTCCCGCAACGCATCTTCTCCGAGCAGCTCCCTGTCCTGCCCCTGTTCCAGCATCAGCGAGCGACCTGGGCCCGATCCACGGTTATCGGGCTCTCGGCGACGCCCAGCGAGGCATCGGAGCTGTGGAACCTGGAGAGGATCGACGTGGCGCGATAGCCAGCCATTATGGCGGGCCCGGGCAGCGCCGGGGGGCCAGCCAACGGACTGAGAAGCTCAGGCTTCAAAACTGCCATCCCAAGCAAGCGCCTCTGCACCCTCTCATTCCGAGCTGTCCCAGTGGCTGACGGGCCACCCAGCAAACGCGGAACCGCCCACTCCGACATCCCGAGGAGTCGCCTTCGGGTCATCCTGAGGAGCGTAGGAAGTGAGTCGAGGAAGCTCCTCGCCGTACCTTGACGATCTCCGCGAGGATGGACAGCGCGATCTCCTCCGGCGTCCTCCCACCGAGGTCTAAGCCAACTGGCCCGTGAATGCGCGCCAGGTCATGGTCCTCAAACCCCCTCTCTCGGAGAGCGGCCCTCCGCCTCTCCTGGGTGGTGGTGGAACCCAGCAGGCCGATGTAACCCACGGGACTCTTCAGAGCAGCCTCCAGCGCGGGGACGTCGAACTTGGGATCGTGGGTCAGCACGACCAGGGCATCGCGGGGCCGCAGCGTCTCGGCGCTCAAGGCCTCCTGGGGCCAGGCGATCACCAGTTCGTCCACGTCCGGGAAGCGGTCGCGGGTGGCAAAGGCACGTCGCGCGTCGACCAATCGGACGTGGAAGTCCAACAGCTGCGCCATGGTGACGAGGGGCACCGCGATGTGAACGGCACCGACGATGGTCATGGTGACCGGGCGGGCAAAGACCTCAAGGAAGACGTCCCCCTCTGGCTGAGAACGGAGTTCGGCGACGGGCACCGGGAAAGGGTCAACGTCAAGAAGGGCCAGCAGATCCGGCGCCATGGTGCGATCGCCCTGCAGTCGGCCATCGGGCCAGGCAAGCGCGTGACCGCTGCCATCCAGGCGCGTGGCCAAGCCAACCGTCTCGTCACGGCGCAGGGCATCGAGAAGCGAACGATGCACCTCCGCCAGGGGCTCAACAAAGACGTCCATTTCACCACCGCACGCCAACCCAACCTCCCAGCCACCCTCCTCGACGGCGCCGTAGTGCAGGCGCTTTGTCCCGCCGGTGGCAAGCACCTCCTGCGCCTCCCGGAGAACATCACCCTCCACGCAGCCCCCGCTGACGGAACCAGTCATCTGCCCGGAGTCGGTCACCGCCATCCGGGATCCCAGGGGACGGGGGGACGAACCCTCCGTTCGTACAACTGTGGCCAGGGCAATGGATTCGCCCGCGGCCATCCAGTGGGTCAGTTCGTCGAGAATCGCTCTCATGCTTCACCTCTCGTGTCAGCTATCATCAGACTGGCGGTGGGGCAGCTGCGTTCAGAGACGCAAGCCACTTGACGGCTGGCGAACGGCGCCGAGCCGTTGTCGGACAAGCCCGTCCTCAGGCAGACCTACCGTTATGGTACCACAATCCACGGCAACCTGGAAGACTCATCCGCCAACTCCAGGCTCTGTAACGCCCCGCTGAGTAGGACGTGAGAGGCTCTCGATGCCTCCGGCATGACACCGGATGGCGCTACGGTGAGACAGGGAATAGGTTCCCAGAAGCACTCCTCTCGTTTTCCCGACAAGACCATGGTGGCGGTCCGGTTGTCGGGCAGAAGCCCGTAGGAAAGGGGCACCAGCGTCCCCCGGCCGACGGGTGAGGCCAACGGCAGATGAGTCGAACGAGCTCTTGTGCAGGGAGACGTTGCTTGACGCCGATAGGGACCTATGGTAGTATCGATTCGCTTCGAGACGTCGCCTGACTATCCTAAGGAGGTGGCCTGTGAAGAACACCCGCTCCGTATTCTTGGCTTTGCTGAGCCTTTCGGTCGTTCTCGTCCTGGGGACAGGATGCTATAGACCCGCAGCCCCGGATCTGACGCCCATCCCGGCGGAGGGAGAGGAGGCCGCCACACCGGCGGAGTCGGACCTGCAAGCCACGGCCATCGCCAACTCCACGCGCGCCGCGCAGACAGTGGCAGCGCAGACGGCAGAAGCGCCGAGCGAGGAGCAAGAGGGCGACGAACCCTCTGAAGGCGACGGGGGACCAGCGGCGACAGCCACGTCCGCCGTAGTGGCTGCCACCGCGACAGCCCCGACAAGCCCCGTCCAGCCACCTCCAACAAGAGAGCCTGAGGCCCCATCGGAACCGTCCAGGGAGGGGACTACCACTCACGTGGTGCAGGTCGGAGACACCCTGTACAGCATCGCGATCCGCTACGGCACAAGCGTGGACGCCATCGCGCGAGCCAACGGTCTCGCTGACGCCACGCAGATCTACGCGGGCCAGGAGCTCACGATTCCTCTGACTGGTGAGCAGGCTGAGGAGCCGTCACCGCCATCGGGCGGAGGAACCACGTATGTCGTTCAACCAGGGGATCGTCTGTTCCGCATCGCGTTGCGCTACGATATGAGTTGGACCCGGCTGGCGGAGTACAACGGCATCGTCAATCCAGACAGCATCTATCCTGGTCAGGTGCTACAGATTCCACCTCAATAGCGCTGGATAGGAGAGGCATCGAGGGCCAGAACCTCGGGCTCTCCTGACGACGCGTTGACTAGTCAGGCTCACTCTGCCAGGTGACCGCTGAGAGGTAGTAGGGTATGAGCGTCCGCGAGCTGCGGCAGATCCCGAGCGTCGATCGGCTGCTGGGCATGGAGGCGGTGGAAAAGCTGATCGACACATTTGGGCGCCAGGCTGTCCTGCAGGCCCTGCGGGACGTGCTCGAGTTCGTCCGAGCTGACGTGCGCGAGGGAGGCGAGGTGCCCAGTGTGGTCGTCCTCGCTGAACGGGCGTCCCGTCACCTGAGAAGCGAGCTAGCCCCCACGTTGCGCCCCGTCATCAATGCGACGGGGGTGATCATCCACACCAATCTGGGGAGAGCTCCCCTCTCTCGCGCAGCCCGACAGGCGATGGACCGGGTGAGCCAGGGGTACAGCACGTTGGAGTACGACCTGGAGGAGGGAAGGCGCGGGCACCGCACGGTACACGCTGAGCGACTGCTGCGCCGCGTGACAGGCGCAGAGTCGGCCTTGGTGGTCAACAACAACGCCGGCGCAGTGCTCTTGGTGCTGACCGGACTGGCCCAGGGTGGCGGCGTGGTGATCTCCCGCGGGCAACTGGTGGAAATCGGCGGCGGATTCAGAGTGCCGGACGTGATGGCGCAGAGCGGTGCCCGTCTGGTTGAGGTCGGCACCACGAACCGCACCCATCTCTACGACTACGAGAACGCACTGCAAGCGGCTGACGACATCGCCCTGATCCTCAGAGCGCATCACTCCAACTTCCGCATCGTGGGGTTTACGTCCGAGCCCAGCGTTAGGGAGTTGGCAGCGCTGGCCGCGAAGTACGGCCTTCCTATGGTGGACGACCTGGGCAGTGGGGCGCTGCTGGAGACGACGCAGTTCGGTCTGGCTCACGAGCCCATGGTCCAGGAGAGCGTTGCCGCGGGAGCCGCGGCGGTCTGTTTCAGCGGGGACAAGCTCCTGGGCGGACCCCAGGCGGGGATCATCGTGGGGACGGCCGACTGCGTGGATCCCCTGAAGAGCCACCCGTTGACCCGCGCCCTGCGGCCCGATAAACTATGCCTAGTCGGGCTGCAGGAGACGTTGCTCCACTACATCCGCGACGAAGCCGTGGCGAAGCTGCCCGTCTGGCGGATGATCGCCGCCTCCCCAGACGCTGTTGCGGAGCGAGCCGCCGTGTGGCGGCAGAAGCTCCAGCAAGAGGAGATCGCCTGTGAGGTGGTCGACGCACAGTCGACCGTCGGCGGAGGAAGCCTTCCCGGCGAAACGCTTCCCACGAAGGTAGTGGCTCTGGCTACGGAGCATCCCGATGATCTGGCCCGCGCACTGCGCAACGGCGAGCCTCCCGTGCTGGGTCGCATCGAGAGCGGGCGGCTCCTTCTGGACCCGCGGACGGTGCAAGAGGAGGAAGAGGATCTGCTTCTGAAAGCGGTGATGGCCGCAGTGCGAGGGACGAGGTCGTGACAAGCCCTCAGACGCGGTCTCCCTCCCGCTTGCTCAGATAGTGAATGTCCGACCCCGCATCCACGTATCCAGCTTCCTGAAACAGAGCCAGAGAGGCCGCGTTGTCGCTCTCCACGAGGGCGGCGATGACGTCGATGCCCTGCCTCCGCAGTACCTGCTCGGCGGCGGCGATCAGGCGCGCTCCGTAGCCCCGTCTCCGGTGATCCGGGTGGATGGCGAGACGGTTGATCCAACCCTTCCTACTGTCGTGCGTGGCGATCACAACCCCCAGTAACGTACCTTCCCGCTCCAGCCCCAGAATGGTCTGCACACCCGTGGCAAGCTGGCGGCGCCAGGCCTGGCGGCTGTCCCGCCCGCGCGGCTTAAGGGAATGAAGCCCAGCTCGCCTCCAGAGCTCAAAGACGGCATCATAGTCGTTGAGGCCTAGTATCCGAACGGACGTTCCTTCCAACGATTCCTCCTAAGCATGTGAGCTGGCTCTCAGACCAGCTGACCCGTGCCTAGAGCCTGGATCCCACAGAAGTCGAAGGCCGGCGGAGGGCGACCTCACGCCCCCAACGATGTCGCGCACACCATGGTCCCGCTCAGAACCTGGCATGCTACGCAGTCTGGGTCAAGCATAGTATAATGTAGAGGGTCCGTTGAGGGAAGTGCGAGCCTCGATGGCCATTTGGCGTTCCGTGTCGGCGGATGCCACCACGGCAACTGCAATCACTGCATACAGGCTGAGCACTATGCTGGTCATGGGCACAATCCGTAACACGCACGGGATGTACGGGATGTCTGTGATGTCCTCCAATTCGAGCGTATCTGTCGGATCCATGGAGCTTCGATGAGCGTGAGGTCAGACCTGCGAATCGCTATGCTAAGTGTCCACACGTGTCCCCTGGCCACCCTGGGAGGTAAGGAGACGGGCGGGATGAACGTCTATGTGCGCGACCTCTCCCGCGAGCTGGGGCGGCGCGGTCACCGGGTGGATGTGTACACTCGCTCCCAGAATCCAGACATCCCACACATCAGCACGGACCTGGGCGCGGGCGGGCGGGTGATCCACCTGCCGGCTGGGCCGGAGGAGCCGTACGACAAACACAGGGTGTACGACCATCTGGACGAATTCGTCGACGGGGCGCTGGCGCAGGCGAGGCGCGATGGGATTCAGTACGACGTGCTGCACAGCCACTACTGGCTGTCGGGCGCGGCTGCGCAGCGGTTACGCCGACGTTGGAAAGCCCCGATCGTCCACATGGCCCACACGCTGGGGAAGATGAAGAACCTGGTAGCGGAGAAGCGCCCAATGGAGCGGGAGACGAGCCGACGGGTGGCGGTGGAGACGGAGATCGCCGCGTTTGCCGATGCCCTGATCGCGTCCACGCCGGCCGAGGAGAATCAGCTGGCTGAACTCTACGATGCGGACCGGCGTAAGATCCACGTGATCCCGCCAGGCGTGGACATCGATCGTTTTCATCCCATTCCAGCCGCGCATGCGAAGGAGCACATCGGGGAGTGCACCGACCGCTCGATGATCCTGTTTGTGGGCCGCATCGAGCCGCTGAAGGGGATCGACACGCTGCTGGAGGCGATCGCTCTGGTGACCCAGCGCCGGCCGGAGCTGCACGAACGTCTAGGCGTACCCATCATCGGCGGTCAGGCCGACGCTATCTGCACGGATGAGGAGATGGCCCGGCTCGCCGACTTGCGGCAGAGGCTGGGAATTGAGGATGTGGTGACGTTCCTCGGCTCCAAGAACCAGGACACGCTGCAGTACTACTACTCAGCCGCTGAGATGGTGGTGATGCCCTCCGACTACGAGAGCTTCGGCATGGTGGCGCTGGAGGCGATGGCGTGCGGCACGCCGGTGATCGCGTCGGACGTGGGTGGGCTTGCCTACCTGGTGAAGGATGGACGCACGGGCTATCGGGTGCCAGCCGGGGACGCGGCTGCCCTGGCAGAGCGGATCGGGGAACTGCTCACCGACGAGCTTAGCCGCAGACGGATCGGTCAGCGGGCCACGTGTTGGGCGGAGTCGTATGCTTGGCCGAACATTGCCCAGCGGATCGAGGAAGTGTACGCGGGGGTGATCTAGGCCTGCGAGGCGGGCCTTCAGGTCGGCAGCGTGAGGGCGGGGCCGGGTAGCGGGTAGCCTGGGCACTGGCGAGCGCGCCACACTGGAGATACGGGCCACGGTGGAGGCGGCCGCGGCGTAGGGACACTCTTTCGTGATGACCCCCATGGTTGCATTACCACGCAGGCGGCCCGTCCCGGAGCGGTGACCGAGACACTGGTGCTGATCCTGACGCCCCTCGATGGCCCCACACGTGCCACGGCGGCCCTGATCGTCGCCCTCTACCGTCCAGGACAAACAGATCGCCCGTATGGTCGACGGGCAAGAGCGGGGACGGCCAGGGATACAATTGTCGCCAGCAGGGACAGCAAGAGGATCAGACCCAGCATCGAGAGCATTCGTTGTCTCATCTCTTTCTCCTTGGCACCCAGTAGGTGCGAGATAGTTGACGGAATCGATCCAGAGCCCAGGCGTACACGGGGGCGGGGATGATCAACGGGCCAGAGCGGGCCGTTCAGAAGTCCGGTTCACCCTTAGGGGCGTCGATCGTTGAGGACCTCCCCCTCGTTGGTCTGCTACCTGCTGAGCGATGATCTACGATTGTGATAGAGTGGTTGGGTTGATTGACAACACAGTACGTAGTAGGGGCAAGCCGATGTCAAGCCCGTTCATTCATTCAGCCAGACACTCCAAAAGGCACCGGTCTTCGCCGTAGATGCGACTGAACCGCCTCTACCGACGGGATCTCGCCGCGCGAGGGCATGTTGAGTAGGCGTTGAGCGAAGGGGAACATCGTGTCGAAGCACAGCGAGCCGCACATCCGAGCCGAGGTTGCCGCGTGAGCCGCTCCTTGATCTCGAACCACCCGGCCAACGGGGCTGTGCACTTGATCAGCGTCGCTTCGACGGTTTCCCTTTCAAGGCCCTTGTCATTGAGCCAGCACCTGGCCCAAGGAGGCTACCTCCCCCATTATACTGCGAAAGAGGACTATCCCAGGTAGTCAACCTTCAGTCGACGATCAGAACTTGCTGGGCGGTGGAGGGGCGCCCGCGCGTGACTTGTTTCTAGGCAACGTGACGGTGACTCTTCGTCGCTGCAGCCGCTTCGCCTCTGCCCCTCTCAGACGGACAGGGCAGCAGAGGCCCAAGTCCATAGGCGACTGCGCCGATCGACCGTGCGAGGCTTATTTACATTTTTTCCCTTAAGTGTTATTATAGGGCGACTTGCTTTCGTAACTGTAAATTGGGGGCTCCATGGACCTACAGGTTTTCCAAGATACCGCGGCCGGGAAGCTGGTGCACGTGTCCGGCAAGGACTACTGGGCGTATCACCCCGCGCCTCTGCCGCCCCAGTTGGACTGGACGCCGGATCTGGTTGGGGCGCTCTCCAGAGCTGCCGGCGCCCTGGGAGAATTGAAGGGTCTGGGGCACAGCCTCGCCAATCCACATCTGCTTATCG
>CAZGSX010000028.1:0-29093 GCA_964528475.1 uncultured Anaerolineales bacterium
GGAAAGGACGAAGGTGGCTGACCGCCTTCGTCAGCTGCCATTCGCAGCTGTATCGAGGCCGGTCGACGGACCTCCGTGAGCACTACGATCCATGGTGGAAGGGGACCCCGCCTGAGGTCTCATCGAGGCGTTGCGCAGGGCGGATGGGAGCACGGCGGTCCGTCCGACCCGGAGTCGCAGCCAGACCTGCGGCGCACAGGCCTTGCTGCTGTCAGTCGAGGGGGTATAATCCGTGGGAAGATGTGCTGCCGCATGGGACGGTGTGGAGGGAAGTATGGAGATAGAAGTCGCAGCTGCCAAGATAGGAAAATGGGCTGCCAGCCAGAGCGGAGACACGCTTGAGATGGTGGAACGTCCTCAGGGCGGATTCTCATTTGTGCTGGTGGATGGGCAGCGTTCAGGACAGGCAGCCAAGGCGATCAGCAATCTGGTGGCTCGGAAGGTGATCTCCGAACTCGCGGAGGGCGTGCGCGACGGAGCCGCCGCCCGAGCTGGTCACGACTACCTTTATACCTACAGGGGCGGCATGGTGTCGGCCACTCTAAACATCCTGTCGCTTGACCTCATCACCGAGACTCTGGTGCTCTCCCGCAACAGCCATTGCCCCATGATCGTTGTAACGCCGCACAGTGGGATGAGACTGCTTAACGAGCCAGCACAGCCCATCGGTGTACGACGCGGCACGAAACCGTCCATCACAGAACTTGAGTTCGAGCTGGGTACGTGGGCAGTGGTTTACACCGACGGCCTAGAGCGGGCAGGGGCGTGGTCGAGCCCCGTCTTTGACATCCCCGAGGCGGTAGAGAGACTGCTCAGCGAGGACGGCATCACAGCGCAAAGGGTCGCCGATGCGCTACTGGACCAAGCATTGAGGCTGGAGGACGGGCGGCCGCGGGATGACATTAGTGTGCTCGTTTTGCATATCAGGGAGCGCCAGGCGACCAACGACGTGCGACATCTACTTCTTCGAGTTCCTCTGTGATCAGGCACAGGACGGTTCCATCCGGCACGGCCCGACCGCAGAGATGCGGCTTACAAAGCTTCGTGGCCTTCAGCAGTGCTGTGCAATAGGGGAAGATCTGACTCCCGAGCCTTGAGCAAGAGAGACACGCAAGCAAGCACCGCAGAAGATAGCCCGGTAGTGGCCGTGGTCGGCCCGTGCGCGTCGGGCAAGACAATGCTGGTGAAGGCCCTGCGCGAGGCGAGCTACAATGCCCGTGAGGTGAATCAAGAGCACTCGTACGTACCCACCATGTGGCGGCGATTCACGGAGCCCGACGTGCTGATCTACCTGGACGTCTCTCAAGCGGTCGCCAGCCAACGAAGGAGCTCGGAGGCTGGCGCAGCGTGGTGGAGCGCGATGAAGGAGCGCCTCCAGCACGCCCGGCAACACGCGGATCTGCTGATCGAGACGGATGGTTTGCGCCCCAGGGACGTGGTGAAGGAGGCCATCTCATTCCTGGAGAGGCGAGCAGGCTGGTAGTCGCGCAGCGGCTGAACGGAATACCGGCGACGCAAACCAGCGTGATGATGACTGTCTCACCGAGAGTCATCGGGGATCAGCCGGGCAGAGGGGCGTTGGAGCGCAGGGGCAGGAGGGCATGGGCCCAATCCCCAGCACCTCCGTCCAAGGCTCTCGAGCGCCACACCAAGGAGATGCGGGGCCAGCGCAATGGCGCTACACCTGACCCCATGCAGTCGATGATGCAAGCTCCGTTTCATCCAGCATCAGACATGGTGGAACAGGGGCAACGCGGCACCGGAGGGGCACGGTCGATGCTTCGTAGAAGCGACGGTCGAGCCATCGACTGCACAGGGTTGTGTTGCAGCTTTGACACCATAACGGTATAATCGAAACGATGAGCGAAGTGAGGCAAGCTCTTAGGGTTTGCCCGGCCCGCTCGGAAGCGACGATTTGTATTGGACGGGCGCTATTACGCCCGTTTGTTTGACTGAGAGAGTGTTATGGACTGGATGAACATCTTACTCTGGCTGGCAGGGACGGTGGTGGTGATGCTCGGGCCCATACTCCTGATTCATGAATTGGCCCACTTCATCTTCGCCAAGCTGGCCGGCGTTCGTGTCGAAGAGTTCGGTTTCGGATTCCCACCCCGCCTCCTCGGCCTGTGGCGGGGCAAAGGCTTCCTTGAGATAGGCGGCACGCGGGTGGAGATCCCGCGTGCCTTCCGGCTGCCATCGGACCTTGCGGAGGGCGCCTGGGTCGACGCCACGGTCAAGCGCCAGGCCGCCGGGGAGCTAAGGCTGGAAAATGTGGAAATCGTGCCCCCGGACGACGCGAGGCTGTCCTCGAGCCGTGAGAGCGGCGATGGCACGATACGCCTGCGAGGTAAGGTCTCGGGGCTGGAGCCGGGGACGCTCTACAGCCTGAACGCACTCCCGATGGGCGCGTTCGTCAAGATGGCGGGCGAGGAAGACCCATCGGATCCGCGTAGTTTGGCAGCACAACCCAAGAGGTGGCGCATCGCGGTGCTGGCGGCTGGACCCGTGGTCAATCTCCTGGCCGCCCTACTGCTGCTGGTTGGCGCCTATGCCAGCGGCTATCCCACCCAGTGGCACGTGAAGGTTACACAGGTGGAACCCTCCACACCTGCGCAAGAGGCAGGGCTCCAATCCGGAGACCTTGTGGTAGCCGCCAATGGTGAGCACATTAATGAGGGGCTGGAGGAACTGCGGGATGTCATCCGCTCCTCCCCTGAGGAGCCGATTGAGGTTCAGGTGCAGCGAGGAGGCGAGGAGCTATCGCTGACGGCCAAACCAGAACGCCGCGACGGTCATGGCTTCCTGGGCATCATGATGGCTCCCTGGCCGGACCGGAGTGGGTTGGAGCGCCTCTCCCTTCCGCGGGCCCTGAAGGCCAGTGCCGACGACCTGGTGATGATCACCAGGCAGACACTGCAGCTTCCGCTGATGCTCCTGCGAGGCAGCGTGAGCTCGGAGGAGGCACGTCCTACCAGCCTGGTGGGCATCAGCCAGATCATGACCTTCTCACTGCAGCAAAGCATCGAGTGGGGCTTGGCGTTCCCGGCCCTTCAAACCGCCTCGCTCATCAGCCTTGCGCTGGGCCTGACCAATCTCCTGCCCCTGCCGGCTCTCGACGGAGGGCGAATCCTGTTCATCCTCATCGAGGCGGTGCGCGGACGACGGATCCCACCGGAACGAGAAGCAGTTGTTCACTTCATCGGCATGTTGATTCTGGTAGGGTTGATGGCTCTGGTCATGTTTCAGGACCTGATCAATCCCATCATCCCTTGGTCACTGTTACGGTAGGCAGACTGATGAACCTGATGACCGAACCCTTCGAAACCCTGCTGCGGACGTTGGAACAAGACGGCAAGCAGCCCGACCGAGCCTCGCTCTGCTACCTCTCCAACCTGGACACAGAGCAAGCAGCAGAACTGACCGACGTGTGGCAGGAACTTCCAGCCGCTTTACGTGTGCAACTGGCATCGCAACTGATGAAGATGGCCGAGGCGGACTTCACGCTCGACTTCGGCGCCGTGTTCCGCATCGCGCTGGACGACGAAGACCCTGATGTGCGAGAGGCGGCCGTTGAAGGCCTCTGGGAGGATCACGATGTGCGGCTGGTGCCACGGCTGGCCGAACGCCTTCAAGAGGACAGGTCGGCCGCGGTGCGCGCAGCGGCAGCGAAGTCGTTGGGGCGTTTCGTTCTGCTGGGCGAGCTGGAGAGGATACGTCCCAAGCCCCGGGAAGTGGCGTATGAGGCCCTGGTGTCAGCTTGTCGGGCCTGTGACGAAGACACCGAGGTACAACGTCGGGCACTGGAGTCCTTGGCGTATGTCTGTAGCGAGATAGTTGTCACGTCGATCCAGGAGGCGTACGCCTCCGACCAAGAGAAGCTGCGCATCAGCGCTGTGTTCGCGATGGGGCGAAGCGCTGACAAGCGCTGGGCAGCGGAGGTAAAGCGGGAGCTGTTCAGCATCAACCCGGAGATGCGGTATGAGGCCGCTCGGGCGTGTGGGGAGCTGCAGCTTTCAGACGCCGTCTCCATGCTCGAGGAATTAACCGAGGACACAGACACGGAGGTACAGCAAGCCGCCATCTGGGCACTGGGCCAGGTCGGCGGCGATCGAGCACGCGAGATTCTCGAGCATTACTCCGGGGTGAGCGATGAGGCGCTTCGATCCGCCGCCGAGGCAGCCCTGGATGAGTTTGAGTTCTTGCACGGCGACCTGGAGGATGTGTTCGCCGAGTTAACAGACGAGGGTATCTGGTAGGCGAACGGCCTGCCCCAAACGGAGTCGAAGGATCCCTTGCGCATAGCGAAAGCCGTACGCTCACAGACCACCGGCATCGCACTTCTTGGGACGCTCATCCTCTCACTGCTTGTTCCCAGCCATGCGTTTGCCGGCGGCATTAACGTGGTGAGAAACACCGCTGAGTACAGCTTCGCTCAGCACGTGACCTTCTCCCTCCACGCCGCCTCGGAGGATGGCGAGATCTCGCAGGTCTACCTCTTCTTCAGGGCTACCACAGACGACGAGACCCGGAGTCAGCAGATACCCCTGGATAGGTCTGAACCCGAGATCAGCTTGGTCCACACTCACGATGCCCGGCGTTATCCTCTGTCTCCCTTTGCGGAGATCAGCTTCTGGTGGCAGATCAAGGATTCAGCCGGCAATGAGCTGAAGACGCCGGTGCAGACCTTCACGTACAGAGACAACCGGTTCCCTTGGGAACAGCTCAAGGCCTCCGGGATCAGGATCCACTGGATAGCCGGTCAGGGAGATCCAACCTTCGCGCAGACAGCGCTCGACATCGCTCGAGCCAGCGCAACGGACATTCAGACGGAGCTACGCAGCCCGATGCCAGATCCTCTGGATGTCTTCCTCTATGACTCCGAGGCTAATCTCCAGGGGGCCATGGTGCTGACAGGCAGAGAATGGGTTGGCGGACAAGCGCGGCCGGAGCTCGGTGTCGTTGTCGCGGCCGTTTCGGGGGACCAAGGGTATACGTCGCAGATGAAACGGTATCTCCCCCACGAGATCACCCACCTGCTGGTGTATGAGCTGACCACGCCGGAGGGCTATGCACACGTCCCTGCCTGGCTGGATGAGGGCCTGGCCACCACCAACGAACGACTGCCCACCCCGGAGTACGCCATCGCCCTGGAAACAGCTCGCGAGGCAGGGCAGCTCTTGCCCCTGGAGCAGCTGTGTACTCCCTTCTCCCCGGATCCACGCACTGCCATCCTCTCGTATGCAGAAAGCGCCAGCGTGGTGGATTTCATCCGTGAGAACTACGGCGCGGAGGGCATACGCCAGCTACTGTCCGCCTATGCCGATGGGGCCAGCTGTAAGAGCGGCGTGGAAGACGGGCTCGGTATTACGTTCGCCAAGTTGGAGAGCGACTGGCGCATAAGCCTAGAGCCGAAAGCGGCATGGGCAACTGTCTTGGATCACGCGGCGGTCTGGCTGGGCCTCTCGTTGCTGGGCCTCTTGCTCGCAGTGCCGATGATCGGTTGGATCCGACGCAGTCCAGCGAGTTGAATGATGCATACCGACCAGAGGCAGACGAGGAACCGTCACAGGACAGAGGATAAGGTTCTAGTCCTGGATCTGGAAACCCAGTATGCGGCCAGCGAGGTGGGAGGATGGGGCCATATCCGCGATATGCAGCTAGCTGTCGCAGTGACCTATCACGTGGCGGCGAACAGATACGAGACCTACCTGGAAGGGGACGCAGACCGCCTTGTGGCTGCATTGCGTGCGGCTGATCTGATCGTGGGCTACAATCTGCTCCGCTTCGACTACGAGGTGCTGAGACGCTATACCAACGACCCCTTGCTGGGCCTTCCCACAGTGGATATGCTGGACGACATTCATCGGGCTCTGGGATGGCGGCTGAAGCTCGATGATGTAGCTATAGCAACACTGGGTGAGAGAAAGAGCGCGGATGGGCTCCAGGCCGTTCGCTGGTTTCATCAGGGCGACATTCAGAGGGTCATTGACTACTGCCAACGCGACGTGGAGGTGACGTGGAAGGTGTACCAATTCGGGCAGCAGAACGGTTACGTGCAGTATCGCGACCGGAACTGGCGTGTCCGAAGGGTTCCCGTCCAATGGTAGCGGAGCGGCCTGCGGTGACCGAAGCAGAAGGATCGTTCGAGCCAGCCTACCTGGGCTATCATAGAACGAGCGAGCTTGAACAGCGCGTGGAGGCCGCGTATGAGCATCTTCGTGCCTGCAATCTATGCGGGCGAGCGTGTGACGTCAACCGCCGTGAGGAAACGGGTGCGTGCAACACAGGTATCCGGGCGAAGGTAGCCAGCCACGGTCCTCACTATGGCGAGGAGGATCCACTGCGGGGCTCCCGAGGATCGGGCACGATCTTCTTTGCGTGGTGCAACCTTAGCTGTCAGTACTGCCAGAACTACGACATCAGCCAGCAGGGGCGGGGAAGAGAGGTGGAAGCCCGCGAACTGGCCAGCATGATGCTCTCGTTGCAGGAACAGGGTTGCCATAACATCAACCTGGTATCGCCCACACACGTCCTGGCCCCCATTCTGGACGGGGTGCTCCTTGCCGTCGAGTTGGGGCTCCATCTTCCCCTAGTATGGAATACGGGTGGCTACGATTCTCAGGCTGCATTGGAGCTTCTTGATGGCATCGTGGACATCTATATGCCAGATATGAAGTACGCTGCTGCTAACATGGGTCTCAAGTACTCCAAGGTGGAAGACTATCCGCAGGTGAACCAGGCCGCGGTGAAAGAGATGCATCGTCAGGTCGGCGAGCTGGTGATGGACAGCAGGGGCATTGCCCAGCGGGGGCTTCTCGCGCGTCATCTTGTGCTGCCAGGAGGGGTAGCCGGCACGGCGGATATCGTCTCTTTCCTGGCTGATGACGTATCGACGGAGACGTACATCAACATCATGGACCAATACCGGCCGTGCTACAAGGCCAGAGATCTCCCCCCGTTGGACCGGCCGATCACACGGGAGGAGTACGAGGAGGCTGTCGAACAGGCTAGAGAGGTAGGGTTGCACCGGTTTGACCGTCGGAGGCCTCGACTTCTCCACTTGATTTAGGCAGGTGCTGTGCGCAGACTACGCGGATTACCCAGATTGTAGCAGGGAAGTTATGCACAGATTTCGCAGATTACGTAGACTGCGGCGGGCGGCAACGATTAGCGGGAGGGTAGCAGTATGAATGACAGGCCAACTAAAGAGGGTCGGGTTCACGCGACTGTTCGCGGCCGGGTTCAGGGCGTGAATTTCCGCTACTACACCACACGGACTGCCAGACGCCTGGGACTGACGGGCTGGGTAGCCAATCGAAGAGACGGAACGGTGGAGACTGTGGCGGAGGGCGAACGGTCGGATCTTGAGGCCTTCGTCGACTTCCTGCACCGCGGCTCTCCGGCCGCCACGGTAGAGAAGGTGGACGTGGAGTGGGAGAGCCCGCAGGACGGGTTTGACAGCTTCAGAGTGCGTTATCTGTGAAAACCAATCCAGAACGTCTGGCCTGGACAGTCCTGCTGGTCTCCTTCTTTGTCTGCGTGACGCTAGGCGTCTCAGGACCGCTGGCTGTCCGCTGGATCAGGCGTAACGCTCAGGCAACACAGCAGATCAGCCTCCAAGTTCAGAGGGCGCCACTAAGCATGGTCCGTGGTGGGCGGGGCCGCCCGGTCTCTATCACCGAAGACACGAACGACGTGCTTGAGGGAAGCACGATATCGGCTCCCAACGGCGCCTCGGGCCGTCTGCTCATCCAGCCACCTGAGCTCCAAAGCGCGGCACCAATAGCGAGCATCCAGGTGTACGACGAATCGGAGCTGGTCCTTATCTCGGCGCGTTCGCCCCGTTTCGCTGCGAGCCCACTGCCCCATAAGGTTAAGTTGAAGCTGCGGGGCGGTCGGGCGCGCATCAACGTCTTTGGACAGAGCGACAGACCAAGCGTCGTGGAGGTAGAGACAGTGGATGGCCTGGTCGCGCTGAAAGAGGGCAGCTACGAGGTCAAGGTCAACGCGGTGACGGAAACGGCGGTGCGCTACGGCGAAGCTGAGGTGACGAACGTCATCGGAGAGACGCTGGTACTAGGACTGCGCGAGCGCTGCCTGCTGGACGGAGACCGTATCGAAGGACCGCTGCCAGCAGCCCGAAATCTGGTGGTAAACGGAAGCTTCGAAAACCCGCTGGATGACGGGTGGGAGAGTTACGGCGAACAGACGGATCCCACTCAGCCACCAGGGAACGTGGAGATCACGATGGCAGCCGTCGGCAACGAAGAGCGGCAGGTTGTCGAGTTCTACCGGGATGGGATTAACCACGCCGAGGTAGGGATCCGGCAGGATATCGGCTACGATGTGCGTGACTTCTCGTCGCTCGAACTCTATATGACGGTGCGCATTGTGAGCGAAGACATCCTTGGGTTGGGCGGGTGCGGGACTCTGGGATCCGAATGCCCGATCATCGTCCGTCTGGATTACAAAGATGTCTACGGGAACGACCGTGAGTGGCTACACGGGCTGTACATCGGGGAGCCGGCCGACGGTTGGCCGATCTACGACTGGCACGAACAGGTTGAGCCGGGCACCTGGCAACCGTTCAGTTCGCCGAACCTGATGGAGGAGTTGGAGACCACACCCCCGGCCACCATCAGGAGCCTCAGAATCTACGCATCCGGTCACAGCTTTCATGTGCTAGCTACGGATATTGAGTTACTGGCACAGGAGTAGGATGCGCGGATAGCGCTTTAGCAGATCACCCAGATTACGGCAGGGCCCTTAGGGACGGCTATTGCTTCGCCTCTTTTTCGATGGCGGCGAGGATGACGGGTCTTTCCCGCAGGCCAAAGGGAGCCTGGTCACCTGCCACGTCGTAGCGATAGAACGTGACACCGGTGACGGGCCGTATCTCTCGGAAGTAGCGAACGGCCTGGCGGACCCATAGATCATTACCCGGCATCCAGCCTACGTTCCCATCGGCGTCCAGATGCTGCGGATTTAACTCGGTCACGAACACCGGCAGATCCTGGTATCTGTCAGGAACCACCTCCAGCCCCGTCTCGACAGTTCGCAAATGGAGATACTGCCATTCCAAGGGCCAGTGCGAGAACTTCTCCCGCGACCAGACCTCCCCTGGATCATTGGTCTGCGTCTTGCTGTGGAGGAACAAGGCATCGGCCCCATCGACATGCTCCAATAGGTAGATCCACCAGTCACGATTGTCTGACCCGGGGCCGAAGTACGGATCAATGGGAGGTGGGCCCATCTTCACCCGACCGTCAATACGCTCCCAGATATCATTGTAGATCTGGGTCACGTACTCGGGCGTCAGGGGGAACACGTGACCCGAGCCAAACCCCGGCCACTCGCGACAGTTGTTAGGCTCGTTGCCCACATAGAAGAAGTCGACGCCCTTCGCCGCAAGCATGGTCTTCACCACAGCGTCGATGAAGTCTCCTCTGTACTCGGGCGGGGGAAGCGTTCCCGTACCGTCGGCGTAGCCCCAGTTGAGGCGGCAGATCACCACAATGCCGGCGTCCTGAAGGTCGCCGAAGTTGAGCTCCACGGGTTGTCGCTGCACCGGGGTGTGCGCCAAGCAGCAACCGTCTATGCCCCGCTTGACCATCCATTCGGCCCCGCCCTCGTCATGGAGACCAAGGAGGACGTTAGCCACCTCCGGGCCCGCCCCCTCGCGCACGTGAGCTGCGCGAATGCCAGCGTAGTCTCCAGCGGCCCTCTGTTTGCGCTTTCCATCCCACGTGTCAATGATACGTAACGTATCCCCCTCCACGTCCTCGAGATAGACGAAGTGCGCTCCGTCAGCTCGTCTGAGGATGATCTGCCAGTTCTCGCCCAGGAGCTGCTTCAATTCGCCGGCTGTACGAGACCGGGTGTCCTTAATCGCCCCATGGAAGGCCGAAAACAAGGACACAAACCCATCCCACGCCAACAAATTGTCGCGTACGTAGGCCGATCGGGCGGCCATCAGGAGTTTGTCCAGCACCGGAGGGGTGACGGTACGCCGATATACTTGCCGTAGGATGATGGACGCCCCGGTGAGGAAACAGCCATACCGACCGATGGTCTCTCCATCGACGTCAGGATGCTCGCCGAAGTCGTAGTCCTCCCAGCGGGCATCAGCCTGAGCCAACGGAATATCCTCTTCCAGCCAAGGTAAAAGCTTGACCGCCATTTCCCAGGGCAGCTCGGCGTCCTCGGACTGGTAGTTCGCGCCTGGGTAGTGCTCCCGGTACCAGGCCTGCAGGTCATCCCCCCACGCGGTGGGATTGACTGCGACGATGGAACGTTCTGGCGGTCCGACGCCGGCATCGTCAGCCGAGTGTCCAAAGGCCCACATCCCAGTGGAGGAGCCAATCGCTGCGGCGAGGCGCCACTCGAGGCGATCAACAGGGTCCTTGATCTGAGGCAGGAGCACATATGTCCGGGCATAGGGCTCCCGCGGCGGCACGCACTCCCCCAGAGGAACATCCCCAGCCAGCCTCTCAAATGTGGGTCTGTCCGGCGTCCGCGCCAGGTGGGCAGCCCGGACGCCCTGGAAAGAGGTGAGATCATCGTCACCAGCTACCCGTCTCCTCTCTCCATCCAGCGTATCGATGATGTAGAGTGTGGTGTCGACCACCCTCTCCAGGTAGACGAAATGCTCATTCCCTCCCTCCACCTCATCATCCTGCCACAGAATGATCTCCCAACCATTCTTCCACAGGGTCCTCAATTCCTCGATAGAACGATGCTTACTGTCCTCGATGCTGTCATCAAAGGCGGAAAACAGGGAGACGGTATCGTGCCAGGCCAATGTGTGGTCATCGACGAAGGCCGCTCTGGCGGCCACCAGGAGCTTATCCAGCTGTGGGGGCGTGATGCGGCATCGATAGACACTGCGGAAGAGGATGGCCAGAGCAGTGAGCAGACTGCCGTGAGCTCCCACCGTTCCGGTGCCCGGTTGCTCACCGAAGTCATAGTCACCCCAGCGCCGATCACTCTGTGAGATGGCGATGTCCTCCTCCAGAGCCGGAAGCAGCTGGAGCGCCGCTTCCCAAGGCGACTGAGCCTCGATCTCACGGTAGAGAGTCCCTGGGTAGTGCTGCTCATACCAGGCGCGCAGATCATCCCCGTGCTGAGACGGGTTGACCACCGTGATCCGACGGGCGGGAGGGCCAACGGCGGCATCGTCTGCCGAATGCCCAACCGTTTCCATGCCATCCGAGGCGCCGATGGCAGCCGCCATGCGCCACTCCAGCCGCTCCAAGGTGTCCTCGATCTTGGGCAGTAGAACATAGCTTCGTCGGTAAGCAACTCTAGGCGCCACACACTCGGCCGCCGGCTCTTCTGGCTCCTCCTCAGGCTCCTCCCCTGGGGGCAGCGCGTTGTGGCGATCTGTGATAGCGATCATATGCTCGACCACAGCAGGATAGACTCGCTCGTAGTCCGTGTGTTTCCACTGTGACGTCGGCCCCAGGGTAAAGGGACAGGCAGCCCAGATGTAGTAGTCCTTACTGGCCTCTTCATCGTACCACGCAAGGGCGTCCATGATGCTCTCGACCGACGCGGACTGTTCGTCGCCCAGATACCACTCACTCACCACCAGGGGAACTGTCTCTCCCTTCTGCTCCAGCAGGTGGTAGAGGAAGCGATAACGGAAATGAAAAGGCCCGGCTCCCTCCACCTCTGGAGAGCCTGGAATGGTATCGGGCCAGTAGTCTGTGGGGTCATACGTGTCGAATGTGCCCTCGTGTACGCTGAATATGTGCCCGCCTTGGCGGGCGTGCGCGAACACGCCGCTGTCCACCAGCGCCTCGATCTCATCCCACTCGGGCGTGCCGGCGTTGAGCGAGAAGAGAGCCAATCGCAGGCCCTGATCCTCAGCTTTCTCCATGCACGCTATCATCAGGTCGGCTAGCCGGCGGTATCCCTCTGGGCCAGGAGGATCAGGCTCGTTCACCACCTCCCAGTAGTCAACGGAGTCGAAGGCAGCAAGATCCGCCTTGTTCTTGATGACGTCAAGCAACACATCGGCCAGAGCCTCGATATCACAATCTGGATCGTCAAGCTCATTACATCCTTCATGCCGGGACGTATATCGACCGATCGTGATGGCCTCGGGATGGAGGACCTTGATCCCAGGCAACCAACCGAGATCATCAACGGCCTTTACGACGGGGAACTGAGCACCACCTGCTTTCAGGTCTTCCGCAAACTTCCGAACCTGGTTCGCGTAGATGGCATGCACGCCGACCTTGCTTCCCCTGGCGACCACGGGGTAGTTCCAGTCCGTGGGCTCGGGCTCCGGCTCTGGCTCGCACGGCTCTTCGACGGTGGTGAGCTCAACGTCATCCCAATAGACATCGTTGTGCTTGAAGGCCCACAACGTCTTGCTGCGTAGAAAGACCGTGACGGTCTCCCCCTCCGCCACTGCCTCCACCGTGGGCACCTCGTGATACGCGTTGTAGATGTGGGCCACCGGTCCCCACAGGACCGAATCGGCAAAGGGGTCGGAGCCACCGGTGGGATCTATGCCGAGCATGAAGGAGACGTTTCCAACAGCGTCATCCCAGGAATCGCCGGTGAGGTCGGGAAGGTCGTCCTTTAGCAGGAAGAACGCTTCGGTGCCAACACCGCACGAGCAGCGGGGGTCATCCGCACAATCCTCATGGCCCTCGAGCGGGTGATTACTCCATGCGTGCGCCCAAGCAGTGAGGCGTACCGTGCAGCCAGGCTCTACCTCCGCCTGCTGCATCAACCCCGCGTCGTGCCTTCGATAGAAGGTGAAGAGCCGAATTGCCTTCTCCCCCTGATGAACACGGTAGGAGACGTGTTCTTTGCGGATGTCCCCAAGCTCAGGCTGATCCCAGTTCCCCGGATCGTGGTAGTACCAAGAGAGCCATCCCGGCGGGGTGTGGAACTCCCCAAGCTCCGTCTCGTACGGCTCCCCATCCGCCGGAAAGACTCGGACGCGGTGACTGTTCTCGTCACCCCAGTCGGCCTCAAATGAGCCGTTGCTCAGCAGGTTGTCTGCCATCGACTACCTCCCATCGCAGCTAGATCCGGGCTGTGCCTCTGCATTTACGAGCTGCCGCAACCCCGTACACCCAAAGTATGACCAAACGCCAACCTGACTCGGGACAGCCGATGGGGCTAGGGCAGGGCCTTCTCAAACCCAAGCCCGCGCTCACGCAGGCTCACAAAACGTTGCTGACCAATGACCAGATGATCCAGTAGCTCAATACTCAACAGAGTTCCGGCGGCGATGAGCTGTCTGGTGACCTCCACGTCCTCGGGTGAAGGGGAGGGATCACCGGACGGGTGGTTATGGGCCACGATGATGCCGGAGCAGTTCCGCTTGATAGCCTCGCGGAAGATCTCAGCGACACGAATGTGGGACGCGTTGACGCTACCGACGTAGATGGTCTCGGAGCCGAGCAGACGGTTGCGGGTATCTAGGAATAGCACCCGGAAGTGCTCCTGCTCGAGGTGGGACATGTCGGCCATCAAGAGCTGTGCCACATCCGACGGAGACCGGACGATAAGACGATCCTCGGGCGTGGCGAGAAGCATTCGCCTGCCCAGCTCCAATGCAGCCTTCAACTGAGCCGTCTTGGCGACACCCAGCCCCCGCTCGGAGCGGAGTTCAGCGAAGCTGGCCCGTGCCAGACCGGGTAGCCCATCGTAGGTGGCGAGGAGGCGTCCGGCCATGAGCAGGGCGCTCTCGCCTCCGACGCCTGTACGAAGGATGATGGCCAGGAGTTCGGCAGTCGACAGGGCCGCCTCGCCGCACTGAACCAGACGCTCCCGGGGACGCTCCTGCGTGGGAAGATCCTTGATCGTTGGCGATACGGGCTGACTCATGAGCCCCCCTTGCAGCCGAGTGAGAACATGATGTAGCTCGGAGACGTCGTGGGATACAGCTTGCGCCAAAGGGTTCTAGGGACTCCGACCATCTATCCAAGCTGATCGGGCCCGTCAAATCACGTCAGCGATACGGCTTGATCGCGCTCACCGCAGATCGGCCAGGGATAGGCCCGTACCGGCAGCCCATCCCCAGCACAACCTGCTTCAGGAGGGTTCTATTGCTCCTGGATTACTATCGTCTCTATGACGTCCGGCTCTGGCTGACCAGGCCCGGGCTGTCTCTCTGTCAGGGTCTCGGCGACATCCATACCATCGACCACGCGGCCGATAACGGTGAAGTTGCCGGTGAAATCGGGCTGCGGGGCGTAAGTAATAAAGAACGAGCTGCTGTTTTGGTTCGGCGCGGCGGTATAGAGGGCCAGCAGCCCCGTCTCATCGAAGGTGACATCCGACGTTGTCTCATCAGTGCAGGTGTAACCGGGATAGGGGAGGCCTCCGCCAGAGTTCGTGGGGTCGCCGGATAGCGCCACCTGTTCATGATCAACGAAGAAGAAATCCAGGCCATCGTAGAAGCCATCCTGGGCAAGGAAAGCGAAGCTATTCACGTTGATCGGGGCCTGGTCCTGGAATAGCTCGACCGTGATGTCACCCTGGCTGGTCTTGAGGATGGCGAGGTACCCCTTGTCCGGGTCGATCACCTGAGGCGGCGGTGAATCGTACATCTGATCCTGCATGGCGACCAACTCAATGAACGCCTCCAGGCGCCCAAAGCCACCAAATTCCTGCGTGGGATAGAAGACCTTGTTGACCACGTAGGTCGGCGTGGCCATCTGACCGTACTCCTGATACGCCTCGTAGTCGGCCATGATCTCTTCCCTGTAGGTGTGCTCGTTCAGCGCGGTCTCGAAGGCTTCAACATCGAGCTCGAGCTCACCAGCGTATTCGACCAATGTGTCGACCATCTCCTCACTGGACAGAGCGCTCCACTCACTCTGCTTCTCATACAGCAGGTCGTGCATCTCCCAGAACTTGCCCTGGGCGGCGGCGGCCTCTGTAGCCTCAGCAGTGACGATGGCCTTGTCGTGAATGCTAGTCAAAGGGAGATGGCGGTAGGCAAAACGAATCCTATCGCCATACTTGTCCAGGAGATAACCTCGCAGCGTGTGCAACCCCGAACAGGCAGGGCACTCAAAATCCGCATATTCGATAAACGTAATCTGGGCATCCTCAGGCCCCTGGACGTGATCACCGTCATCAATATCGGGAATCCGCGGCTCGACAGGTAAGGCGAAGACCTCACACGTAGCAGGAGCAGAAGGCGCCTCTGTTCCAGGCGCGTCACCTGTGTCGGCGCCGGGATCCGCCGTGGCCGACGCAGGGGCTGAGGTGGGTGAGGGGGGTACGGACGTGGCTGCTGGTGCTTCTGAACCTTCCGCGCAGCCCGCGACTAAGGCGAAAGACAAAACGAGAAACACTAGTACGGCTTTACGCACGAAAACCTCCTAATCTGAGCTTGGTGCCGCCCCTCGTCGATCGACTCCAACGAGTGGAGGAAACGATCTATGAGCTGGCACTGCAAGACGAATAGACTACGCACGGGCGAGATTGTACCACAAATCCCAAGCCTCGACCAATCCGCCAACCGCTTGGCAGACCGAGACAAGCAAGGTACAATCGGTTGCAGTGTAGCATCCCTTGGCACACACGTTCTACATCCCGCCCTCTGCCGAGGCATGCCATATTCAGTAGCCTCAGATTGACGCGGACGAGTAGGAGTAGAAGTCATGCACAGAGTCAGCGTGATCTTCAGCGTATTGCTCGTTGCGCTGGCGTCCTGCGGCGTCGTGCAATTGGGCCCGTCTGACGAGCCGGCGGCGCCCAGCACCCCCACAATGCCCTTGCCTCCTGAAGAAGAACAGAGATTCGCCCAAGAGAGAGAAGAGATGGTAACCAAGACAATCCGGAACCGAGGCATCACCGACGAAGACGTGCTCGGGGCCATGGAGGAAGTGCCTCGACATCGTTTCGTGCCGGAGGAGCATCGAGACCAGGCCTACGGCGACTACCCCTTGCCAATAGGTTTCGGCCAGACGATCTCCCAGCCGTACATTGTGGCCATGATGACGGAGCTTCTGGAGCTGGAGGAAGGCGACAAGGTCCTCGAGGTGGGCACCGGATCTGGCTATCAAGCCGCTGTACTCGCCGAACTACCCGGGGTTGAGGTGTATACGATCGAGATCGTCCCGCAGCTCGCCGAGAGGGCCGAGGAGACACTCGAAAGCCTGGGCTACGATGACGTGCACTGCAAGCAAGCTGACGGCTACTACGGCTGGCCCGAACACGCCCCTTTCGACGCCATCGTCGTCACTGCTGCCCCAGACCACGTCCCGCAACCGCTCAGAGAGCAGTTGGCAGTAGGAGGGCGGATGGTCATCCCGATCGGCCCGCGTGGCGGCTACCAAACGCTCTGGAAGTTTGTGAAGCAACCCGATGGAGAGATGAAGGCATACAACATGGGAGGCGTGGCCTTCGTCCCATTCACGGGCAGGGGGGTACAGGAGCAGGAGGAGGTCGAAAGCCCATCGCCGTGAGCAGCGCCCCAACATAGCAAGCAGCTCCGAGAAGCAGCACCGTCGAGAAACCAAAGGACAGGGCAAGCAGGGCCGCCAGGACCGAGGCGATTACCGAGACCGCTCCGTTCACGGCCCATGCCCAGGGAATCAGACGGGGAGCCGTGCGTTCGAGAAGCGCTAACCCGCCTGGCAGGGGAATGCCCATCAAGAAGCCGGGTGGCGCCAGGGCCGCCACGCTGATGGCCAACCGTGCTCCCAGAGGAGCAGCGAGAGACGCCTCGAAGAGGGTGGGTAGCAGGAAGGCGTAGACCCCCACCAGAAGGGGCAACAATACAAGCGCCGTGCGCAGGGATACTCTGTGAGACGTCGCGCTCCCGAGGCCCGAGAAGAGGAGTACGGCGAACAGGACCGTCGCCATCGCAAGGGCAGGAGAGCCGAGGAAGAGAATGAACCGCTGCATCAACGGGATCTCCACGCTCAGAAACCCCAGTCCCAGAAGGGCGAAGTAGGTGAGCGTGGCGCGCAACGGCCCGCCTCGCCGTCTCAGCACCGCAATAGGCAGCAGAATCACGAAGCCAGCTGCAATCAACGCCAAGGCTAGCACAATCAGCAGCACCAAGTACCCGGCACCGCCGAACGGCTGCCAGGTGTGGCCTAACATCGCCAAGACGCTGGGCACCTGTTTCCACCTGAAGAAATGTGCGAAGAACGGACGATCATCCGTCGGCGGCTCGACGTCGAAGGGATACTCGTCGTACCAAGCCCGGGCGCTCTCAGCATCTAGGAGATCCATGCAAGCCCGATGGTAATCGGGCTCACTGAGGACATTGTGGCGATTGACCTCACTCGAGCGCAAGTCCGGCAGATAGACCAGATCGAAGGCTCTCGGTTCAGCCAACGCACGCAGGGCTTGCAGTTCCCCCTCGGTGAAAGGCCCACGACGCACCAGAATAAGCATCTGCTGGTAACTGCGCAGGGCAACCACGTGGCTGTCTGGTTGAAGACCCGCCCGCTTCAAGGACTCCACAGCCAGAGCGAAGGCACGGATCGACTCTGAGGGCGGGACCTGAAGCCAACGGGTGATGACCAAGAGCCCGTTCGGCCCCACCCGCTCTAGGTAATCGCCAAACGCCTGGACGGTGTACCGGTAGTCCTCGTTCAAGCTATACGCGCCGGACGTCACGGCACGCTGGGGGGTGTTGAGAGAGAGGACCACCACGTCGAACGCCTCGTCCACCCGGCGGGCGAAGGAGCGCCCCTGCTCTGTAACCACCCGAACTCGTTCGTCACGGTACAGATTCCCGGCCCAGTCTCCCTGCTCGCGCACCGCCTCGACAATAAGGGGATTGCCCTCCACCACAGTAACGTGACTCGCACCCTGGGCCAACGCCGTCACCACATCCGCACCACCGCGAGGATCCAAGACCACGGCCCGGGCTCCCGGTCGCAGCTGATAGGCAAGGGCCCCCAACAGGCAATCAGTATAGGGCACGTCGGTGAACCCGGGCTCGACGTGATGGACATAGTTCACGTCATCGCCGTCGACGGTGAGCCCTCGTTGGGCCGGGGGCTGGTGTGAGCAGCTGAACCCGCTTCCGGACAGGCCACGGATACTCTCGGAGCTTACCACCTCGACGCGCGAATAGCTGTTCCAACGCTCGAATATGAGCTCAGCGTCAGGGTATTGCAGAAGATAGCTGAGACCCTTGTAGGGTGAAAGGTTGACCCGAAGAAAAGGTGGCGTTCGCCAGGCCGCGAGGAGGAGAACCAGGACGATGGTCGCCTGAACGGCTAGGCCAATAACGGAAGACCTGGTCTGTGAGGAAGATTGGGGCGATGCATAGGAAGACTGGTAGCGGAAGGCAGATCCGGCGACCATACTAAGCGCCCCGCAGAACAAAATCGCACCTTCACCACCCACCAGGGTGGGTGCGACGGCGGCCAAGACGCAACCAAGGGCTGAGCCAATCAGGTTGGCAGCGTAAACTCGATGAGCCCGATCCGGCCAGGCCGCCAGCAAGAGGCCAACCACTGTGCCACTGGCAAGGAAGGGAAGTGCCAGGGCCAGGTAGTGGAGCAGGAGCACCAGCACCTGACGGCGGTCGTGGGCGATGCGAAACGAGTCGAAGGGAACGTGAACGATGAGAGCATACGAAGCAATGCAAGTGAGGGCAAAGGCCCAGCCCAGCCAGGGCAGTAGCTGTTTTCCCCTGCGGATGATTGGTTCTTCAAGAAGACTGAGGAGTGTCCCACTAGCACCGTAGCCCAGGAGCGCCAGGCTGACTACCATGAAGGCAAAATGATAGAACTGCGCCACAGAAAAGATACGCGATAGGCTGATCTCAAAAGCTAGCGATGCTGCGGACAGGAGAAAGACACCCACATAGAGCAGCATGCTAGAATCCTCTTGCTAAGACGCTGAGCAGAAGGACAACGGGAATCAGGACCAGCGAGGAGAGCAGAGGATACGCAGGATTGTGGGCATAAAGCAGCCCGGCCGCGTATGGAGCGACGACTTGAGCAGTCGCAACAAGGGTATCCGTAGCACCTAGGAACAACCCCCGCTCTGATTCGATCGCCAGCCGGCTGGCCCTGGCCTGAGTCAGGGATCGACATCCCTGGTAGGCACCCCGCAGCAGGAACGCGGCCACGAGCAGAGGCAGACGTTTCGCCACCAGAAGGACGAGCACAGACCCCCAGACCAGTCCCGGCCCGATCACTAGACCGGAGGCCCACCACGCCAGAGGCCTGGATCCGCGGTCACGCGTGTCCCGTTCGCCCCCCAGGTGTCCAAGCAGTGGATTGAGCAGCGTCGTTCCGACCGCCTGGAAGGAACCGAGCAAACCCACGTGAGCCACACGCCAGCGCCCCACGTCTTGGAGATAATTAGGGGCCAGAGGAAAGGCGAGATACATCGACGAGAACAACAGACCGATGAGGATAGCGAAGCGGACGTAACGACGATTCATCAACGACCGCCAGCTCCGGCCGCCATCGGTCCGAACGGGGACGGGCTGCGGCGAGACTTGCACGACAACAAGCGTGGAGATGGCGAAGGTGAAGGCGGAAACGAAGTAGACCGTGCGCATCGTGGTAACCCCGGCCAGCCAGCCACCGGCAGCGGGTGAAATGATGCCACCCGCCGCATAGCCGGCAAAGACCACCGTGAAGGTGCGCGCCAGATCCTTGCCACCTACCGTATGCGCCAGATAAGCATTGACCACGGGTATACAGTAGGCTGACGTGGCGTACACGAGCAGCCCAGGGACAAGCGCTCGCCAACTGTCAGCGAGTCCCACCAGGAGCACTCCGAGCAAGCCGGTAGCCCATCCGCCCGCCATCACCCACTTTCGCGGCAGGCGATCGGCTACGATGCCAGCAGGGAGGTAAACACCCGCTCTGACGACATTGGCGACGGAGATGAGGGCACCAATCTGTACCGGTGTGGCGCCCAGTTGCTCGATGTAAAGGGGCTCGATGTAGAAAAACAACCCCTCACCGAACCCCCAGAGAAGGAGAGCCAACCCAATGAGCCGCGCGTCCCGGTTCACCGATCAACCAGCAGGTGGACCCGTGAAGTGGCGCTCTCGCCCGTGGTAGACGCGCGCCGCGATGGGCAGCCTGGACATACGGCATAATGCGGACGAACGTCGGCCCGCCTTGTACGATGATACCGGGGAACGTCGTCTGTCTGCATGGAATTGATTGTACACTGCCTCGGGGGTTTGAACAACATCCCAGGTGGTGCTACCATGGTGAAACTGGATGCGAACAGACCGAGGAGAGAGCATGGGAAAGACCTTGCTGCTGACTGGACGACCCGGGGTGGGTAAGACAACGGTAATCCGGAGAGTCGCTGAGGAACTGGGCGATGAAGCGGGTGGTTTCTACACCGAGGAGATACGCGACCAGAACGGCCGACGCGCTGGCTTCCGCCTGGTCACGTTGACAGGCGAGACGGCGGTGATGGCCCACGTCGAACTGCACGGCGAGGGACGACCCCAAGTAAGCCGCTACGGCGTCGACGTCGGCGCTATTGAAGATGTGGGCTTGACAGCCCTGCGGAGAGCAATAGCGACCGACAAGGTAGTCATCGTGGACGAAATCGGGAGGATGGAGCTGTTTAGCGATGCATTCAAGGAAGCTGTGAAGACGGCAACAGATGGACACTCGGTCGTCGTCGGGACCGTCATGAGAGGGCGGCACCCCTGGGTGGACAAGCTGAAATCGCGCCCGGAGGTCGCAGTGTGGGAGGTCACCGTGGACAACCGAGATCGGCTCCCGAAGCGTGTCCACAAGTGGCTGACACGTTGACGCGAGGGCCGATTGACGGTACAATATACACAAGAAGTAGAGTTGGGTATTGACGAGGATGACCCTGAGAGCGCGAGAATCGCGCATGGGTTGAGCGAGTATTGAGAAAGCACGTCAGGTGGGGAAACGCGGGAGGACGGATCGCGATCCATCCCACAACGTCACATTACACCGCCAGCATCGCCCCGGATCATTAGGGCGATGTTTGAGTATGGGTGGCAGGGCGTGAAAGGGGAGTGCGTGACGGCGAAACCCGCAGTGCGGCTCTGCTTGACCGAATCCCTGCCTGACCTGATATATCTTGCAAGACGTAGAGTATGAGTAACGAACAGAACCATCTGTACAATCATATAACGGACAATCTGGATGCCCTAATGAGGATCCTCCCAGAGGACATCCAGACCTATTTGCGGAAAGAAGGCAGGCGCGACGACCTGCTGGAGGTCATTCTGGACCTCGGCCGTGTGCCCACTGCGCGCTATACAGACGGTGAGGTGGTCCTGCGTGAAACCGAGGTCTCTCGAGAAGAGATACAGCACGTCGTGGATCGCGTTGGCGAGTTCGATGAGGACAACCGAGCCGGCATCGCGCGCACGTTGCACCGTATCGCCGCCATCCGCAACCGGAAAGGCGACATCGTAGGACTGACGTGTCGTGTTGGTCGAGCTGTCTACGGCACCATCGCCATTATCCAGGACATCGTTGAGAGTGGTAACAGCATACTACTGCTGGGCCGGCCGGGGGTGGGGAAGACAACGATGCTGCGAGAGGCCGCCCGCGTTCTGGCAGACAAGAAGCGGGTGGTCATCGTCGACACCTCTAACGAGATTGGGGGGGACGGCGATATCCCTCACCCTGCCATCGGGCGGGCGCGACGGATGCAGGTGGAAACACCGGCACTGCAGCACGAAGTGATGATTGAGGCGGTCGAGAACCATAACCCCGAGGTGGTCGTCATCGATGAGATTGGGCGCGAGCTAGAAGCGGTCGCTGCGCGCACGATCGCTGAGCGTGGCGTGCAGCTCATCGGCACTGCCCACGGGAACACATTGGACAATCTGCTGATGAATCCGACACTCTCCGACCTGGTAGGGGGTGTTGAGAGTGTGACCCTGTCGGACGAAGAGGCACGCCGAAGGAAGACCCAGAAGACAATCCTGGAGCGACGTGCGCCGCCAACTTTCGACATTCTCATTGAGATCGAGGCCCGTCAGCGGCTGATTGTACACAACGGGGTGGCGGAGTCAGTGGATGCGCTGCTACGAGGGCGTCGCCCGTCGCAGGTGGAGCGGCGTTACCGGGATAGCAACGGGGAGATTCAGACAGAGGAGGCCATTCCGCTGTCCCTTCAGGAGCGAGAGCGGGGGAAGAGGGACAGGCAACAGACAGTCAGGTCGGCGCCCTCTCAAGAGCAGAGGGCAACCACTCCATCGGCGTCCTCTGATCTGGCTGCCGGCCGGGCACCAGTGCGCATCTTCTCCTACGGTTTGAATCGCAACCGGTTGGAGAAGGCGGCGAGACGGATGCAGACACCAGTGTACCTGGCAAAGGGGATGCGCGAGGCGGATCTGATGATCACCACGAAGGCATTCTACGATCAACGGACCAAGGTGATTAGGGAAGCCGAGCAACAGGATCTCCCGATCTATGTCTTGCGCAACGACACAGTGGGGCAGATGCAGAGCTGCCTCAGCGACATCTTCCACGTTGAGCGTCGAGAATCCGAGCCACTCGAGCAAGCCCTGACAGAGGCAAGGAAGGCGATCCAGGACGTCATGGATGGAGAGCCCGAGGTGGTGCTGTCACCCCAGAATGCCTACGTCCGCCGTCGCCAGCACGAGCTGGCCAGAGCCGCTGACCTCGTCTCTGCGTCGCGGGGAAAGGAACCCAATCGACGGGTCCGCATCTACCAGGGCTAGTATCATCTTCGAGGGCATCCATGGGAATCTTCATCACACTCGAGGGCCCGGACGGAAGCGGGAAGACCACGCAGGGGCACTTGCTCGCTGAGTGGCTCCGAGACAGAGGGCACGACGTACTCCTCACTCGAGAACCGGGCGGCACCGATATCGGCGATCAGATCCGAAGCGTGCTCCACGATCCAGCCAATACGGCTATGACCGCCCGGGCCGAGTTTCTGCTCTACTCAGCTTCTCGTGCGCAGCACGTCTCTGAGGTGATTCTTCCCGCGCTGTCGGCGGGTAGAGTCGTGATCAGCGATCGGTATGCCGACAGCTCGCTGGCCTATCAGGGCTATGGCCGGGGGCTCGACCTGGAGATGGTGCAGACGGTCACCGCCTTTGCCACCCAGGGTCTCAAGCCCAGTCTGACGCTGTACTTCGATCTGGCGGCCGGAGAAGGACTGCAGCGCCGACTCCTGAGTGGCGATGTGTGGAACCGCATGGACGCGGAAGCGTTGGTCTTTCACCGACGCGTGCGCGACGGTTTCCTAGAGCTGGCTCGGACAGAGCCGGACCGCTGGGAGATCATTGATGCCACCCTCTCCGTGGATGACATCCAGGGCCAGGTGAGGCACGTGGTCGCCGCGCAGCTGAGACGGGATCAAGGTCATGCGCCCCGGTAAGCTCGCATCTTGCGGTGACACCGGGGTTCGCAACCCGACTCAGAAGTCGTACGGCTCGCCTCCGAGATCGTCCCCACCCTCCCCCATCAGGTCTGGCATGGACTGCTCAATCTCCTCAGGGTCTTCCCCAGCTTCGAGGCGTCCCACAACTTCGTCGAACTCGGGTCCCAGGTCCTCTCCCATCTCGTCACTCATCTTGCGCATCCAGCGGCCGAGACTCTTGGGATCATTTTCGTCAAAGTCGGGCATGCTGCTGGGATCGGCCAGGTCGTCGAGGCGGCTTTCCTCCGAGCGCACTACCCGGACACGAGACATAAGGCGGGTGAGACGCGTTCCCTCGCAGCGAGGACAGGTGGGAGTGCCCTGCTCGGCCTGCGAGAATGTGCGCCAGAAAATAGAGACACGGCGCCTACAGTCGTGACAATAGTACTCGTAGATGGGCATGCTAACCTCCTATCGCGACGGGCGGTTCGTTCCGCCCTGTGAACGGCACTCCTCCGTGCGGTGCGTCGTCCTGGCGGAACTGCTTGCCCTTGAGCCATTCAGGTGTCAGTATACCAATTTAAGTCGGCGGCTGCAAGCAATCCATGAATGACAAGAGCCTATACGAGTTCGAGTCGCAACCCCTGTTGATTGTGATCTCAGGCCCTTCCGGCGTGGGCAAGGACAGCTTGGTGGAGCGGATGGAGGAGCGAGGGTGTCCGTTCCACTTCATCGTCACCGTGACGGACCGATCGCCCAGACCCGAGGAGGTAGATGGAGAGGACTACTTCTTCGTGTCGACCGAAACGTTCCGAGACTTGATCGAAGAGGACAAGCTGCTGGAGTACGCCGTGGTCTACGGTCAGTACAAGGGCGTTCCTAAGCAACAAGTACGGGAGGCTATGGCCTCGGGCAAAGACGTGGTGATGCGCCTGGATGTCCAAGGCGCGGCAACCATCCGTCGCATCGTCCCGGAGGCGGTGCTGGTCTTCTTGACCGCTCCTTCGGAGGAGGAGTTGAAACAGCGGTTACGGAACCGCGGGGGTGACTCGCTGAAGCAAGTCGAGCGCCGCATCGCAACGGCCAGAGAGGAGATGAAGCAGCTGGCCGAGTTCGACTACAGGGTCATCAATCGCCACGATAGACTGGACGAAGCGGTCAACGACGTGTTGGCCATCATTCGGGCCGAGCACTGTCGCGTGGACCAACGCAAGGTGAGCCTATGAGTAGCAGCCAGGGCCCGCTGGACCTACGGGTGGGGGACCAAGTGCGCCTGCGAAAGCCACATCCCTGCGGCGGTCACGTCTGGCAGGTGGTACGCATTGGTGCTGACATCGGCATTCGCTGCGAGACTTGTGGGCGACGCCTCTTGATCCCGCGAAGCAAGCTGGAAAAGCAGGTGAAGGCGGTCCTGAGGGACGGCGTGGACGTGCTCAGGTAGCACCGTGGTGCCTACGCGCGTCCTCCTCGCATTCCTCAACACCGGCGGGGGGCACCGCAGTGTCGCCCTCGCGGTACTGGAGGCACTGCACGAGCAGTACGGTGGAGAGGTCCACGTGGACGCTGTGGATGTCACCGCGGAGCGATTCAACTGGCCTCTCAGTCAGCTGGACACGGTCTACAACTGGCTTGTTCACCTACGGGGGTTGCCATGGGCGCTCACGTACCACGCGACGAACGGGGCCCGGCGCATGGCAGTGGTCAATGCAGGTTGGTGGCTCTTGACCAGAAGATCGATCCAGGGCATGCTGCGCCACTGTCCAACCGACGTGATCGTATGCTGCCATCCTCTCTTGAAGGGGCCGATGGTGCGGGCGCTCCAGATCCAGCGACAGAGGACCCCCTTGATCACCTTAGTGACCGATCTCGCAACTGGCCATGCCGCGTGGTTTCGTCCGAGAGGAGGGAAGTGCCTTGTCGCGACCGAACGAGCACGACAGAGAGCTATGGCGTATGGGCTTGCGCCAGACAAGGTGGAGGTGACCGGCCTACCGGTGAGGGCCAGTTTCCTCCATGCAACCGAGTCGCGCGCTGCGATGCGCAGGAAGCTGGGCCTGCGTCGGGACAAGCCGGTCGTGCTGCTGCTGAACGGTGCCAACGGTATGGGCCCCTTCCACTCGCTGGTGAGGACCGTGGTGAGTGCTTGTCCACAGGCCCATTGTGTGGCGATTGCCGGACGTAATAGGCGGTTGCGGGCCAAACTGACCTCCCAGAGATGGACCGAGCGCGTCGAGATCAAGGGATTCGTGGAAAACGTGCACCAGTGGATGGCTGCAGCAGATCTCCTGGTCACCAAGGCCGGGCCAGCCACCGTCGCTGAGGCGCTGGTCGCGGGGGTTCCGATGATTCTAAGTGGCGCCGTCCCCGGCCAGGAACCGCCTAATGCGAGCTATGTGGAGGAGATTGGCGCTGGGGTCTGGGCACCTGGTCCTGTCCAAGCAGCTGAAGCGGTGCGAGTGCTGCTCTCGGCTCATGACGGGAAGCTGCAGGAGATGAGGAGCCGAGCACGGGATGCAGTCCGTCCCGATGCTGCGCGCCGCGTGGCCGAGATTGTGTGGAGCAGTGCCCGTGAGGGAACCGCCGTTGATAAGAACCACCAATTGGCTGATTAGGTCGTGCATGCTATAATCGTTGAGCAAAGGCAATTTACCCCCAAGGAGTGATCTCAATGGAGAGCAAATTCCGCATTCTGCGCATCATCGGTACCCTATGGAAAGTCTTCGCCTGGATTGAACTCGTGGTTGGGGTCGTCGTCTCGCTGGGGCTCCTACTCTTCGGGCTTCTGGGAAGCGGCGGGGCGCTTTTTCAGCTGTTCGGTCAGGAGTCAAGCGGGATAATGGGGGCTTTCGGGCTGGTCAGCAGCGTTGTCGGGTTTGTGATTGTCCTGGTGACCAGCGCCGTCTACTTCCTCATCCTCTATGCCGTTGGGGAGCTCATCTGCCTGCTGCTGGCGATCGAGGAGAACACACGACGCACAGCGCAGTGGATACAGGGCAGCGCCGACACCGACGATGAGCCTGCGACTGCCGCACCGACGCCATCGCCGTGACTTGATCAGTCTGCAAGAGCGCAGGATCCGAGACGCAGCGGTCGCCGGCAGAATGACGATGCCAGCCGAATTAGATGGCATCGAGTTGGCGGGCCGATAGGGTGCCGCATCCCCCGGTCCGGGAACAGGTAATGGATCCTGGCTCTCAATCGCCGGGCCTGAGGAAGGGCTTGCCCAGCCGAGGCGCTCCATCTGTGTCAGATCTGTGGGCGATCTCGGCTGCTTTGGCACCCACGGCCCTTGCTCGAAAGCTCTTCAGTCAGCGAATAGCCTGGTCTCGCTGCGGTCCGACGCCAATGAAGGTCACGGGCACACCAACCTGGTCCTCAATGAAGGAGACGTACGCCTGCGCCTCCGTGGGTAGATCCCGGCGATGGCGTACTCCGGTGATGTCCTCGTCCCAGCCAGATAGAGGTTCGTAGACTGGCACCCATTTCGCCAGTGATCGCACACCGAACTCGGCGGGGAAGTGGCTAGTTCGCTCGTCGTCGCACTCGTAGGCGACGGCTACCTTAAGCTGATCGAGTCCGCTCAGGACATCGAGCTTGGTCACGGCCAGCTCATCGAGCCCGTTCACGCGGGCGGCATAGCGCACGATGGGCAGATCAAGCCATCCACAACGGCGGGGACGGCCCGTCGTGGTGCCAAACTCATTACCCGCCTCGCGTATTTGATCGCCGACCTCACCCACCAGCTCAGTCGGAAACGGGCCCTCGCCCACCCGCGTGGTATAGGCCTTGGCGACGCCCACCACTCGCGACACCTCCTGTGGGCCGAAACCGAGTCCCGTGGTGGCGCCGCCGGCGATCGTGGACGAACTGGTGACATAGGGGTAGGTCCCGTGGTCGAGATCGAGCAGCAGGCCCTGAGCGCCCTCACACAACACGCTCTTTCCGGCCTCCAAGGCGTTACCGATCAAAGCAGAGCCATCAACCAAGTGCGGAGCCAAGCGCTCGGCATAGGCCTTATAGGCCGCGGCCGCCGTCTGGGCTGATATCGGGTCCAACCCATACTGTTGGAGGCGCTGGTTGTGTTTCTCCACGCGTTCGGCCACCAGCATTGCGAATCCCGCTGGGTCGGTCATCCCACTAGCACGCAGGTTGACGCGAGCCGCCTTATCGGCATAGGTGGGACCAATGCCCCGCTTTGTGGTCCCAATGGCAGCCTCTCCCCGTGAAATCTCGCGTGCACCATCAAGGGCGCGGTGCGTGGGCAGAATAATATGAGCCGCTGCGCTCAGCTTCAGCCTGGATGGGCTCACATCTACACCGAGCGCTGATATCTCATCCATTTCCGACACCAGCTGTTCCGGATTGACCACTAGACCGGCACCGATCAGCAGGACCACGTCTGGGTAGAGCACGCCAGACGGTATAAGGTGCATCTTCAACGTGTGTCCCTCGGCCACCACCGTATGCCCAGCATTGTCCCCGCCGTTATACCGCGCGACGACTTGGGCCTCCCCAGCCAGACCATCGACGACGCGCCCCTTGCCCTCATCCCCCCATTGCGCTCCAACTACAACCGTCGCAGGCATCGGATCCTCCTCCCAGATCGGTGGCTTCAAGAACTTATGGTTACTGTCCGGAGCCAGCGAGCCCCGTTGGTCCACTGACAGATGACGCTGTAGATGCTGGTTGACTCGGCTCACCCACCAGCAGTGGCGGCATCAGGTCTACGCACCATCCCATCGGAAACCGGCTGGCACCCTATACGCCAATCATACAGTAACGGAGCAGTCACGTCAATTGCACAGAGACAACATCGTCGGGGACTGGCTCTTCTATAGTCGCCCTGCTTCCAGCTGCTTCATCGGGCGGGCAAAGCCAGCATCGCGACCCGATAGAGAGCAGGTGCCGATGCCTGCCGGCTCGAAACTTCCTGCAGGAGGGGGCAACACGCCGCGAGGGTAGAGCCGGGCCCCGGTGCACTCATGTCGCTATCGGTGTCCCAAGCATCTGCTTAGCGCGCCATCGGTTCAGTTGACGGTGAAGCACACTTGGGTATACTCCACTTGGAAGTATTTAGGTCACACTCGAAGGCACCTACAAATGATGGAAGTCCAGCCAGAGCACATCCCGGAGGTACTCGAGCTCTACCTACAGATCTCTCAGTACCCAATCCTCGCGCGTCGCATCAGGGATCGCATGCGCAGCGAGCTCTTCGCGCGCGGCGTCATATCGGCCAAGCAGTTCGAGGATGAGGTCAAAGAGAAAGCGGTCATGTCCCAGCGGCGGGAGGGACTGGCGGATCCCTTTGCACAAGAGACGAGTGACATCTGGAAGCAACGACTGGATCAGATTCGCGACCATCTAACGGATTTCTACTTCGCCTACAACCTGCCGCACGCGTTGTTCGAGAGCATCGTGCGCGATGTCCTGGCAGAACGCGACCCGGAACCGAAGGTCTCCCTGTCCTTCAATCCCGAGCTGGCACCCCAGAGCATCTTGCTCGAACAGGCCAGGAAATACGGTACCCTGCCCCCAGAGCAGCGAGACGACATCCAGCACCACCTGCGAGAGATCATTGTTGTACTCACCAAGAGTATGGTCAGCGACCAGATGGCATTCGTCCGTCTGGCGAAGTCCTTTTTCGACGCGGAGGATTTCGAGACCATCGCCAGACGTCGCATCGGTCAGGGGAAGGTCGGGGGAAAGGCAGCGGGCATGATGCTCGCCTGGAATATACTGCAGGGCGATCACTCCTCGGGTGCCATCGATCTGCGAGATAGCGTCGT
>CAZGSX010000029.1:0-3424 GCA_964528475.1 uncultured Anaerolineales bacterium
GTTCAGGCATGATGGGTCAATAGGTTACGGAGGGCTCTTTGAGCATGGAGAACAACGAGAGAACCGACTTCATTCGGGACATCATTGCGGAGGACATCGCACAGGGGAGGTTCGACGGCCGCGTTCACACACGCTTCCCCCCGGAGCCGAACGGCTACTTGCACATCGGCCACGCCAAGGCTATCTGCATCAACTTTGGCATTGCCGAGACGTTCGGTGGCCTCTGCAATCTGCGCATGGACGATACTGACCCCACCAAGGAGACCTGGGAGTACGTCGAGGCGATCCAGGAGGACGTCCGCTGGCTGGGCTTCGACTGGGGCGACCGCCTGTACTACGCCTCGGACTACTTCGAGCAGCTCTATGAGTGGGCCGTGGCGCTCATCAACCAGGGCAAGGCGTACGTCGATGATCTCAGTCCGGAGCAGATATCGGCCTACCGCGGGGACTTCACCACTCCCGGTCGCGAGAGCCCCTACCGGGACCGCTCGGTGGAGGAGAACCTGGATCTCTTCGAACGCATGCGGGCTGGGGAGTTCGACGAGGGCGAGCGCGTCCTGCGCGCCAAGATCGATATGTCAGCGGCCAATATGAACATGCGGGACCCGGTGATGTATCGCATCCTCCACGAGACGCACTACAAGCAGGGCGATGACTGGTGCATCTACCCCACCTATGACTGGACCCACGGACAGTCGGACTCCATCGAGAGGATCACCCATTCGCTCTGCTCGCTCGAGTTCGAGGACCACCGTCCTCTCTACAACTGGTTCCTGGAGAACCTGGGCATCTACCGCCCCAGACAGATCGAGTTTGCGCGCCTCAATCTCAGTCACACCATGATGCATAAGCGCAGGCTTAAGGAGCTCGTGGACGGTGGCTACGTCGCCGGTTGGGACGATCCCCGGATGCCCACGATCGCTGGCATGCGTAGGCGGGGATACCCGCCCCAGGCTATCCGGGATTTCTGTGACGAGATCGGCGTGGCCAAGGCCGACAGCCTGATCGATATGGACATGCTGGAGCACTTCGTGCGCGATGAGTTGAACCGCACCGCCCCCCGCGTGATGGCCGTGATGAACCCCCTCAGGGTGGTGATCGACAACTATCCCCAGGATCAGGTCGACGTGTTTGAGGTGGACATCAACCCGGAGGATCCCCACTCCGGGAAGCGTCAGGTACCCTTCTCCCGTGTTCTCTACATTGAGCGGGACGACTTCCGCGAGGATCCGCCCAAGAGATTCCAGCGTCTGGCGCCCGGACGCGAGGTGCGGCTTAAGCGCGCCTATCTCATCACCTGCGAGGAAGTGGTCAAGGATGACGACGGAGAGATCGTCGAGCTCCGCTGTAGCTACGATCCCGAGACGAAGGGCGGAGTAGCCCCCGATGGGCGCTATGTCCGCACCCTCCACTGGGTCTCCGCCGACCACGCGCTCGACGTCGAGGTGCGGCTCTACGATCGGCTGTTCACCAAGGCCGACATGGGCGATATCCCCGAGGGCAAGGACTTCACGGACTACCTGAACCCCGACGCGCTCCGTCTGACCACGGCGAAGGCTGAGCCAAGTCTTGCGGATGCCAGCCCCATGGACCGTTTCCAGTTCTATCGGAAGAGCTACGTCTGCGTCGATCCCGATTCTACGCAGGAGCACCTCATCTTCAACCGCACGGTTCCTCTGCGCAGCACGTGGGCCAAGATCGAAAAGCGGCTGAAGTAGCACCGCCGCCGAGCAAGGAGCAGGGAGAGAGTATGTCCGTTCGTGTTCGTTTTGCCCCCAGTCCGACTGGGGAGCCCCATATCGGCAACATCCGCACCGTCGTCTTCAACTGGCTCTTCGCTCGCCAGCACCAGGGCGCCTTCGTCCTGCGCATCGAGGATACCGACAGGGAGCGCTACCAGCCGCAGTCGATTCCCGTCATCATGGGTGGCCTCCGCTGGCTCGGTCTCGACTGGGACGAGGGGCCCAGCCTGGAGGCCCTCAGGCGCTCCGGGGTCGAAAACGCCGAGCCGTACGCCGTCGGCGGACCGCATGGCCCCTACGTGCAGTCGCAGCGCGTGGAGAGGTACCGGGCCGTCGCCGAGGCCCTCGTGGAGAAGGGCGCCGCCTACCGCTGCAATTGCACGCCTCAGCGCCTGGCCGCCGTGCGGGAGCGGCAGCGGAGCGCTGGTCAGCACATCATGTACGATCGACACTGCCGCGATCTATCCGTCCCTGTCTCGCCGGACGAGCCCCACGTCATCCGGCTCAAAGTACCCCTCGAGGGCGAGACCGTCGTGCACGATGCCATTCGCGGGGACGTCACCTTCGACAACGCCCTGATCGACGATCAGATTCTGCTCAAATCCGATGGCTTTCCTACCTACCACCTGGCCGTGGTCGTCGACGATCACCAGATGAACATCAGCCACGTCATCCGCGGCGACGACTGGATCTCCAGCACACCCAAGCGTATCCTCATCTACAGGGCCATGGGGTGGGAGCGGGTCCCAACCTATTGCCACGTTCCCCTGGTGAACGGACCGGATGGGCAGAAGCTCTCCAAGCGCCATGGCGCCACATCCATCACCGAGTTCCGGGACCAGGGATATCTTCCCGAGGCGCTCTTCAACTTCCTCGCGCTCCTTGGCTGGTCGCCGGGGGAGGGCGAGGAGCAGGAGATCTTCAGTCGCGATGAGCTCATCGGGCGCTTCGACCTCTTCCGCGTGAACACCGCACCGGCCACCTTCTCCTACGACAAGCTGAACTGGATGAACGGCGTTTACATCCGCGCGCTGTCCGAGCAGGAGCTGGTCGAGCGATTGCTGCCCTTCTGGCAGCGCGCCGGGTTGGTCCCGGAGCCGTGCCCCGAGGAGATGAAGCCCCGTCTCAGACTGGCGGCCTCTCTGGTAAAGGAGCGCCTGAAGACCCTCAGTGAGGTGACGCAGTGGACCGGGTTCATGTTCGGGGAGATCGACACGCCGCCAACGGAGCGTCTGGTGCCCAAGGGGTTGACGCCCGCGGAGAGCGCCCTAATGCTGCGGGCAGCCCGGGATCTTCTCGCCGAGATCGAGCCTTTTGAGGCCCAGGCAATAGAGCAGCCGCTGCGCGACCTGGCCGAGGAGTTGGACGTCAGCGTGGGCCAGCTGCTGGGCACGCTCCGTTGGGCCACCACCAATCAAAAGGCAACGCCCCCCCTCTTCGGCACCCTCGCTGCCATTGGACGCCAGCGGGTGTTGGCGCGGCTCGATGCCGCCATTCACCGACTCGGGGAGAGCGGCTAGCGAACCACAGGGAAGGCGATGAAGCTCACCCAGACCCTGAAGCAGAAGCTGACGGTATCCCCGCAGCTGGTCCTGGCGAATGAGCTGTTGCTGTGCTCTTCGCTGGAGCTGGAGCGCGCCATTGCCCAGGAACTGGCTGAGAATCCGGCTCTCGAGCTGCGT
>CAZGSX010000029.1:3524-16107 GCA_964528475.1 uncultured Anaerolineales bacterium
TCTGTGGCGCTCAGATGGTCGGGGGCGTATGCCGGGCCTGCAATGCCACGCCTGCCGGCGGGGGTGAGCTCTGGAGCTCGCGCCCCGACGACCATTGGAGCAACGACAACGCGGGTAGCACGAGCGGGGCTGACTGGAATGATCCCCTCTCGTGGGTTGCCTCCCGCATGACGTTGGCCGACTACCTGCTGCAGCAGGCCCGCCTCAGTCTGCCCCAGGCCGATCTGCCCATTGCGCGCTACCTCATTGGGGGTCTCGATCAACGCGGCCTGTTGTCGCGCCCGGTAGAGGAGGTGGCGGAGGACCTGGGGGTTGAGCGGGAGCGCGTGGAGGCGGTTCTCCAGGTGATCCAGACCTTGGAGCCCACCGGCATCGCGGCCCGGGATGTGCGAGAATGCCTGCTGATCCAGCTGAACGAGCTGCGGGAGAGGGATGCCGAGAGCACCGTGGCGGAGCGACTCATTGTCGATCAGTGGGATCTCCTGGGGAGCTCCTCCCTGGACAAGCTGGGGCGGGAGGTGGGCGCTTCGGCGGACGAGGTGCGAACCGCCTTATGCTTCATCAGAGAGAACCTTAACCCCTTCCCCGCCCACGCTGGCTGGGCCCGGGACACGCGGGCTGCCAACGGCCCCGCCGCAGAGGCCGACGTGCCGACTACCGAGCCGGATGTCATCATCCGCCGGCGCGAGGGCGCCAGGGCCCGCTACACGATCGAGCTGCCGAAGGCTGGTCTGTACCGGCTGCAGGTCCGCACCGCGTCCGACCCCGCCTGCGACGGCGTGAACGACGCTGACGGCTCGTCCCGGGGCGAGGACTGGGACCGCTGGCAGGAGCTATGTGGGCGCGCCCGTCTCTTCATTAAGAGCATTGAACAGCGGTGGGAGACCCTGCATACCTTGATGCGACACCTGGTCGACTATCAGCGGGAGTTCCTTGAGGGTGGAGAGCAGTGTCTGAAGCCGCTTACCCGGGCTGAAGTCGCGGATTGGATGGATGTGCACGAGTCGACGATCAGTCGAGCGGTGGCCGGTAAGTACGTGGAGCTGCCTTGTGGAAGGATAGTGCCGCTGGAGGTCTTCTTTGATAGCGCAGCGCCTGTGAAGCATCTCATCCGTGAGTTTGTGGAGCAGGAGGAGGAATGTCTCAGCGACAGCGCGATCGCGGAGAAGCTCGCCCAGCACGGCTACGACGTCGCTCGCAGGACCGTGGCCAAATATCGCAACGCGCTGGAGATTTTGCCGTCGTCTCTCCGGAGACGCGAAAGGGAGCTGCGTGGCCCGCGGTGAGGGTCGGCGATGTGCTCCCGCGCGTTGTTGAGTCCGCTTTCCGATGGCAGCCCAGGCACAGGGGACGTGCCATAGCTAGTGAGGCACTGCTGGAAACCACGTGTCGCAGGGGCCTTGGGTGGGATTCCGGGGGTGAAGCCGAGCACCACACTGAGGTGATCGTCGCCTCCCGGTGAGGAGCCAGTCTTGGGCGCAATGAAGCTCATTCTCGCGTCGCTGATGCTGATCCTGGCATCCTTTGCCTCAATGTGCACGCTCTCCGGATGTCAGTCCCAGCCTGGTGTCATGCACCCAGGTGGGAACGCCCAGATTCTCTATGTGTCGAGCTCGTCAGACTGTGGCGGCCAACTTCCCTGCTACACGTCCCTCCAGGATGCCGTCGATGCAGCCTCCCCTGAGGGAGATCTCATCAAAGTCGCGGAGGGTGTCTACACCTCCCCAGAGGCCCAGATCGTTGCCATCGAGAAAAGCCTGCACCTCGTCGGCGGCTACAGCCCGGATAACTGGTCCTCACCCCGTCCGGAGGCCCATCCCACCATCCTCGACGCCGAGGGGGTAGCCGGTAGGCGGGCCATCTCCATCAACGCGAGGGATGTCAGCACCGTCACCGTCCAGGGTGTTTGGGTTCGCCGCGGTGTCGTGCAGTCACCGGGCGGGGCAGGGGTACATGTGATAAAGGGCGCGGTCGTCATAAAGGACAGCGTTATCGAAGCGTGCGCTGCGGATCGATTAGGCGGGGGCGTGCTCGTGTCCGACGGGGTGCTGCACCTTGAGGACACTGAGCTGCGTGGGAACCGGGCGCAGTACGGCAGCGCCCTCTACGTACAGGGTGGCACGGTGGTGCTGGAGCGCAATACGTTTGTCGGCAACGAGGCGCCAAGTCTGGGGGGAGCGATAGCCGTGAACGGGGGTGCTGTCACTGGAACCAACAACATGGTTGTCGATAACCCCAAAGCCGGGACCGGCGTCTACCTCTCCGGCGGGCATTTCACCGCACACCACTGGACGCTCGTCAACAACGGGCATTACGCCCTGCTTGCTGACCTGGGTATCGACATTGACAGCGGCTCCGCTCTCGTGCAAAACAGCATCATTGCCCGGGACAGCGGTGGGCTGTGCGGGTCGGGCGCCGCCGCTCGCCACACCCTGTTCTACGAGGTCGATAATCCCTGTATTGCCGGTGCTTCCTGTGTCAGTAACCTCTTCGGCGACCCGAAGTTTGTCGATCCGACAGCGGGCGATTACCATATCGGGCCTGATTCGGCTGCAGTCGATCGCGCCTACAGCGTCGATACCGACCACGATATAGATGGCGACGGTCGGCCCCTCGGATCGGCCTCCGATCTCGGCGCCGACGAGGTCCAGCCCTTCAGAGTCTATCTCCCTGTGGTCACGCGGCGCTTCCGATCCGTCGGTCGCTGACTCGCTGCGCTGGAGGGTAGCTCTTCCCTCGTCTCCTCCACGAAGCTGGATCTCAGCGCCTCTCGTCGTTCGTCCGGACTGGTGAGGCCGCGAGCGCGCGTGTCCCCCCGCCTTCATGCGAGCGATTCAGCTGGTATCCCCATTCATCAAGGACGGACACCGTGCCGCGAGCGACCCCTCGCAGTCAGGATTTGACAATCTGGTGATGTTTCACTATAACTCAATCGCGTTCGTGCAGACGCGTGCATCATCGAGCAGAGGGAGTTGAGGTATGACCGCGACCGTCTTGACCATTGACGACGACGAGATGATTCGCACCTTCTACGGCGATATTCTGGAGGAGGAGGGATACGAGGTTCTCTCGGCCGCAACTGGGTCTGAGGGCGAGGCGCTGCTGCGACAGAAGCCGGTCGACATCGTGCTGCTGGATCTTCGCCTTCCGGACGTGGATGGGCTGGTGATCCTGCGCAGGATCAAGCGACAGGAGCTCAACGTCCACGTCATCGTGCTGACTGCCTACGGCGATGTGCCCAGTGCTGTGGAGGCCATGAAGCTCGGGGCGTACGACTACATCGACAAGCCCTCCGATTCGTCGAAGCTAAATCTGGTCATCAAGCGGGCGCTCAGGGAGCTCGCCATGCAGCGCGAGATCGAGCGGCTCCGTGAGAAGGCGGCCGGCTACCGCGGAGGCTGGATCGTCGGCGAGAATGAGCAGATGCAGCGCATCGCGAAGCTGGTCGGCAAGGTGGCCAAGGGCAAGGCCACGGTCCTGCTTCAGGGTGAGAGCGGGACGGGCAAGGAGGTCGTCGCGCGCGCGATCCACGCGGAGAGCCCCCGGGCCGATAAGCCCTTCACACCCATCAACTGCGCTGCTATTCCGGACGATCTCTTGGAGAGCGAGTTGTTCGGTTTCGAGGAGGGGGCCTTCACCGGCGCCAGGCGCCGCAAGAAGGGCCTGCTCGAGGTGGCGGACGAGGGGACGCTCTTTCTGGACGAGATCGGAGAGATGCCGGCCAAGATGCAGGCGAAGATGCTTCGAGTGCTCGAGACGCAGAAACTCCGCCGCGTGGGCGGCACCAGGGATGTTCCCGTCGACGTCCGCTTCATCGCCGCCTCCAATCGTGACCTGCAGGCCGCCATTGAGGAGGGCAGCTTTCGGAAGGACCTGTTCTACCGACTCCGCGTCGTCGAGATCAGCCTTCCACCTCTTCGCGAGCGCATGGAGGATCTCGAGCTCTTCGTCGCTGCCTTCATCGATGAGTTCAACAAGATGATGGGGCGCAGTGTGTCAGGCATCAGTCACGATGCGCTTCGCGTTATGAGACGCTACACCTGGCCGGGGAACATCCGCGAATTGCGCAACGTCATCGAGCGAGCGATGGTGCTCTGCGAACACGACCAGATTCAGCCCGCCCATCTGCCTGCCGAGCTCAGCGTGGGACGTGCTGCGGATCCCGGCGCCCCCCCACAGTCGGAGGAGGAGGATCTACCGCCTGCAGGCCTGGATCTGAAAGGGGTGGTCACCGACTTGGAGTGCCGCTACATTGAGCAGGCGTTGGAGCGTACTGATGGAAATCAGACGGAGGCGGCGAAGCTCCTCGGGATTTCTCGAGATCAGCTTCGCTACCGCTTGGAGAAGTATGACATAGACTGAGGGCTGAACCAGCCGTCCTTGGGGAATTTTCCCCAAGATTGGGAAAATTCCCCTGACGCACCCCCGCGACGTGGTCTGCTCCCGCGTATCTCGTTGACCAATCATCCAGTTTTCGACCGCCTCTCACGGTCATGACAGTCCTCTGCCAGCAGTAGCGATCTAGCTGCGTCGTTCATCTCAACGGCCCGATCCATGGCTGCGGGGCTGGCCCCTCCGCTCTCGGCAATCCTCAAGACCTAGGCGGCCGTTCATCCTTGCTCAGCCTAACCCTGATATCTAGGGGACCTCGCAGCATCCCATCCCATATGTGGGACTCTTTGGCAGATGAGTCCGCCTCTTCCTCGTTGGCCTGCTTTGTTGCCGTTGCCTCTCCACGCCCTGCTTGCGATTCATGCAGCCCCTGTAGACGCTCCGGGGCGGAGGAATGTATCCGCAACCCCCAATCGCCTCTCCGAATATCGGCCCCACCGCCCGAAGCCTGGCACGATTCTTGCGACAATATAGGGTAGATGGGACGAAAAGGTCTGGGCTGTAATCTCAGAGGGGAATGATATGAACGTTGAGATCTGGGCGCCGTGGAAACGCATACTGTTTCTCGATCCCACATGGCTGGAGCTTGGCCTCCTGGTCCTTTATGGGGCCGCGGCTGTGGCGCTCCTCGTGCTATCCCGCCGCGATTGGCTCACTCTGATACGTTCTCGGCGTCGCGGGCTGCTGTTTGTGGTGCTGGCCGCGCTGCCATTGGTCACCAGCCACTTGCTGCCGGTTCGTTTCTCCTCCGTCAGCTTGCCCCCTCTCCCTCGTATGCCCGTTAACCCCACGGTCCCCTTTGCCGCCCTTACAGCCTGCTGGCCCGTGGTCGCCGCCGGGATTTGGTTGGGTGCGGGACCGGCACTTCTGGTGGGGGCCGTGGCCGGGCTGGTGCGCGCGGGCACCATGACGGGCGGCGTTACCGATCCTCTTCAGCTGGCTCTCTTCGGCTTTCTTGTCGCTTGGCTGATGCGCCAGGACTACCAGGGCCGACTGGAACGTGTCGTGCGTCAACCCATCGTTGCATCCTTGTTGGCGGCGGTCGTCACCGTGGTGCTGATCTTCTTGTCCGCTTGGGCCCGTGTCGCGAACGCGGGGTTGGCGGGATTTGACTATGCATTGCAGTTCGCCAGGTTGCGCCTTGGCTGTGCTTTGCTGGAGGCCATATCCGCTGGCTTGCTTGCCCAGGTGATGTTTCTCGTGCTTCCCTCATCCCGTCCTGTGCGAGCGGGGGAGCGGGTTTCGCCGCTCAGTCGCAGGCTCAATCGAAAGATCTTGGTTGTGGTGGTCCCCCTTGTCCTGCTGATGACCGTCGGCCTCTTGTACGCGGTGACGACGATCACGCTTCGGGGCGCGAAGGTGGAGGCCGAGAAGGATCTTGGACGTGCGGCCCGCAGCGCTGCCGATGCCATCCCCGACTTCATCTACACGGGTCAGGGGTTGTTGGCTGAATTTGCCGCCGATGAGCGACTCTCCAGTGGTGACCAGGGCGACATCGAGAGGCTGCTGGAGAGTGACCTTCGCATCGGCGCGTTCTTTGACCACCTGATGCTGTTCGGCCCGGACGGGGACCTCATCGCCATGTATCCCTCGCCTCCAGCCGGGGATGCCCAGTTGACGACGCAGGAGGAGGCGCTCCTGGCCCGGGTTCTGCGGGATGGGGCCCCTCAGATTAGTTCGGGGCACCGATCGCAGCACGACGAGGCCCTACTGTCCTTTATGATGCCGACGGACGCCGTCGGCGTCGGGGAAAGCCCCGGATGCCTGATCGGGCGCACGCATCTTCAGGGCAATCCCACCATGGAGCGCATACTGGCTAACCTGCAGTGGACCACCGGGCGCGGCGAGGGGTTCATCGTGGACTCCCAGGCGCGCATTCTCGCACACCCCGATCCAGGCACAGTCCTCTCCGTCTGGGAGAAGGGGCAGTATGCCGAGTGCATCGTCGACGCAGGGCCCCAGGGACAGCTCTGTGAGGGTCGACACCCCGTGCGGAACACGCGGGAGCTCCTCTACTACTTCCCGGCGGATGGGTACCCTTGGGCGGTCGTCATCCGTCTCCCTTACGAGATTGTGCTCAATCAGGCCCGAGAGGTCGCCGTCCCACTGCTGGCCCTCCAGAGCGTCTTCTGTGCCGTGCTGGTTGTCGCCATAGGTCTGCTCGTCGGTCGCGTGACAGATCCCCTCAAGAAGCTAGCCGACGCCGCAGAACGCATTGCGACGGGCACCCTGACGGAGCCCATCAGCATTGGTGGCCCCGACGAGGTGGGACGGCTCGGGCTCACGCTGGAGGACATGCGGAGACGGCTGAAGAATCGTATGAGCGACCTGTCGCTGCTCCTCGAGGTCAGCCAGGCGGTCTCGTCGACCCTCGACCTCTCCACAGCCTTCTCCTTCGTTCTTGAGGGAGCCTTGACGGCGACCGGTGCTGATGTGGCTCGGGCCGTGATCCTTGGCGACGATGATGTGTCCCGAGGTGTGATCTCAAGAGGGGAAGCGATTGAGGGACTGGAGGAGCTGGAGGACGCGCTTTTCGCGACGGTGGATGAGCGTAGGCGGCCCGTTGTGGTATCGGGCGCCGAGGAAGTGGAGCGCCTTCTAGGGGCGGACGGTGGCCGTCCGCCGATCCAGGTGGCCGTTGCCCTGCCCGTGTGCACGAAAGACCATTTGCTGGCCGTGATCTGGATAGGGTATCTCACTGCACCGCAGTTTGAGGGATCGAAGTTGGATTTCTTATCGATGCTGGCAAATCAAGTGGCTGTCCTCGTCGAGAATGCCCGTCTCTTCGAGGCCGTTGAGGGCGAGAGGACCCGGCTGGCGGCCATCCTGGAGAGCGTCTCCGACGTCGTGCTGGTGACCGATCGTGATCAGCGCCTCCTCTTGGTCAACTCTGCCGCCGAGCGCGCCCTCGGCATTCGCGGCGAGGATGTTCTGGGGCAGAGAATTGACCAGGCTGGTCTAGTGCCGGAGGTAATGGATGCGGTCCTGGATGCCTCTTCCACAGAGGGGGCGCCGCAGGAGCTGTTCCTTCCCGAGGGAAGGGTGCTCTATGCTGACGTGTCCAACATCGAGAATGTGCAAGGGGAGCATATGGGGCGAGTCGCTGTCATGCGCGACATCACCCGCTTCAAGGAGCTGGACCAGATGAAGTCCGAGTTCCTGGCCACTGTGTCCCACGATCTGCGCGCACCCCTTACGTTCATGCGCGGATACGCTGAGCAACTCGATGCGGTGGGCGAGCTCAACGAGAAGCAGAGAGCTTACGTGAAGAACATTCTGCGCGGGGTTCAGCGGATCGACCATCTCGTGCTCGACCTGCTCGACTTGAGCCGGATCGAGGCGGGGCTCGGTATGGATCGGCGTCCATGCAATCTAGGGGTGCTTATGGCCGAGGCAGTGAGCAGCCTGCGGGGCCGGGCGACGGAGAAGAATATCTCGCTGCAGATTCATCCCGCCCTTGAATCCTCCAACGGGGGGGGCGAAGCTGTTGTCTCGGGCGATCGAGCCCTGCTCCGTCAGGCGTTCATCAATCTCCTCGACAATGCCATCAAGTACACCCCGAACGGAGGCCAGGTGTCGGCAGGATTCTCCGTTGAGGCAACGAACGGTCATAACCGAGCGACAGTCCGCGTAGCCGACACCGGCATTGGAATCGCGCCAGATGAACAAGTACGTCTCTTCGAGAAGTTCTACCGCACCAAGCGAGGCACCAAGTCGGCAGCGTCGGGCACTGGGCTCGGGCTGGCCATCGTCAAGTCCATCGTGGAGCGACACGACGGCAAGGTATGGGTGGAGAGTAAACCTGACGAGGGCAGTGCCTTCTATGTCACTCTCCCGCTCCACAACGGCGACTCGGATGGGATGGAGCAGGCGCGCTAGATGCCGTCACCCGGTCCAACTGGACGTGGTTTTGCGCAGGAAGTTGCTGCGTTGTAAAGGAGAAGAACGATGACCGAAACGATTCAAGCAGTTATGGCCGCCAGTGTATTCTTGGTGGGGTTGTGCTCGTGTATCGCCGGGATATGGATGATTCTGTCTCGACAATATCAGCAAGTACTGAAGAGCATCTCCGCCCAATCGGCGAAGGTAAGCAGCAAGGCAGTGACGGACGCTGGTCTAGCGCCGCTCATCCAGGCGATGTCCAGTCTCGTCGAGGCAATCGACAAACTGGTTCGTACCTCGATCGGCGTGGGCGTCTTCCTCTGCCTAGCCGGCTTGATTCTCTGTTTGGCTTCCTTTTGGATGCTGTCTGTGCTTTAGGAGGGTCTGATGATCGACATTGAGATGCAAGAGAACCGGGTTGGACATCATTACGAGTTGGCCATGGCGCAGCTTGAGACCGGCGATGACAGCAGGGCCGCGGACGAGCTTGACGCGGCTCTGCGTGAGGCGGACCGTCTCTACGCCAGGATCTCTTGTCAGCTCGGTCGGGCCTTGCGCAGCGAGGAAAGCTACAGGAAGGCCCTCGCTGCCTTCGAGCGAGGGCTGGCACGCGTGCCGAATGATGGTCACTGCCTGTACGAGGCCGGCGTCACCCTGAATCAGCTGGGGCGCTTCGAGGAGGCTCTCGAAAAACTCGAGCGGGCGCTCGATCGCGAAGTGGATCGCGCCGGCGTGCTTCAGGAGATCGGCCGTGCCTACCGGGAGCGGGGCTGGTACAGCGAGGCGCTCCATGCCCTGGAGCAGGCGGTTGAGCTCGACGAGAAGAGGGCTCCGCTCCATCGCGACGCCGCGGTCGTGCTCAGTCACCTGGGGCGCTCGGAGCAGGCCATCGGACACATGGAGAAGGCCCTCAGTCTGATGCGCAACGGGGACGGCCCGTCGCAGGGGGACGCCAACCACAAGAGCGTCGATGAGATGGCTGAAGCGTCTGGTCTCACGAGGGAGTCTACGGCCACCGAGGCGGCCTGGAGATACGAGCTGGGGCGCCTGTGCGAGGTCGCCGGGAGGCCGCGGGAGGCCGTCGATGCCTACGCCAAGGCCCTGTCCCTCGAACCCGCACACCCGGCCTACAACCATCGCCTTGGGCTGGCCCACAAGCATCTCGGGGAGCCAAAGGAGGCCGTGCGCCATCTGCGTCAAGCGGTGGTGCTCTCTCCAAATGACGCGCAATGGCGCGCGGATCACGCCGATGCCCTCGCCGCCCTGGAGAGGTGGGAGGAGGCCCTCGACGAGTACCGCCGTGCCCTGGAGATCGAGCCCGATGATGCGGACTTCCACTACGGTGCTGGCAAGGCCCTCTATCATCTGCAGCGCTATGATGCTGCCGCGGACGAACTGCAGAAGGCCAGTGCCTTGGCGCCGAGCCACGGGGCGGCTCATCATCAGATGGGGCTGATCCATGAAGCGGAAGGGCGATGGGAGGAAGCGCTGGAGGCGTACCGGCTCGCTTGCGCTTTGGAGCCGGATCAGGCTGCCTACTATCACAACCTGGGTGCCACCTATGGACATCTGCGCAGACAGGATCGCGCGCTCAAGACCTTGCGCAAGGCTGCTTATCTTGAGGAGGCGGCCGTCTCCGACGCTGTTGAGCTCGAGCAGGTCTACGGTCAGCAGGGGCTGGTCTATGAGGATCTGGGCGCCTACGATGAGGCCCTGGAGGCCTACAGGAGGGCCGCTGAGCTAGGTACAGACGGGGCAGGAAAACACTGGCTGCACGCAGGGCTTGTCTCCCAGCGCTTGGGAAACCACGAAGAGGCGTTGGAGTTCCTGAAGAGCGCCGCTCAGCGGCAGCCTCGCGATCCCGTCGTTCACTACCATCTTGGCTTGAGTTACGCCCAACTGGACCAGCCCGACCAGGCGCTGGGGGCGTATCGGAAGGCGGCGAGCCTCGCTCCCAGTAAACCCACCTATCGGCTGGAGCTGGGGCGGGCTGCTCACCGTCTCGGCAGATTGAACGAGGCGCAGTCGGAGACTTGGCGCGCGCTACAGCTCAACCACGATGATCCGGAAATCCGGGCCCAACTGGGCGCTATTGCCGAGGCCGGTCAGGATGTCGACGAGGCGCTCACTCAGTATCGCCGGGCGATGGACCTGGCACCTGGGGAGGCGCACTTTGCGAGGAAGGTTGCTGAGCTCCATCGAGTGAAGGGGGAGATTGACCAGGCGCAGGAGGCTCTCGAACAGGGCTTGCGCTCGGCGCCCAGGGACGCAGGACTCCACAACCAGCTGGGCAAGCTCTCTCAGGAACGGGGCGACTGTGAGATGGCGCTGAAGATGTTTGAGAAGGCTGTCGAGTTCGAGCCACAGAATCCCATCTACCATCGCAACAGAGCCAGTGCCTGGAGAGAGCTGGGGAGGCTCGACGAGGCGGCGCGGGGACTTAAGAAGGCCATTCAGCTGGACGACGGATCGGCAGACGCCTACCACCAGCTGGGTGAGGTCCTTGCTCTACAGGGCCGAACGCAGGAGGCCATGAGGGCATATCAAACAGCCCTCGAGCTGGCGCCGGCCGACGCCTATCTCCACTATGACTACGGCACCTATTGCCAGCGTCTCGGCGATCAGGACGAGGCTGTCGATGCGTTACGGCAGGCGCTTGACCTTGCAGCGAAGCAAGGGCAGGTGCGATGGGCCGATGCTCACTACCAGCTTGGCAGGGCCCAGGAGGCGCGGGGCGAGCTGGAGGAAGCCCTCGTCAATTACAGCCGGGCTGCCGAGTTGGAGCCGCAGAACGCGGCCTATATCCGTGCCATCGGTGGCGCGCGGCGCCGGTTGGGTGAGTTGGAGGAGGCGATCGGCCGTCTCGAGGAGGCCATCGCTTTGGAGCCGCACGATGCTGGATTGCGCGCCGAACTCGGCGACACGTTTGTCACGCAGGGCTGGTTGCCTGAGGCCCTGGATCAGTACCGCCAAGCCGCTCAGCTGGCGCCAGAGGAGCCCCGCTATCACCGCCTGGTGGGAACCACGCTGAGAGAATTGGGGGACCGCGACTCGGCCATAGACGCCCTGGAGGAAGCCGTCGGCGTCTGCCCCGATGATTCGCAGTCCCACTTCGAATTGGGCCGGACGTACCATGGACTCGGCCGAGCCTGTGAAGCGGTAGCCGAGTACAGCAAGGCGGCCGAATTGGAAGAGCGGCAGCCGCTCTATCACCTCTATCTGGCCGAGGCACAGCGGGAAATCGGAGACTACGAGCAGGCCCGAGAGGCGTTGTCCAAAGCCATCAGTCTCGACCCGGAGGATGCGGAGAGCCATCGCCGCCTTGGGGATCTGCTGGGAGAGCAAGAGGAGTATGAGGGGGCTTTGCAGGAATACCGGGAGGCTGCATCCATCGCCCCCGAGCGCCCCGGCTACCATCGCCGGATCGGCTCAATGCTCTGCAAGCTGGAGGATTACGAAGGAGCCATCGACGCTTTGCAGGAGGCCCTCAGATTGGATGAGAATGATGCTGAGGCTTTGGCGCTGCTGGGCCAGGCTTATGCAGCTTCGAGCTTCTACCACGAAGCCTTGGAGGCCTATCAGAGGGCCATTGCTCTGGCACCGGACACCGCGCCCTACCACCGCGATCTTGGCCATCTGTACTGGTGGCTGGGAGAGGATGAGCGCGCAACTGAATCGCTGCAGACGGCAATTTCGTTGGATGACTCAAACGCGGAGGTTCACCGTGCGCTGGGTGAGATGGCCGAGGCGAAGGGCGATCATGAGGAGGCGCTGTCCGAGTATCGACAGGCCGTTGAGCTTGCCCCAGACGTGGGAAGGTACCCCCGAGCTTGTGGGCGGGTTCTCCGGAAGCTTGGCCGCTTCGTCGAGGCTGAGGAGACCCTGTGTCAGGCCCTGAGGGTCGATCCAGACGATGCAGAGTCACATCATCAGCTCGCGATCGCTCTGGAGACCCAGGGCGCGTACAGCGCGGCACGCTCGCAGTCCGAAGCCGCTGTGGCCCTCGCCCCTGAGGAGCCCGCGTACCGGGTGCAGCTGGGGGTCATCTGGCGGAAGATGGGGCTGCTGGCCAGAAAGCTGGAGGAGGCGGGCGTCGATAGCGATATGGCCTGGGTCGATGGCTCCGGGCCAGAGGCCTGCGATCAGGGCATTGCCGCCCTCGAGGCAGCGAAGGAGATGGGCGAGGACTCGCCGGAAGTGCACGCCGAGCTCGGGACGCTGCTCTTCTTGCGTGGCCGTCCGGATGAGGCCGTCTCGCAGCTTCGGACAGCTGTCGAGAAGGCGCCTGAGGTCGCGTTCCATCACCGAA
>CAZGSX010000029.1:16207-22932 GCA_964528475.1 uncultured Anaerolineales bacterium
GCGGTCGAGCTGGTCCCAAGTGACCCCGAGCTTCTGTCAAATCTCGGCGATGTGTACTGCGACCTGGGCGAGTACCTCCAGGCACAGGAGGCCTACGAGCGGGCGGCGGAGTTGGAGCCCGAGGAGCCGCGGCATATGGTTGATCTTGGCCGCGTGGCGTTTGAATTGGGTGATCCTGACCAGGCGCTGAGCAAGTTCAAGGAAGCTGTCTCTCGGGGCGACGAGTACACGCCAGCGTACGAACATATCGGAGCCCTGTACGAGCGGAAGGAGCACTGGGGGAAGTCGCTCGAGGCCTATCATCAGGCGTCAGTCCTACAGCCCGACGAGGCCCGATTCCACTACAAGGCGGGCGTCATTCAGAATCGTCTTGACCGATATCAGGAGGCCAGTGATTACCTGGAGTCGGCGGTGGAGCTAGAGCCCGAAATGACAGAGGCCTACGTCGAGCTCGGAGAGGCGTATGAAGCACAACAGCGCTTCGACGAGGCTATGCAGGCGTACGAACAGGCGATTGCCATTGCCCCCCACGAGCCACTCCAACACCAGCGAGCCGGCGTGCTTTGTCGAAAGATCGGGCATCTCGAGAAGGCGCTCGACCATTTCCGTGAGCTGGTGGAGCTTGAGCCTGACGAGCCCGCGAGTCACTTCGAGCTTGGCAGGACCTTCGAGGCTCGCGAGGAGCATGCCGATGCACTGGAGGCTTACTTGGAGGCTTGTGAGCGGGATCCAGAGGAGGCGGAGTACCAGTACAGGGCAGGAATGATGTACAAGCAGCTCAAGCGCTATCCAGAGGCTGCGTCGAAGCTCCGGCGCGCTATCAAGCTGCAGCCTGGTCATGCCGATGCCTACAAACAGTGGGCGGCGGTGAGCGCCATGTCCTTCATCTGGCGCGAAAGCAGAGCCGCGTGATGGAGGGGCCGACGATGACGTTATCTGAATGTTGCTCGCAATCCGGGTGTGAGTCAGGCCCTGCGGGCCGGCGCGATGCCCGACAACAGCCCAAGGCGGTGCAGGAGGCCCAGATGGAGATCGATCGCCTATTCGCCTCCCTCATGGACGATGGACGCCCCGCGGAAGCTGAACGCCTGCGGCCGCTCGAGGAGAGCGATGAACCTGAACCCGCCGGGGCGCGCTCAGAGGTTGCCATCTACTTGATGATCTCGAGTCGACGGGCGCTGACGGAGCGATATGGTAGCTCGGGGTTCGAGCGTCTGGACAGCGACCTCCGGGAGCTGCGGCGGGTTGTAGAGTCTCGCACCGATCTCGACGCTGTCCTCGCTTATGTCGACGATGAGCAGTCCCTGTCAAGGTTTGGACTCCGTCCGGCGGATCCGACAAATGCCTGGCAGGTCAAGCGAGTGGTGGATGGCGTGAACGCTCGAGCGGTCGAGGAGGGCGGACAGGTGCGCTATATCCTCATCGTAGGAGGGGATGGCATTATCCCCTTCCACCGTCTGCCCAACCCCGTGGACGACCAGGATTCAGATGTGCCGTCCGACAATCCCTATGCCTGTCAAGATACGGACTACCTCATCCCGGAGCGAGCCATCGGCAGGCTGCCAGATGCGGGGCGCGAGAACCCAGATTATCTCCAGGGGCTGATCTGGACTGCCATCAATGCGCACCAGCGGCGGGCCACGTCCAAGGGGCTGCTGAGTACGCTGGGCCTCGCGCTGGACAAGATACGTCGTCCTGGTGCGTACGATGGGGGCGTGGGCTATTCAGCCAGCATCTGGCGGAAGGCGTCTCGTGCTGTCTTTCGGCTCATCGGGAATGATAGTCGACTTAGGACCTCGCCTCCCGTTACGTATGAGGGCTTCCACGTGCTCGAGCCTCCTCACTTCAGCTACTTCAATCTGCACGGTGTGGAGGACGGCCCGAACTGGTATGGGCAGCGGGACGCCCTCTTTCCTGCCGATTACCCCCTCTTCCCGCTGGCACTGCGCCCGCAGGACCCGAGCGTCCAGGAGCATCGACAGGCTGTCGTCTTTACTGAGGCTTGCTACGGCGCCCACATTCTGGGCAAGACTGAAGCCGACTCTATTGCGCTGACACTGCTGTCCTCGGGAGCCCTGGCCGTGGCTGGCTCCACAAAGGTCTCGTATGGTTCGATTGCGCCCCCCCTGCTGGGGGCCGATCTGATAGGTCGATACTTCTGGGAGGGGCTGCGGGCGCGACTGACGATTGGGGATGCCCTGCGTCATGCCAAAGTCACCATGGCCAACGAGATGCAGGAACGGCAGGGATATCTCGATGATGAGGATCAGAAGGCGCTGATCAGCTTCGTGCTGTACGGGGATCCGGCGCTTTCCATCTCATCCGTTCCGGGAAGCGGAGGGACTCGGGCTTCTGAGGACTTCTTCTGTCCACCGATCATCTGCTCCAGGCGATCCGAAGTTGAGAGGGGCATGGCCAGCGACGAATTGGTGGCTAGCGTGAAGGCGCGCATTGAGACAAGCTTCCCCCACATGAGACAGGCCAGCGTGCGCTCGAAGCGGATAGCTATCTGCACGGGAACGGATGCACGGAGCTGCAGCCTAGTCAATGGACAAGAATTGAGCGGTTCACCTGGGTCTAAGGGTCTGCATCCAGGGGGAAGGGGCTGGGCGTTGACACTGCAGAAGGACATCTCGATAAGGGGTGATGGGGCGCACCATCAAGTGGTCAAGGTAGTGGTCGATGAGAATGGGCATATCTGCAAGATGGTCGTGTCGAAATAGACGCGATTGAGGCATGATGCTACTGGGTGAGTTTCGCTGTAGTGCAGATGGCGAAGGCCGCTTGATCGTTCCCGCTGCGTTTCGCGGAGAGCTTGCGGCGGGAGCAACGGTGACTCGTGGAATCGAGCGGTGCTTGGTGGTCTATCCTCTTGAGGAGTGGAGAAAGGTCGCGGAGATGCTCCGACAGGGCCTGCCACTCACGAGTCAGCCGGCCCGGAGATTCGCCCGCTTTGTGTTTTCGGGAGCGGTCGTCTGTGTGCCCGATGATGCGGGTCAGCTGTCGCTGCCCGATGAGTTGCTGCGCTATGCGGGGATCGATGAGGAGGCTGTCGTGGTCGGCCTGCTCTCTCATCTTGAGATATGGGATCCTGGAAAATGGCAGAGGAGCAAGACATCCTTCGTAGACGAAGGTCCTGCTCTTGCTGAGAGTCTACGTGAGTTTGGAATCTAGAATGAACGAGGGGAGGGTGAAGATGGACGGGACTATGAGAGCGTCCACGGAAGATTGGTTGGGTGCATCGATACGGGTGATCGGCACTGGCGGCGCGGGTAGCAATGCTGTCGATCGAATGATACAGGTTGGCATTAAGGGCGTTGACTTCGTCGCGGCGAACACGGACGCCCAGGCCCTGGCCAGGTCCGAGGCCCCTCATAAGATCCTCCTGGGCGAGAGGCTGACCAAGGGCCTGGGGGCTGGTGGGGATCCCATCGTCGGAGCAGAGGCTGCCGAGCGAAATAGGGAGCAGATAGCGGCGGCGACAACTGGGGCCGACTTGGTGTTCATCGCTGCGGGCATGGGCGGGGGCACCGGCACCGGGGCCTCTCCAGTAGTGGCCCGAGTGGCTCGAGAGCAGGGTGCGCTGACGATCGCCGTGGTCACTCGCCCCTTCACCTTCGAGGGACACCAGCGTGAGGCCGTGGCCGAGGAAGGGATCGCCATGCTTGAGGATGCCGTCGACACGCTGGTCATGGTGTCCAATGACCGGCTCCTCCACGTGGTCAATGAGAGGATATCCCTCGACATCGCGTTCCGCATCGCTGATGAGGTGCTCCGTCAGGGTATTCAGGGTATCTCGGAGTTGGTGACTCAGCCTGGGCTCATAAATCTTGACTTCGCCGACGTCAGGTCCATCATGGAAGGCGGAGGCGGGGCGCTGATCTCTGTGGGACATGGGGAGGGCGACCGCCGGGCCCAACAGGCAGCTAAGATGGCCCTCGGGAGCCCTCTGCTGGGCATAGAGTCTATTCAGGGCACCGATGGACTGCTGGTCAACTTGACGGGAGGTGAGGACCTCACGCTCGCGGAGGTCGACAGCGCTATGAAGATCATCTCCGAGTTAGCGATGCCCCACGCGGAAATCATCTTCGGTGTCGTCCTCGACCCAAGGATGGAGAACCGCATGCAGATCACACTGATTGCCACTGGAGTAGGGGTTGAAGAGCCAGGCCGTCCGATCAGGGCGACGGAGGGATCCACCCTCCCGTTCAGCCCCGAGAGGATTATGGGTGACGACGGCGCGTTCAATGAGGCGATCCCAGCCTTCATGCGTTCACCTGCCCGGGCGTCCATAGGCTGGAGGAGTTGACCATGGCTGCTATCCAGGAGCGACTGGTGAAGAAAGCCAAGAGCCTTGTGCGTGGCAAGTTCCCGGAAATGGCCGATGTTGAGCCCTCCCTCTCAGAGAAGCGGTCGCACAGCAAGAAGCTGAGGGGCAGTTCCGACGCCTCGGACCAGTCAAAGCGCTCAGGCCATTATGTGCTTACCTTCGAGAAGGATGTCTCCTTGCCTGGAGGCGGCAGACTGACGCGCCGGGTGCGGGTCACGCTGGACGAATCAGGCGAGGTTATGAAGTTGACGTCTTCCAAGTAGCAGATCGGCAGGGAGCAGTGTGCGCAACGCTGGGTTGACGAGAGAAGGTGCGATGGGGCCGAGCTAAGCACTCGACGCCACGCGTTTCACTCAGTCCTTGGTCTGTCCTCTCGGCATCCGCTTGACCGCCTTCTTGGCGGTTGGAGCTGCGCACGCCCCGCAAGCGTGCACGGAGGGGCGTCGCCTCATCTGCCTTCCGTGGGCCCTTGGAAGGCGATTTGCCTGCCGTTGTCCGGGGTCACAGTGCTGACGAGGGACCTCTCCGGATCCCGAGACTGACTCCTTACCTGTCCGCCACATTTCCCCCGAGCCATCTGGGAAGTCGATATGTCCGGCGGGCTTCCCTGTACACCTGCGTATCGTCTCATCTCCCTGCTTCTGTCCCTAATTCAATGTCCCTTCTGGCGTTCGTAGAGTGCGTTCTCCGAGAGGATATCTTCGTCCTCAAGACCCACATCATCCCCGCACTCTTCCAGCGTTGTCATATCTGGTGGATCGCGGCGATTGCGAGTCTCCGTTCTCTTGGAGGTGCTGCGCCACCTTCCCCCGACAACCGGTCATGGCGTTCCTGTCGGAAGGGAGAGATCCTCAGCTAGTCTGGCGCTAGTGGCCGGCACCGTCTTACTTGCTCAAACACGACTGGTGTGAACCACTCACGAGAAACTGCCAGAATGCCTTACAGCTTGCCGTGGGCGAGGAATCGCTGGTTGTCTCAGGCCAGTGTCGCGAAGCGGCACTGCTAAGCGCAGTTGCACGCCGCAGCCTGCGCAAAGCCCCGCAGCTTGCTCAGGGTTCTTCACTGCTTCAGGCCGCCGATGGCTGCGGGCCATCTTGGATTTCTTGGGAAGGCCGTCCAGCGCCGTCCGTCTCACTTACTGGTGTCGCGACTTGTGCGTACTGGAATCGAGGAGTATACTCGAGTACGTCCAGCAGGGCGTGTGCGCGCAGGCATGTCTGTTGCCGCTCGTGGTGCAACGGTGAGCTCGTCTTGGTGTTCTAGATTGTGGGCCGGATGAGGAGCACGGATGAACCGGGGAACGATGGCGGTTATCGCCGTGTCAGTCTTTCTCGTCGTGTGGTATGCCGTAGCTCACATCTATAACCTGAGACGCGGTCGCCGCCTCCGGCAGTGGCTGGAAGCGGGTCTCGACGATCTGGGGGGAAAGAGGGAGGCTGGCTGGATCGGCTCCCCGGCTTCGGGCGCGCGATTTACCCTCCGGGGCGCAAAGGCTCCCTTCAAACGGATGGAGATCACGCTGCTCCTGGAGAACCGCGAAATTCCCATTCTCTGGCTTCTCGATTACTTGCGTGATAGGCGCGACAGGCTTATTATGCGCGCAACGCTCCGAACACCACGGCGTGGACGAGTCCAGGTGCGGTCGAAGGTACCGTCGGAGCCGAAGGCGGGTTCTTCAATGTGGAAGCAGGGGCCGCACGGTCTGATGGTTGCGTACCAGGGTCCAAATGGCGACCAGATGGCGGCTGCATTGGACTCCTGGCTGCGCACGTACGGATCTCAGATCCAGCGCCTACACTGGTCGAAACACGACCCTCACGTGACTCTCCAACTCAGAATCGCCGGACTACTCGAGACGAAGGCTGAGACGCTTCTTTCCGACCTAGCCATCGCTTTGCAGACGAACAGACAATCGTGAGCTTCTCCGGTCCCATCAGGGACAGAGTATCCTTTCCAGGAATAGGTTCATAGTCGGGGGCGAAGGAGGTGCCTATCGAGACCAGCACATTGGCAAGCACTCCGATGAAGCGCCTGAAACCGTTCTGCTATTGGTCAATCTCGAAATCATAGGAGGGTTGAAAGCGATGAACTCGATTGTCGTGCTGATTCTGGGCGCTCTGGGCATCGCCGTGGGCTATGGCTGGTACGCGCGCCGCATAGACCGCCAGATCGTTGAGCCTGATCCCGACAAGGCGACGCCCGCGAGGCTCTATATGGATGGGGTGGACTTCACTCCTGCTAGTCGTAATGTGCTTTTCGGCTATCAGTTCAAGTCAATCGCGGCGCTGGGTCCCATTACCGGTCCCATAATCGCCGTTCAGTGGGGATGGCTCCCAGCGTTGGTCTGGGTGATTCTGGGAACCTTCTTCATCGGCTGGGTGCAGGACTACGGTGC
>CAZGSX010000029.1:23032-28933 GCA_964528475.1 uncultured Anaerolineales bacterium
ATCTGGTCGTTTGCGCAGCCCGTCAACTACGTCTCCTTCTGGATCGTGTCGCTGGGAGTGGTCGGTGGGATTCTTGGATTGCTCATCTGGCGTCCTGGGATGGGCGACTTCCCCGCCTATACGCAATTCACCACAGCTAGCGGTCCACTGTGGCCTATCCTATTCATCACCATCGCCTGTGGCGCCATCTCAGGGTGGCATAGTCTCGTCTCAACCTCTGGGACTGCGCGGCAGCTCGAGAAGGAGACAGACGCCCTGCCAGTGGGTGGCGGCGCCATGTTCATGGAGATGGCCTTCGCCGTGATCGCCTTCTTGACGGCTACCGTTGCGTTTGGGGGCTGGCAGGGCTATCAGGACGCGGGCGGGGCTGGGGCAGCCTTGGCGGTGTTTGCCGGTGGGCTCGCCAAGTTCCTCAACCAGATAGGCATTCCCGAGGCGTTCGGAACAGCGTATGGCTCCGTATTCTTGACCATCATGGCCCTCACAATCATGCAGCTTGCGGTCCGCTTCATGCGCGTGGCCAGTGCTGAGTTGGTCGGGAGATCGGTGCCCGCCATGAAGAACGTGCACGTGGGAACCATCGTCGCGTTGGTCCTGACGTTGCTGTTCGTCTGGATCATCCCCTGGCTGACCATCTGGTCAGCGTTTGGAGCCTCCAACCAGCTGATGGCGGGACTGGCGCTCCTGTTGATCTCTCTCTGGGCCACATCCGAGGGGAGGGAGCACACGTGGGCGCTGTATCCCTCTATCTTCATGATTATCACCACCATCGCCGCGTTGCTGTATCTTGCCTACGACAACTTGGTGGTGAAGTTGCCGCAAGCTACCACCGTAGAGGGCTCTATCGCCGCTGTCCTTGTGGGCGTGATCGCGTTGGTGCTGGTGGTAGCAGCCGCCTTCCTCATCGGCGACGGCATGAAGGCGCTCCGGAAGCGACGGAAGGAGATGGCGCAGGCCGCGTGAGCTGATCCAGGGCGCGATGGGGCCGCAGCCCCCGACGGGCCTATCGCGCCCCAGGAGATGGCAGACTGGTCGTGAGATAAGGGTAGAGTGCGTATGAATTCGGCGATATGGCAGGATGCAAGAGAGAAGCTCGAGCACATCCGGCACGTCGCTGGCGAGATCCTCTACGGGATGAGTGTGTACGAGTGGGTGCGAGAATGCAGGAAGTCCCGGGGCGAGCTTGAACGGGTGTTCGTCCTCATCGCTTATGGCGACCTGTTGGGAATTCCCATTTTACCTCCGTATTACACACTTCGCTTGCTGCCTTATGTCATACCCTGTCTAGAAACGTGGCGACGGAGTATGCTTAGGGAGCGCGATCTGAGTGATCTGTTCGATCAGGATATTGGGTGATTCGGCATCGATGGGCTTGTCGACAGCTTGGGTTCGGCGGCGGCCGGCCAAGTCGTAGCCTCGGATCGAAAGTCGCGGCGGCCAAGTACGGAAATAGCAGCTGAGACGATATGCTAGGAGAGTAGATATGACCGAAGAAGAGAGACGGAATGTAATTCGACGGCTGGGTGGGTCGGTCAAGGAGTTCTTGTATGGAATGGCCGGGCATGATATGACGCGTTTTGCCATGAAGACCCGGGGCAGCATGGAGCACCTCTTCATCTTGATTACCATGGGTGATCTCCTGGGCGTCCCCATCTTGCCCCCTTACTATTCCTTGCGTCTTCTGCCCTACGTCGTGCCCCAGATTAGCACCTGGAAGCGACGCATGCTGCGAGAGCGCGATCTGACCGACGCGTTGGCATAGCGAGCCAGGCTGGTAAGTCAGTAGACTGGGCTGACTGGCAAGCTGATAGCGGTAACTGTACTGCCGACTGGAGGCAACTTTGTCACTTGCACGTATCTTCAGGGAGAACCCCGAGCGCCGCTACATCATGTATGGCGGGAAAGGCGGTCTGGGCAAGACCACCTTCTCCGCTGCTACGGCGTACTGGTTGGCGCAACAAGGGCATAAGGTGCTGGTCTTCTCCGTCGATCCGCAGGCCTCCCTTACCGACATCTTCGAGCGGGACATATTCGGCAAGGGAGCCGTGGAGATTATGCCCAACCTCTACGCTCAGGAGATCGACGCCGACCGTCACATCCGGGAGTACCAGGAGGAAATCCGCCAGAAAATCCGCGACATGTATGGCTTTGAGCAGGTGCCAGAGGAGATCGAGAGCTATATCCAGGCGGCCGCGGCGGAGCCAGCGATGGAGGAGAGTGCCATCTTTGATAAGGTGGTGGACATCATCGTGGGCGGGGAATACGACTACTATATCTATGACTTGGTGCCTTTGGGGCATGCCTTGTACTATTTGAGCATGGCCAGCGTCTACGACGAGTGGATCGAGAAGATCACGTCTCTCCGGGAGGAGATGCAGGAGTATGCACAGGTTGCTGCTGTCCTGGAGCGTGACCACGAGACCGAAGAGGATCAGATCTTGGCGGAGCTGCAGGACATCCGCTATCGGATCAATACGTCCTCCAGCATCCTAACGGACAACAAGAGGACGGCGTTCTTCTTCGTGATTATCCCCGAGGAGATGGCCCTCGTGGACACGCAGAAGGCAGCGACGAAGTTCATGCAGTTCGACGTCCCGCTGATCGGCTACATTGTGAATCGAGTGTTGCCGCCGGAACTGGCGGATCAAGATATCCCTCCATACCTGGAGAACCGCCTCCAGATGCAGCGGGAGTATCTGGCGAAGATCGATAAGCTCTTCGCCGAGGATGTGTTAGCCAGGGTGCCGGAATTCGAGCGGGACATCACCGGGCTGGACATGATCGCGCGAATGGCGGAGACGATGTTTGGAGGCGAGCAGCTATGACCATACGTGACAAGATCCAGAAGTCGACCCGCGACTTCGTGACGGAACATCCCAACCTGAAGTACAATTTCTTCGGTGGGAAGGGGGGTGTCGGTAAGACGGTCATGGCGGGCGCAGCCGCGCTCTGGTACGCGCGCCAGGGCAGAGAGACGCTTCTCGCCTCCACGAATCCAGTTCACTCGTTGACTGGCATGCTTGGTCAGGATGTCTTTGGAGAGCCCACCAGGGTGGAGGGCGAGTCTAACTTCTGGGCGTACGAGATCGATACCAAAGACACCATTGAAGAGTCGAAGAAGGAGATCCGCGAGAAGATTGAATGGTTCCTTAAGTACGCGGACATCAAGACGAAGGCCGAGGACTTCGTGGAGTCGGCGACGATGAACCCGGCCTTCGAGGAATCCGCTATGTTTGAGAACATGATTGATCTGATGTTTGAGGACGAATACGAGGTCTATGTCTTCGATACCGCCCCTACTGCCAATGCCCGTCGACTGCTCGGTATGTCGGACGTCTACTCCATGTGGGTCAACAAGATGGTCCAAAGTCGAGAGGAGGCGCAGAGCCTGAAGGAGCTCCTCTCGTACAGTAAGAGGGAGGAGAAAGACCCCCTCATGGACTACCTGCTCAGCTTCCGTGATCGCATGGGGCACGCTAAGCAGTTGCTCACTGATGAGTCGAAGACAGCCTTCTTCTTCGTCACCCTGCCAGAGGCGCTGCCCATTGCCGTCATCCAGCGATTCCTCAAGTGGTTCGAGGAATTTGGGATCCCCGTTGGCGGTGTGGTGGTCAACATGCGCATGGACCCCGCTGATCTGGGCGATAATCCGCCCGAGTTCGTTCAGAACCGCATCGAGATGCAGCGTGAGTATATGGATCAGATTTGGGGTCGCTTCGACAACGTTAGGGCCATCGTGCCCCTCTTCGACACGCAGGTGCAGGGCGTCGATATGCTGGGGCAGGCCGCCGATCATCTCTTTGCGGAGTAGGACATGAGAACGTCCCCAGATGGGAGGTGCAGCCACGCCGAGTTGGCCTGCTGTGACCCCCTGACATGCAGCGTAGCTCCAGAGGTGTCGCTCTAATGTCGCTCGACTCCCCTCTTGCTATTCCGCTCATCGGGCTGCTGTATGTCTTAGGCTTCGGTGTCCTGTCCTTTGGACGGCGCCAAGGTCTCTCGATCCGCTTCGCGGTGGAGGGCATCATCATCACCGCGATCAGCACGGCGCTGCGCTACGCTGGAGTGCCAGTCCATCCGCTGGTCTTCCTGATTGTGCTCTATGTGGTCACCATGCGGGTGCGGCTGCTCGTCGATCTGGGCAACTGGTTTAGTGGTCGGGGTCAATTCGTGAGAGCTATGGCACTCTACCGCCTCGCGCTGAAGGCTGGGCCGGACTTGAGTAGCCGACAGATTGTGCTCATCAACCAGGGCGTGGCGCAGCTGCGCGACCAGGATCCGGAGGGGGCATATGTCACGCTCCGAAAGGCACTGGGTGAGGACAGGGGCCCCGTTAGCGCGCGACACCTGGCTGCAGGCTACTACAACCTGGGACTGGCGTCCCGTCGATCGGGCCGGGAGAGCGAAGCGATTCGCCGCTTCAATGAGGCGATCGACGCGTGGCCCGATTCCATCTACGGGCGCGCGGCCAAGGAGGAGCTGAAGAAGGATTGAGAACCCAGATGAGCCTGGCAGAATGACTGAGCCGGGATCTGGTGACGGACCTGGACGGGCCCCCTTTCATAAGGGGGCTCTCTGCATGGATGGTCGATGTGTCTCAGATGGCACCTGCGCAACTTGCCCACCCAGTTGCTAGGCCGCTCCTGGCTTGGAGCGCGTCCGTGAGGCTGCCGAACCTGCGACCGTCAAGCAGACGAGCGATAGGCTGGGGGCACTCTCTCTGTCGACGCCCTTCTGGGACTCTAGGGCTGGATGATGACTGGGGTGCCTACCTCTGCCCAGTTGTACAGTGTCCGCGCATCCTGGGTGCCCAGGATCACACAGCCATAGGAGACAGGCGTGCCAAGGTATCCCTCCCACAGGCGCTGACCGTTGGGTAAAATGGGCAGCGCATGGATACCGTTTTCGAGCGACCCAGCCCAGTAGATGCCGAGCCAATAGGGCATCTGCAGATTCCATGTGTACGCGTATGCATTCGGGTACTTGTCCAGCACCTTGTACGTTCCAGGTGCCGTGTTCGCGCCCGGCATGCCGGTGGAGACCACAAAGGCGTGGACCTGGCTCGCCCCCTGGTAGGTCGTCATGCGCTGGTCGGACAGATCAACGATGATGCGCTTGCTGCCCGAGGTCGGCGGGCCCCCTGGCGAGGGAGGCGCCAGACTACCGGGGTTGGGGATGACTAGAGTCTGGCCTGGAACGATGAACGCAGGATTGTTGACGTTGTTCGCCTGAATCACTGTCCACAGAGGGACACTGTAGCGAAGGGCGATGGCGGCCAGCGTCTCTCCCCGTTGTACCGTGTGAGTGGTGGAGGAGTGCCGGGGCTGGTATGAAACTGCTGGAGAGCCCGCACTGCCCGGAATGGTCAATTGCTGTCCAGCTCTCACCTGGTCCGGGTTGTAGAGACCGTTGATCTCGACCAGAGCACTCACCGTAACGCCGTACTTGAGCGCAAGGCGATACAGATTCTCCCCCGCCTGCACAGTGTGCATGGTCTCGACGCCGACCGGTGCAGCGACGACGTGGGACGTCGGAACCACTAGGCGCTGCCCCGCGTAGATGCTCCCCGGATCTGCCAGGTTGTTGGCTTGGCAGATAGCCTCCACTGTGGTGCCGTAATGCTGAGCTAGGCTGAACAAGGTCTCACCCCAGCCCACCTGATGAACGGTCGTGGTCTGTGATCCTGTCTGAGCGTACAGAGGGGTGGTGGTCAATAGCCCGGAGGTCAAGCTGACCAAGAGTGCTGCAGCTATCAGGACGTTGCTCGGCTTCGCCATGAAGATCCTCCTGTTTGCGTACCAGCAAGGCCGACGGCCGGGCAGGCCGATCCGCGCCGTACTGCAAGATGGATGGTGGATGTCTATGTTAGCTGCAGTTGCGAAGAATGTCAAACAGACGCCT
>CAZGSX010000030.1:0-20957 GCA_964528475.1 uncultured Anaerolineales bacterium
GCAGCGCATCGACTATAATGAGGCGACCGGTGGGATGCAACGCATCAGATCTGATGCGTTGGAGGGCCAGCCAGCGCGGAAGTATTACGCAGCGCTGGTAATGGAGGAGGAAGGGGATGGGGCTGAAGGATAGACTACGCCAGGGCGAGCCGTTGATCGGCTCCTTGGTGACGGTGCCCTCGCTGGATGTGGCCGAGGTGATGGCGAGGGTGGGGTTTGACTACTTGTGGATCGAGGCTGAGCACGCGGCTATGGACTTCGCGCACGCCCAGTCCCTCATCCAGGCGATCGGAGGTCGTTGTCCATGTCTGCTCCGCGTTCCTGACAAGCAAGAGGTGTTCGTCAAGAAGGCGTTGGACACCGGCTGCGACGGGATCATTGCGCCTCAGATTCGCTCAGCGGACGAGGCGCGCTGGATCGTCTCCTGGAGCCTCTATCCACCGGCTGGACAACGGAGCGTGGGGATCTCCCGTGCCCACGGCTACGGCATGGGATTTCAGGACTATGTGGATCGGGCGAACGACGAGCTGATGATTGTCCTTCAGGCGGAGCACGTCGAAGCGGTCTTAGGCATTGATGAGATCGTGGATGTGCCAGGGATTGACGCTCTGCTGATCGGACCCTTTGATCTCTCTGGCAGCCTCGGAGTGCTGGGGGAGATCGATCATCCGCGTGTGCTTGAGGCCGTTGACACGATCCGGGCGGCCTGTGACAAGGCCGGGGTGCCGTTGGGCATATTCGCCAACGATGTGTCGATGGCTAAGCAGTACATCGAGCAAGGGTTCAGCCTAATCGCGCTGGGGATGGATGTCTCTTTCCTGTGGGAGTCGGCCCTCCAGGCGCTGAGCGACGTGCGGCCGCGTGGTTGCGTGACGGATGGCGCGACAAAGCGTGTGGTCAAGGGGTATTGAAGGTTGGTGACGTGACGGATCGGAGGACGAGCGGAGGCGGCAGAGGCGATGACTCACCACCGTCCCGATCTGGGCACCAACGCCTTCGACTGCGCCGCCTCGCGTGTTCACGCCAACCTGCGTAGTCTGCGTAAGTACCAAATACACGGATCATCCGCTGCTCATCTGCGGATCTACCACCTGGTGAAGCGTTAGGCTCAGCTCGAGCTCCCCTCCCGCCACGGATCGGAATGAAGGGGGCGCGGAGATGCATCCTAGGATCCGCTGACGGCGGGCGGTCTCGCGTGTTCGTGAGCGCTGCTCTGTCCACAGGGTGGTCCTGAGAGCAGAGTGAGGGTTGACGAGGGGATACCCCAGGTGGAACAATCGCTGGGCTGGATGTGACAGCACTTGAAAGGAACAAATCAGGGCATGGACATCATCACGGTTGAACTGACGACGATGGCCCACGGCGGTGACGCTCTAGGCCGGCATGAGAGCAAGGTGATCTTCGTCCCCTATGCCATACCGGGCGAGACCGTACGGGCGGAAATCGTGGAGGACAAGGGGCACTATGCCTTTGGCCGCCTGGTGGAGGTCGTTCAGCGCTCTCCCCGGCGCGTCGAGGCTCCTTGCCCGTACTTCGGACAGGGCAAGTGCGGGGGCTGTCAGTGGCAGCATATCCAGTATGACGCTCAGCTCCGGCTTAAGAGGGACATTCTGGTCGACCAACTCGGTCGTATCGGCGAGGTGGAGAGCCCTCTCGTCCATCCTCCTCTGCCAGATGAGGATGGATGGGCCTATCGAAACCACGCCCAGCTCCACCCAGCTCCGGAGGGCGGGCTTGGTTTTCGGGAATCGCCTGCTGGCGACCGTGCGGGAGAGAGCGGGAAGGTGGTGCCGATTGATTTCTGCCTGATCCTCCAGCCCTTACTCGCCGATCTCTACGGCCTCATCGATCTCGATGTGGAGGGGCTGAAGCAGCTCGTGCTGCGCGTCGGCACGAACACCGGTGATCGTCTCATCGGGTTTGAGATGGAGGAGGACAAACCCCCTGCTGTGGAGGTCGACGAGACGGTCTCCTGCGTCATGCTTCTGGAGGAGGGGGGGTACGCAAACCTGATCGGCGATAACTACATCACCGAGGTCGTCGGGGGTCACCTCTACCGCATCTCTCCCGCCTCGTTCTTCCAGGTGAACACCCGCCAAGCAGAGACCCTCGTGCGTCTCGCCCTGGACTTCCTGGCCTTGGAGAAGGACGAAACTGTGCTTGACGCTTTCTGCGGCGTGGGTCTATTCTCCACCCACCTGGCCGAGGCGGCGGAGCTGGTGATCGGTATTGAGTCGTCGCCCTCTGCGGTTGATGATCTGCTTGAGAACACCAAGGGGCACGACAACGTCGAGATCATCGAGGGCGGCGTCGAGGATGTGCTGCCGGAGATAGCTGTCCCGGTGGATGCCGTCCTGCTGGACCCGCCTCGCGGGGGAGTGGATCGCCACGCCCTGGACGCTCTGGGCGAGCTTGAGCCCTCCCGGATTGTGTACGTATCGTGTGACCCGGCCACCCTGGCCCGCGACACCAAGCGTCTCGCCGGCAAAGGATACTCATTGGCCCAGGTGCAGCCGGTGGACATGTTCCCTCAAACGTATCACATCGAAAGCGTATCACGCTTCGTCCGGCAGGGATAGACTCGGGACTGGGTCAGATTGAGCCACTGCCGGGCGAGGAGGGGCTGGCGGCTCCAGGCTGCAATATCTGGGACAAGCGCCACCCGCCGTCCGTCGGGCGCCGTGCGCCGTCTGCGGATCGTATTGCCAAAGGGCAGGGATCGGGCTAGCATGGCGAGGATGCTCCGTGCGGTGTGCGCGAAGGCGGGCTATAGAGTTGGCTCGTTCCGTTTGCTGCTCAGCAGGGGGAACAGGTGGAGGCCGTAGAGGTGACAGCGGATCTTCTTGCCAATCGTGAGATCTCCCAAGCGCCCCAGGCCATTTGCGGACTGCTGTCGAAGACGGTTGGGCTCGCCTGTCTGGACCGGGACATGGGCCTGTGCAGCTGGAATGCGGCGTGGACCGAAGCTCTGGGTCTAACCGGAGTGCCGGACGATGCACTGTCTGGCAGAGATCTATTACAGGTTGTCCCTGAGCTTACACCGCGCATCGACCCAGCACGCGTACATCTTCTCGCTGGTGAATGCCTCCACCTGGAGGAGCTGACCTTCGAAGGAGGGGAGCGACCTGCTTATTGGGACCTCCTTCTGATGCCTCTAGTGGAACGGGGACAGGTGAAGGGTTTCCTCAGCCTGGTCATCGATCTGAGCGAACGGGCGTCGGCGCGCGAGAGGTTGGAGCGGTCGCTGCTCAGCTACCGACGGGAGCTTTCCGCGTTGCGGGACGTAATGTCGACGGCGGCCGAGTCTCTGGAGCTGAAGGACATCCTGAGACGTCTCCTGGAGCACGTGCTCAGGGTGATGAAGAGCAAGGTGGGGACCATCCACCTGTTCGATGAGGGGCGCACGGCATTGACGCTTGCAGCCGCACACGGCATGCCCAGACGCGTGATTACCCAGATTGACACCATCCCTGGACCCTTCGATTGGGTCGACCTGTCGTCGGATGAGCAGGAACCGTTCATCGTGCCTTCTTTCGCATTCTCGCCTCTTGATGCGTCCGACCATGTCCGCAGGATCGCAGGGTCTCTGCGAGGGTTTGTACGAGGGAGAGGCAAAGGGGACGATGTGGTCTATGTGGGGGTGCCCATTCGATCGCGGGGCGAGGTCCTGGGTCTCATCAGCGTAGTGGGGCCAGCAGGGCGGGAGTTTGACGAGGGCGACGTGGCACTGCTTCGCTCCATTGGGGACCAGACAGGGGTGGTGGTGGAGAACGCCCGGCTCTACCGCCAGGCTGAGCAGCTGGCTGTGGTCAGAGAGAGGGAGCGGCTGGCACGCGAGCTCCACGATTCCGTGACCCAGTCGCTCTATAGTCTCACCCTCTTGGCCGAGGCCAGTCAGCGCCTGCTCGGCAGTGGAGAGGGGGGCCGGGCGGTCGAGTACGTGGAACGCCTCGGGGAGATCGCACAGCAGGCCCTTAAGGAGATGCGCCTTCTGGTCTACCAGCTCCGCCCGCTGGTGCTGAAGAGAGAGGGGCTCGTGGGGGCGTTGCAGCACCGCCTCGATGCGGTCGAGAAGCGCGCGGGTGTCGACGCCCGCCTTCTGGTCACAGGATCACTCGACCTGCCAGATTCGATGGAGGAGGGACTGTATCGGATCGCTCAGGAAGCTCTCAATAACGCGCTGAAGCATGCCGCCCCAAACTCAGTGACCCTGCGGATTCGCGCGCAGGCACATCGTGTCCGCCTGGAGGTGGAGGACGACGGTCAAGGGTTTGACGAAACCACCGTCGCCGGCGGGGGTGGGATGGGGCTGATCAGCATGCGGGAAAGAACGGAGCGAATGGGAGGTTCCTTCTCCCTTGTCTCGGCCCCGGGTGAGGGAACGACGGTGCGGGTTGTTGTGGAGGTTCCGCGATGAGCGAAGAGATTCGCATTCTATGCGCTGATGATCACGCCGTAGTCCGGGAGGGCCTGCGAGCGTTAATTGATACGGAGCCGGGCATGGTCCTCATCGGCGAGGCGGCTGACGGGAGCGAGGCTCTGGAGAAGGCTCGCGAGCTTGATCCTGACGTGATCTTGCTCGATCTGGTGATGCCACGCCAGGGAGGCATCGAGGCCATCGGTGAGATCAAGCGCTTAGTGCCGGGGGCCCGGATCCTGGTGCTGACTAGCTTCGCCGAGGATGACAAAGTCTTTCCAGCCATCAAGGCCGGGGCCCACGGATACCTGTTGAAGGACACGCTGCCTCGGGAGCTGTTGCGGGCTATTCGTGACGTGCATCGAGGCCAGCCATCGATGCATCCCACCATTGCCCGCAAGCTGATGCAGGAGCTGCAGCAACCATCGGATCTGCCGCGGACGGAGGCACCCTTGACCGAGCGCGAGGCAGAGGTCCTGGGACTCGTGGCGCAGGGGCTGACGAATCAGGAGATTGCGGATATGCTCTACGTCAGCGAGCGCACGGTGCGCACGCACGTCAGCAACATCCTGAGTAAGCTTCATCTGGCGAATCGGACGCAGGCGGCGCTATATGCTCTGAGAAAGGGGCTGGCCAGTCTGGAAGAGCCCTGAGATGTCCTTTTCTCTCTAGTCGACCGAGTTCTATCACCTGACCATCAAGCGACCACTCCTGGAGTGGTCCTTTTCTTGGCGACAAGGCCTTTCACCGTCCCACCGTGCTTATTGCTTCCTCGCGGTATCTTGCACTTCTCCAGTGTTGGGCACCTAGATGCCTCAGGGTTCTGTCTACTTCGACAGCCCCTGCGCTTTAACACCTTCCACCGTCCCCGAGTCCTTTCGGCCGCATGGAGATGCGACGTTTGCACCACATGAAATCGGTCTTTTGACCGATGCAAGGAACGGTGAGGGGTGCTATGATAGGCTCGCCCGGGTGCGGGGTCCAGCCCGACTGTCCCTGCCGCTTGGCGGACGGGCTGGCGTGTACGCGGAATCCATTCTTCACCCAACAGAATGTGTGCAATATCTGCGAGGTCTGCGGATGAATCTGCGGATAAGTCTGTGGATGAACCTGCGAGATCTGTAGACGTTGTCAGACCCGTGATGTGGAGCGTGAGGTGAGATGAAGGGAGGTAGACACGTATGATTAGCCTGAAGCCGTTGGGAGATCGCATCGTGGTGGAACCACTGGAGAAGGACGTGGAGACCTTCGCCGGTGGTGAGCTTGTCCTGCCGGACACCGCCAAGGAGAAGCCACAGCAGGGCAAGGTTCTGGCCGTTGGGCCAGGAGCTCGAGACGAGGATGGTGACCGCATCCCGATGGATGTCGCGGTCGGGGATACGGTTATCTTCGCCAAGTACGCTGGTACTCCGTATAAGCTGGACACAGGGAAGGAAGTGCTTCTCATGAGGGAGAGCGACATCCTGGCGCTCCTGGCATGAGAGAGGGGGAACGACTATGGCAAAACAACTGATGTTTGGTGAGGAGGCGCGTGCGTCCCTCAAGCGGGGAATTGATACCTTGGCCGACGCCGTCGTCACCACCTTGGGCCCGAAGGGTCGCAACGTTGCGCTGGACAAGAAGTGGGGAGGTCCCACCATCACCCACGACGGGGTCACCGTTGCGAAGGAGATCGAGCTCAAAGACCCGTTTGCCAACATGGGCGCGCAGCTTCTGAAGGAGGCGGCGACCAAGACAAACGACATCGCCGGTGATGGGACCACCACGGCCACCCTCTTGGCGCATGCGATTATCAGCGAGGGGATGAAGAACGTGGCCGCCGGTGCTAATCCGATGCTGCTCAAGCGCGGCATCCTCGCAGGAGCGGATGCTGTGGTGAATGCCCTTGCAGACCAGGCGATCGAGCTGAGCACCAAGGGGGAAATCGCCAACGTAGCCGCTATCTCGGCGCAGGATCGGGAGATCGGCGAGTTGATCGCTGACGTGATGGACCGCGTCGGCAAGGACGGCGTGGTCACGGTCGAGGAGAGCAAGGGGCTTGCCTTCGAAATCGAGTACGTAGAGGGCATGCAGATCGATCGCGGGTATATTTCGCCCTACTTTGTCACCAGCTCTGAATCCATGGAGGCGGTGATTGAGGAGCCTTTCATCCTGATTCACGACAAGAAGATCTCGTCCGCTCAGGACCTGGTGCCTGTGCTGGAGAAGCTGGTTCAGAGAGGCGAGCGCGACCTGTTGGTCATCGCCGAGAACGTGGATGGTGAGGCGCTGGCCACGCTGGTGCTGAACAAGCTACGAGGCATGCTCAATTGCGTGGCGGTCAAGGCCCCTGGCTTTGGCGATCGCCGCAAGGAGATGCTCCGCGACATCGCTGTCTTGACAGGCGGCCACATCATCACCGAGGAGGAGGGCCGCAAGCTGGAGAGCGCCACCATCGAGGACCTGGGGCGTGCCGACAAGGTCGTCTGCAGCAAGGACGACACCACCATCGTGGGCGGGCGGGGCGCTGCGGGAGATATCAAGGGCCGCATGGAGCAGATCAAGCTCGAGATCGAACGGTCGACCTCGGACTACGATCAGGAGAAGCTCCAGGAACGCCTGGCGAAGCTGGCCGGCGGTGTGGCCGTGATCCGCGTCGGGGCCGCCACGGAGACAGAACTGAAGGAGAAGAAGCATCGCGTCGAGGATGCTCTCTCGGCCACCCGCGCTGCGATTGAGGAGGGCATCGTGGCGGGCGGCGGTGTGGCGTTGATCAACGTCATTCCCGCCCTGGACGACGTCACCGTCACGTATGGTGATGAGCAGACGGGTGTCAACATCCTGCGAAAGGCGCTGGAGATGCCCCTGCGGAAGATCGCAGAGAACGCCGGCGAGGACGGGGCCGTCACGCTCGCAACGGTGAGGAGGCTCCACCGGGAGGACGGGAACGAGCGGGTGGGATACGATGTCATTCAGGGTGATTTCGCCGACATGGTCGAGCGCGGCATCATCGATCCCGCCAAGGTTACCAAGGGGGCCTTGGCGAACGCCGCCTCCATTGCAGCTATGGTCCTCTCGACAGAAGCTCTGATCACCGACATCCCGGAGAAGAAGAAGGCTCCGGAGATGCCCGATTACGACTACTAGCCGGCGTGTTGCACCCGGAGATCAAGGAGCCCTACCATGGCTAGAACATACTGTATCACCTGCGACGCCGAGATCGTCATGGAAAATCCCCGCTTGGGGATGAAGTTCGAGTGTCCTGAGTGCGGCGAGGAGCTGGAGGTTGTCAGCACCGATCCGTTTGACGTTGACTATCCCTACGACGACGATTGGGATGACGACTGGGATGATGATGACTGGGAGGACGACGAGGACGTCTATTAGGCGTAACTTTCGACGCCTTCGTCAGTCGGTGGCTGTCTAGCAGCGGCTCAGGACCGCTTACCTGTTTGGAGGCCATCCTGCCTTCTCTCCGGTGATAGTGACCTGGGTGCTAGGCTGATTCCTTGTAAGGAGCGCCTTCCGATGTTTGGGAGGCGCTCCCCGCGTCCAGGAGATCTAACGCCACCGACGGGAGCGGGGGGAGATGATGGACTGCGGTGGTGAGAGGCCTTCGCGTTGAACGACCTTGTCAACACGCGCGGCCCGGAGTAGTATTCATCTGCCGGACGTTTTGGGCGGCATATACTCTTAGCGATACTGGAGAGGCGAGTCGATGAGTCGGACGCGGTGGTTGACGGCTGCTATCATAGCCCTTGTTCTCTGTGCGGCCCTGGCCGCCCTCTCTGTAGGTTGCCGCATTGTCTCCGGGGCGATGATGTCCCCTCATCCGCCGGCGGTGTCCTTGACACCCTCCCGGACGGCTGCGCAGATCACGATTCGCCCAACGGCTGTACCTGATCAGCCCCCACCGTCCAAAGAGCCCACGCGCACCAAGCTGCCGGACTCGCCCACCCCCAGAATCGTGGCGACCAGACGCCCAGCTCGCACTCCCACAGCCAGCGCCACGCTTGAGCCGACGCCTACGGCGGCGTCGTTCTCACTCTCTACGCCAGCTCTCATCGCGGTCACTCCTATCCTCTCGGATACCACACCCGTGCCGACGCCCGTGCCCCAGGCGGAGGTGCCGACGAACGCCATCAACATCGTCCTGCTCGGCAGCGATCGGCGCCCGGATTGGGACGACTGGCATACCGACGTCATACAGATTATCTCGGTTCAGCCCGCGATACCCATGGTCAGCATTCTCTCCATCCCGCGTGATCTGTATGTCTACATCCCGGGGTTCTGGATGAGCCGCATCAACTTCGCGGATATGTACGGTGAGCTGTATGGCGACGGGCTGCATGGATACGAGGGTGGCGGTCCCGCCCTGGTGCAGCAGACCCTGCTCTACAATCTGGGTATCCCAGTCGACCACTACGTTCGGGTCGACTTCGGCGGCTTCATCGGTATTGTGGATATCCTCGGTGGCATTGATGTTCCCGTTCATTGTCGCCTGGAGGACCATTGGCCGTACCCTGATGAGAACGGTGAATATCCCATCAAGGTGCTGGAGCCAGGCGTCCATCATATGGATGGGCAGACGGCGCTCTGGTATTCACGTTCCCGCAAGACGACCTCCGTGTTCTCCCGTGAGAGGCGACAGCAGCAGGTGCTCGAGGCGATCTGGCGCAAGTCGCGCAGCCTGGATGTGCTGCCCCGGCTGCCCCAGCTCTGGGAGCAGTACCGGCACATGGTGGTCACCGATCTGGGGTTGGTGGATATCCTCAGGCTGGCGGAGGTGGCTTTCCGGTTGAATTCGCAAAACATCCGCACGCGCAGCATCGGCTACCAGCACGTCATCCCCTGGACGACGCCTCACGGCGGCAACGTGTTCCTGCCCCACTGGGAGGAGATCGGACCGCTCGTGGCGGAGGTGATGGGGCCGGCGGCAGAAAGTCCACCGTGGACCTCCTACTACAGCGTGGAGGTGTGGAACGGAACGCCACACGCGACGTGGGATCAGCTGGCCGCCGACCGTCTACTCAGGGCCGGCTTCCCTACTGTAATCGGGAAGCCGGATCGAACGGACTACGAATCCACGCAGCTCCTGGACTTCACGCCGGAGAATCAGGCCGGCGCCACCTCCCACCTGCGGTGGATGTTCAGGGTGGCCCCGGAGAACGTCATATCCGCGCCGAACCCTGATGCCGGTGTCCAGTACCGGCTCGTCTTGGGAGCTGACTACGAGACGTGTGTGGGGTATTGACCCAGCCTCCGGATGGCCAGGCCGCACGGGGTTTCGCCGAGGCGACTTCTCTCCAGTCCCCCTCTCTGCCTCTCGTTCCCGTCATTCCGAGGAGCCACCGCTTGCCCTATCATCTTGACTTGGTCCGTCATGCTGAAGCGCCACTCCATGTGTGGGGGACCGGCTAGGCCCGTGGCATCCGCCGCTTCCTAGTGCTGTCACACTGAGGAGCTCTCTCCCTCCCTGTCACTCTGAAGGGCTCTCCTTCTCCGTATCATCTTGAGCTGCCTGAGGTTCCCCTCTTGTCAATAGGAGCCGCCCCCCTTGTCATTGTGAGCCGCAGGCGAAGAATCTCCGTTGCCAGGCGGGCCGGAGGTTCTCCGTCGCTAGGCTCCTCACGAGAACAAGAGGGTGGTTTCTTGGGATCACGAGGTCGGCACTCTCTTGCCTGCTGAGTGTCGCACCAGTGCCGTCGGGCAACTGGGAATGACACGGTTGATGGGCTCCTTGCCGCACTTCCTCCCAGTCGGAGTCGCGCTGCTGATGGTATCCTGTCCCTTGAATTGTGGGCCGCTTTCATGTCCTAGCAACCCACGATTGGCAGCCCAGAGTGACCGGACAAGGAAGCGATCGCCCAGAATGATGGGTATGGAATGGCTGAGCGCGGAGGTGCGTCATTTGATGTAGGTAGAGGTTTCTGCAAGGGGCCTTTTGTCGGAGCCAAGTTCCATCTTGTGACCGATGCGCGGGAGGGCCAAAGAGTGATATCATGTGAACATTAGGGCCAATGAAGCCGTCGGCCCGGTGTGCCAAGCGCTCGTCGGCTGGGGATTCAGGTCTGATGAAGATCGTCCTGTCCCTTGTCTGGGAGCGCCTGGCAACGATTCGATCCCTTGGGTTGGGCGAAAGGAGTGATGTCTCGCGTGGCGACTGATCGGTCGGAGTCAGATGCGCAGGTACCTCCAGGCGCAGATGTGGTACCTGAACTGTGGAACAGCGTGCCGCTGGAGGAATGGAACGACTGGCGCTGGCAGCTGTCTCGCTGCCTCAGCAGTGTTGAGGACTTCGAGCAACTCCTAGCCCTCACGGCCGAAGAGGTGGCTGGCCTCTCGGCTCCGGGCCGGTTTCGGGTGCAGGTAACTCCCTACTTCGCCAGCCTCATGGATCCCGGTGATCCCTCATGTCCCATTCGCCGTCAGGTGATCCCCACGTTGCACGAAGGGCTCCTCTCCGCCGCTGATATGGTGGATTCTTTGGGAGAGGATGCACACTCACCGGTGCCGGGCCTGGTCCATCGTTACCCGGACCGGGTTCTTATGCTGGTCACCAATCAGTGTGCCAGTATCTGCCGTTTCTGTACCCGCAATCGCGTGGTGGCAGACGCCGAGGTGAGGTTCGGGCGCGAGACCTATGAGCGGCAGCTGGCGTATATTGCTGCCACGCCGCAGGTTCGAGACGTACTGCTATCCGGGGGCGATCCTCTGCTACTGGCTCCTCCAGTCTTGGAGGGCATTCTGAGGCATCTTCGGGAGATTCCCCATGTGGAGGTGGTTCGGATCGGGACCAGGACGCCCGTCTTCCTGCCGCAGCGCATCACCGATAATCTGGTCGCCATGCTACGGCGCTATCACCCACTCTGGGTGAACGTCCATGTCAATCACCCGCAAGAGATCACCCCGCAGGCGGAGATGGCATTGGCACGCCTGGCTGATGCAGGCATTCCTCTGGGGAGCCAGACCGTTCTCCTGGCGGGGATCAACGACTGCCCCAACGTGATGTTGTCCCTGGTCCACCGGCTGGTGAAGAACAGAGTACGTCCTTACTACCTGTATCAATGTGATCTGGTGCGCGGGGCCGCTCACTTTCGGACGCCGGTGGCAAAGGGAATAGAGATCATGGAGGCTTTGCGCGGGCACACCTCCGGCTTCGCGGTCCCCACTTTCGTGGTTGACGCGCCGAACGGCGGGGGAAAGGTGCCCGTGTTGCCACAGTACCTGCTGAGCATGTCCGACACGCACGTGGTGGTTCGTAACTACGAGGGTTTGATGAGCACCTATACCCAACCGACTAACTACTCGTCCCACGATTCCGCCCACTGCAGCTACTGCCGCGCTCGCCACGGTGACGCGGAGCAGGATGGGGTGGCCGGGCTGCTCGCAGGCCGCGCGGTGACCATCGCCCCTGAGGGGTGGCAGGCGGTTCACCGACGCGACCGTCAGGCGGTGGGGGCAAAATTCTGGGATTCGGATCTGCGGGTTGGGCCGGACGACGGGCAGGGCGTCGATCTGCGCGCGGAGGGCCAGCTTCCAGGAGGGCCATCGCTGGTAAGCTTGTCGCCTTCGGATCCTGTGAGCCGCAGAGGAGAGGAGGGAGGACATGGCGTCTAGCCTGCGCGTAGCGCTCATTCACAACCTGAAGCAAAACGTGACTCTGGAGCGTGGAGCTCCAGTCGACGCCTTGGCGGAGTACGACTCATGGGAGACGGTGGGGGCAATCCGGGATGCTCTGGCAATGACAGGACATGAGGTGGTCTGCCTGGAGGGTGACGAGACCTTACTGGATACGGTGCGCCAGGCAGGGCCTGACATCTGCTTCAATATCGCGGAGGGGTTGCAGGGGGACGCGCGAGAGGCCCAAGTGCCTGCCCTGCTCGAGATGCTCGGGATTCCATATACCGGTTCGCGTGTGTTAGCTCAGGCAATCTCGCTGGATAAGGCTGTGACCAAACGCCTGTGGCGGGAAGCTGGCCTACCCACAGCGCCCTTTCAGGTCCTGCGCCGCGGGGAGGAGAGATTGGATCGAGGGCTCACTTTCCCACTCTTCGTCAAGCCGCTGCACGAGGGCACCGGTATGGGTATCAACGCCTCCTCGGTGGTGCATGACGCCTTCGCGCTACGCCGTCAGGCGCGCTGGCTGATCGACACCTACCGACAGCCAGCGCTTGTGGAGGGCTACCTCCCTGGCAGGGAGTTCACGGTCGGGCTCGTGGGGAATCGACTGCGGCCGGGAGTAGGGAGCCGGAACGGCGTGTATGACGAGCGCGGGTACCACCTCTTCCCTGTTCTGGAGATCGATGCTGGCGGGGGTGTGGGAAGCGGGCTCTATGATGCTGCCGCCAAGGCTTACAGCCCGGGGGAGGAGGGAGCGCCTTTGTACCTCTGTCCGGCAGAGATCCCGACGCGTCTCGCACTGAGGTTGAAGCGCCTCGCGGTTGCGGCGTTCGAGGCTATTGGAGCGCTCGACCTCGGACGTGTGGACTTCCGGCTGGGGGCTGACGGGCAGCCCTATCTGCTGGAGATCAACACCTTGCCGGGCCTAAACCCACGGGTGAGTGATATCTGTATCATGGCCGCGGCAGAGGGGTTTGCGTACGGCGATCTGATCAACGAGATCCTCGATCTCGCAACCGACAGATACAGCCTCCGGAGAGAGCTCGACGAAAACTCGGCGACCATCCTCCAGACGTCGGGCGTGGGACTGGCCGTTCCTCTTCGAGAGGGTCTGTAATGGCAGGCTTCAGATCCCGCAAGGCGGCGCCCCCCAATGACGGCGGCGATACCAAGGAGAACGGGAACAAAGGCACGGTCCGTTTCGTCTATAGCACGTCAAGACGATGCAGATTACGTTAATGGCATAGCGGAGGTGGTAGCGTGAAGAGGATGCGAGTACGATGGATCGTTGCGTTGGCATTGTGTGCTGCTTTTCTGGTGAGCCTTATGGGCTGCGAGATGACGGGCGACGGGGGCGTCAATGACGAGCTGAGGTTCGACTACACCTTCGAGGAGGGCACGCAAGGGTGGACGGGGGGCTTCGCTGACTTGCCCGTCGATTACGAGGAGGATGTGTACCAGTTGCGGTTTGCCCACGCCGATAGGCCCGCCGAAGTCGGCGAGGGTAAAGCCCTGATGCTGAGCGGACAGAATGCTAGCGACGACCTGTTCATGTTCGTCAAGAAGGGGCTCACGGGAGGTGACGGCATTGAGCCTGACACCAGCTACCAGGTCTCGTTTGAAGTTGAATTCGCCACTGATGCTCCGGCTGGCGCTGCCGGCATCGGTGGCCCTCCGGGCGAGGCGGTATGGGTAAAGGTGGGAGCTGCTCCCGTGGAGCCTCTGCCGGTGGAGCAGGGTGATATGGGGACCAACTACTACCTCATGAATATCGACAAGGGGCGTCAAAACGACGATGGTGAGCACGCCATGCGGATCGGTGACGTTGCCAAGGAGGAATCCGAGGAGTTCGGCGTCTACGAGCTGAAGACGCTCGACAACCTGGACGATCCCCTGGAGGTCACCAGTGACGCCGAGGGGAACCTGTGGGTTTTCGTAGGCACTGACTCGGGGTTCGAGGGCAGGACCACCCTCTACTACACGTCAATAGGCGTGCAGCTGGTGCCCGTTCCGTAGGGGGCTGTGCCGGTCGCACCCTGCGGTTTGTCGACGCGACCGCCTTGGGCGGGAGAGCCGGTCAGTTCTGGGATGCCCGGTGTGTGGAATGGCGTGGAGATGGGTCGATAGGAGATTTGCAGTGCCGTGTGTCCGGATCCGGCCCGCAGCCGGTCGAGCGTGAGGAACGAATGGAGGGAGCCGTGAAACGTCTTCTGACTATGCAGAGGGGTGCCGCCGGAGCCATGTTGCTCGTCTTGGGACTTCTTCTGGGTTGTGGCGCTGAGACCCGGACGAGTCAATCCGGGAAGGCGCATGTGAATGACGTTCTCGTCCAGGTCCTCGAATCCTTCCCCGTGCAGGTGCAGGTCGTGATCAGGGGCGAGTTGGCCGACGGCTGCACGGAGATTGATGCGATCACTCAGCGGTTCGAGGCAGACGAAAACACGTTCTGGATTGACGTAGAGGCCTTGCGCACGACGAATGAGGACTGCCCCGAGGAATTGGTCCCCTTCGAGGAGACGGTCGCACTGGACGTCTATGGTCTTCCCGCAGGGACCTACACGGTGGACGTCAGTGGCACGCGAGACACATTCGTGCTCGATGTCGATAACGCGCCGTCCGATGCGGAGTTGCCCAATCCGGCGTCGGTCTACTGCGAGGATCAGGGGTATCGATTGGAGATGCGCACGGGTGACGACGGGGGTCAGTACGGCGTGTGTGTCTTCCCGGACGGCAGCGAATGCGACGAGTGGGCGTTCTACCGGGGGGAGTGCGGGCCCGGCGAGTAGCACCGGAGCTGTGATAGGCGTGCAAGCGGCCTGCATGGATCCGTCCTGACTGCCTGGCCGTCCTTGCACGGTGATGCCGCTGGCCCTGCCCGACTCTGCACGTTAGCGTCGGGCCTCAATCATCTGTCCCATTCGTTTGCGTCATTTGTCGTAGACTAGACCGCCCTCAGGGCGGTCTTTTTGATGACGTCGGAATCGTTCTTCTGACCGATGCGGAGTGCGGCAGGGGATGCTATGATGGTCGTGACGTTGGGAGACGCTGGGAGGAGGGAAGACAAAGAGAGATGAGTGCTTCAGCGCTGATTATCGCCGCTCCAGGGCCGCTGCGGGACGGCCTGCACGCTCTTATCGGCTCGATGCCGCAGCTTGGAGCCGTGGACACAGCTAAGGACGTCCAGTCTGCTTTGACAGACCGGTCTGACTGCAGTCCAGATCTGGTGCTTGTCGATGCCGACCTTTGGGGTGATGAGGTGTGGAGGGCAGTGCGACGGGCGAGAGCTCGGTGGTCGGGGGCGCGGATCATTGCCCTGGTTGGCAGCGTTGAGCAACAAGACCAGGTCAGGGCAGCCGGAGCGGATGCGGTGTTGGTCCAGGGTTTTCCACCCGGGAGACTGGTAGCCGCTATCGTGCGATTGCTGCCGCACCCCGTCGCGTAGGCAGTTCGGTACCACGTTGGGCTGAGGTGCGGCAGCGTGAAGGGGGCCGGCGTCCGCTGATCAGGGCTAGGGGAACAGCGTAGAAAGGGGAATGGAATGAACTCCACTCGTGTTGGCTTGGTGCAGGGACAACGCGGCGCAAGCGTCCTGACCGGCGCTGTCGTGAAGGCGCGGGAGGCGATGGCGAACTTGAAGGAAACGAGGTGGGCCTGGTGGGGAATCCCCGCATTGCTGATCGTCGCCGTGACCATCGTCACAGTGGTGGCGTACAGCTACGCGGATTGCCAGTACATCTACCAGCTCCGGATGGACCACTATGCCAGCTCCCCCGGTCAGGGTGGACGGGCACCGGAGGTCCCGACGCCGCTCATGATCACCATGGCAGACCGGGTGGCCCGTCGGGTTATCTCGATCGTTGTCTCCTGGCTGGTTTGGGCTGGCGCACTCTTCTTGATCCTTCTGCTGCTTGGGCACGGGGGTGTCCGGTTCGGCAGCGTGTGGACGTTGGTGGTGTGGGCTTGGATACCTCATGCGGTGCGGGGGATCGTGCAGAGTATCTACATGACGGCCGTTGGGCGACCGGTGTACAATCAAGGGCTCGCGGGTCTAGTGGTGGACAAGACGCCGCCGCCGATGATGACATTCGTCTACGACATCCCCACGCCGAATCGACAAGCGCTGGCTTCCTTGCTCTCGCGGCTGGACATCTACCTTGTGTGGCAGCTGGTCCTGATGGTGATGGGCGTGACGGCGCTGACCACCCTCTCCCGCGGGAAGGCAAGGGTCCTCGTGGTGGGCCTATGGTTGCTGTTCACGCTTGTGGCGATGGTTCCGGCGTTCTTCCCCGGTACCTTCTCGCGCTTCCGCTACTTCTAATACGTGCTGCCCCTGGAGGTCTTGACCATGAGCGTTCACTTACCGATTGCTCCAGATTCATCACCAACGTTGTGCGGTGAGCCCACGGTGCGAGGCTGCTCCGAACCTCGGTCGGAAGTCTTGATCCGAGTCCAGAACCTGCAGCGCTACTTCCTGATGGGCGATCAGACGGTGCGTGCCCTGGACGGGCTAACGGCAACCGTCGGGCAAGGGGATTTCCTGGCCATCATGGGGCCATCCGGGTCCGGCAAGTCGACGTTCCTCTACCTACTCGGGGGGCTCGATCGCCCTACCGCCGGGGAGATCTGGGTCAACGGGTTCGAGATCACCGCGCTCGATGAGAATAGGCTGGCGACGTATCGACGGCGCGAGATTGGGTTTGTCTTCCAGTCCTTTCATCTCATACCGACGATGACAGCCTTGCAGAACGTGGCGTTCCCTATGATCTTCGCCGGGATATCGGAGGCGGAGCGCCATGCGCGGGCTGCGGATCTGTTGACGCGTGTCGGGCTGGCGGATCGCATGGATCACAGGCCGAATGAGCTATCGGGCGGGCAACAGCAGCGCATCGCGGTGGCTCGAGCCCTGGTCAACGATCCCACCATTATCCTGGCAGACGAGCCCACCGGGAACCTCGATTCTCAGACCGGTGGCGAGATCATGGCGTTGCTGGAGCAGGTAAACCGGCAGGAGAATCGTACCATTCTCCTCGTGTCCCATGATCCCGCCGTCACTGATTACGCTACTCGAGCCATTCATCTGCTCGATGGCAGATTGGTAGCTTAGCATAACCCAAGGAGTTGGATGCCATGACCAAGCGTTCCCTAGGCTCTCTGGCGCTGCTCGCCGCGACACTGATGGCCTTGCTTGCCACGATCCCTGTCTCGGCCCAAGACGTGGATCCTACGGGCACGCCTCCCGCGGCTGAGGACGATCCGGAACCGACCCCTACGCCGAGCCCAACGAGCACACCGGCCTCGCCCTTGGCGGTGACGAGTGTGGAGCCGAAGGCGCTGGTAGGCGACGCTGGCGGCACGCTGAGTGTATATGGGGCCGGGTTCTCCAGTGGCAATGCCGTGCGCCTGGTGGGGCACGGATTGCTGACGACGTCCTATGTCAATGCAACGGCCCTGATCGCGCAGGTCCCCGCGGGTGTCCCCGCGGGCGTCTACGACGTGGAAGTCAGCGACGCCCACCAGGCGGTCCTGCTGCCCGACGCCATCAACATCATCGCTCCCACACCGACGCCACAGCCGCCGGCGCCGGAGTCCCCTCCTCCGCCGGGACGGCCCATCCTCACCATCCGCAACTACGCCCTCGAGCCCCAGCAGGTCCGCCCCGGGCAGGAGTTCGTGGTTACCGTCGAGATCTACAATAACGGCAGCCGGGCCGCCGAGAACACGCTGGTCATCTTCCCCGGTGATCCTTTCCTTCCCGTGGGCGAGCCGGGGCACACCATCGGTCAGATTCACATCAATCACGTGGTCGTGGTGAGCCAGCGCATGCGGGCGCCGGCGAGCCTCAGCTCCGGTGTGTTTCAACTCATGGTCAATCTGGGAGCCAACGACTGGGAGGGCAACCACTACGACTACCCCCAGCCCGTGCCTGTGGAGGTCGTCGGGGGCGGTGGAAGCAGTGCACCCGTGGGGAGACCGAAGGTCATCGTCGAAACGGCGACCACGGAGCCGCCGATCGTGATTCCCGGCGAGGCCTTCACCTTGACCCTGCGTCTGGCAAACGACGGGAGCCGGTCCGCACTTAACCTCTTTGCCAGCGTGGCGTCCAGCGACATCGCAGTGCCCGCCGCTGGAGGAGGGACTCTTTCACTCGATGGGATCGCCGCTGGCGAGGCGATGACGATTACGCTGCCCTTGCTGCTCGGCGACGTTGGGGCCGGGGGGCGGCAGATCTTGCCGATCTCCCTCGAGTACAGCGACGGCAGTGGAGGCGCGTACACCGAGCAACAGAACGTCGGGATTTCTGTGGACACGGGGCTCAGCCGACGGCCGCAGCTTGTGATCTCTGAGTACTCCTCCGCACCGGCTTTCTTGACGGCTGGCGACACGTTCACCTTGACCCTGAGAATCGCGAATGTAGGGGGCGGAGACGCGGAGCGACTGACGCTTGCGCTGGGCGGCGATGGAGGTGCGCAGCTGGAGCCCTTCATCTCGCTACGGGCTGGCAATGTGATCTTCGTGCCCGCTGTGCGGTCGGGGTCAGCGGTGGAGATCACGCGGCAACTCATCATCGACGGCTCGGCTGACCCGAAGGCGTACAGCCTTCCCATCGCGCTGGCGTACGACGATGCGCGCGGCAGTCGTCAGGAGGATGAGCAGCGGCTCAGCCTGATCGTGCGCCGCCGTCCGGAGCTCCAGGCGACGTTCTACAAGGAGCCTGAGGGGGTCTCCGTCGGCTCCCCGGCGTCCCTCTCCGTGGAGATGGTGAATGTGGGGATGGGTGCGGTCAATGTCATCGAGCTGACGGCCAGCAGCCCGCAAATGACGGTTGTGGCTGAAGGGACGCCCTTCTTGGGTCCGGTAGAGATGGGAGGCGCAGCGCCCTTGGACGTGACGGTCACCCCTGGGGAGGCCGGAACGGCCGAGTTGGTGATCAGCGTGGTGTACCGTGATGATTTCAACCAGCCGCAGGTGCTCACCAGGACGCTGACCGTCGAGGTCGCGTCGGGGCAAGCGCCTAGCGGTCCTCCAGCGCCTGGCGCGCCGGCACAGACGCCTGGGTCGCAGCCTGCGCCCAGTGTCTGGAGCAGGATTGGACGGGTCCTCAAAGGGTTCTTGGGCTTGGGGAGCTGAGGAACAGGGAGTTGCAGGATGACCTGGCGCGATCTGACAAAGCTGGTGTTGACCAATCTGCAGCGGATGAAGGGGCGCGTGGTGATGACGGCGGCGGGGGTGGTGATCGGCACCGCTGCGGTGCTTGTGCTGGTGTCGCTGGGCGCCGGGCTGCAGCGGCAGACCAGGGAGAGCCTGATGGGCGGTGGCGGTCTCACGGAGTTGCGCGTGTACGCGCCCATCAACTTCCAGGACGTCAGCGGCGGGCGCCCCAACGGTGGGATGAGCCCCATGCCAGAGGAGGGATCGCCAACGCAACAGCGGGTCGTGGACGATCGGGTGTTGGAGGCATTCCGCGCCCTGCCGGGGGTGACATCGGTGACGGTGCAGGAGTCCCTGATGGCCCAGGCCGAGGTGGCGTACGAGAACCTACGCGGCTATCCCTCGATTCGCGGGGTTGACCCCGGCGCCCTGGAGGCCTGGGGTCTCCAGGTGACCAGCGGTCAACTGGAGATGCACCGCGGGGAGGTCGTCGTCGGTGCGCGGGTCGCGGAGTCGTCACTGTGGGATCCCAGTGAGCGGAATGCATATCAGGTCACCGAGCCATCCAAGGTTCGCGAGGTTCCCGACCTGCAGGGAGAGGTGCTCCGAGTGCGCCTGACGCGGTTCAACGCCGACGGGACCATGCTGGAGAAGACGCTGCGCCTGGAGGTGGTGGGCGTGCTGAAGCAGAGCGGGTGGCAGCATGACTATTCGATCACGATGCCGCTCCGCGATGTCCTGGAGCTCAATACCTGGGCCCAGGGGAAGCGGCGCGAACCGGGCCGCCAGGGATATGTGGAAACCATCGTACAGGCGGTAGACACGCGTCATACGATTGAGGTGGAGGAGCAGCTGAACGAGATGGGCTTTCCCGCCTACTCCCAGCGGCAGCAGGTGGAGCAGGCGAATGCGTACTTCGCGACGGTTCAGGCCATCCTGGGAGGCATTGGGGCCGTGGCGCTGCTGGTGGCGGCGTTTGGCATCTCCAACACGATGCTGATGTCGATCTACGAGCGTACGCAGGAGATCGGCCTTATGAAGGCGGTGGGCGCGACGAACAGAGACGTGATGACCGTCTTCCTGGCGGAGTCCGGAGGCATCGGGCTGATGGGAGGCTTGGGGGGTGTGGTCTTGGGCGTGGTGGTAAACGGTGTCATCAATGTGATCAGCGGGAGCGTGCTGGCGGGCCAGATGGCCGGCGGTGCTGGCGCGCGGCCGTCCGGCGGAGTGGCCTATGCGCCACTGTGGCTTCCGGTGTTCGCTGTGGCGTTTGCTGTGTTGGTTGGGATTGCCTCGGGGGCTTATCCGGCAAGCCGGGCAGCGGGATTGAGCCCGATCAAGGCTCTGAAGTATGAATAGGAGGGGGCAGGTGCCTCGCACTGTGGAAGTGCAAGGCACCGCGGCAATGGGAAACCCGGACGGTGGAAAGCGCGCCCATGATGTGAGGAAGGCACGAAAGCTCTGGGCCTCCAGCTCTGACTCCCGACGGGATCAGTCCTTTGGGGGAGATGGGGCTCGATCGTCCAGCCGATGTAGGCCGGGCGGTCATCGCGTATCATCGGGGTGTACCGAGAACGGGATGGTTCGTGAGCAGAGTCTACTATGAAGGAGTCACCAGATGAAGACCAGAATCATTGCCGTTGTGTTGTCGTTCTCCGCACTGTTGGCCCTCGTGACGACTGGGTGCGGACCGGCGCCGGTCACCGTGGTCGATCCCGTCGAGCCCACAGTGGAGCCGGTTACTGAGCACGCTGAGACAGAGACGCCGGCCGAAGCGACGCCAGAGGAG
>CAZGSX010000030.1:21057-28563 GCA_964528475.1 uncultured Anaerolineales bacterium
GCCGGTTACTGAGCACGCTGAGACAGAGACGCCGGCCGAAGCGACGCCAGAGGAGCCTGTGCTGGAGCAGACAGTCTCACCGACGGCGGAGCCCTCGGAACCTGCAGGTGATGAGGAGGCGGAGGTGACGGATGGTTGGCCTGTGTTTCGCGACGAAGAGCGGGGTTTCCAGATCGCCTACCCGCCCGCGTGGGGCTTCATGGATCTCCCCGTGGACCCCGGCGCCGGGGGACCGCCCACCGTGGTGGAGCGCATGGTCATCTTCTACCCGCAGGAGTGGGAGGAGCGACTGACGCCGGGAGGGGAGCCGGATCCTACCGTGGTCAGCTATCCTGCCCTCAGCGTCGCGATTACCGTGGGCACGATGGAGGCGTACCGCCGCGAGTACATGGAGCTGGAGGCGAGCGAACAGGTCGAGATCAACGGCTTCACCGCCCTGCGCGAGTGGGACCAGCGCGAGGACTTCAATATGGCTCGCACCATCTTCCAGCATCCAGCCGATGGTGAGATGCGTATCACGCTGTCGGATCCTATGAGCGGGTTCTCTGCCCGGCTCGAGGAGTATCCTGATATCGCGTCGCTCATTCCCTTGGTGATCTCCACCTTCCGCTTCACGGAGTGAACGAGAGGCGCGGATCGGTGTTTAGGAGAGGTGGGATGGAGCGCGTGCGGCAAGGGCGGACGCCTCCGGTCATCTCTCCATTGCTGTGAAGAGCGGCGGGGGCGGCGACCACGAGGATAGGATGTGGGGCAGAGGCTTGACAGTGCTGTGGAAGCCATCGAATGACCGGGCCTTCTATGCGGACGAAGTCGTCAGGTGCCCCGTATGGGGCAGACGTGTTACGTCTACTGCCAGGTTGTTGTCAGGACCAGTTAGGAGGGAGATCAGATGAAATGTAGACGATGGCGTATGATGCTCACTGTTCTCATCGCGCTGGGGCTACTTGGCCTGACTGCGCCGGCGCCTGAGGCGCTAGCTCAGGGCGGCTGGTACGGTGAGTACTTTGCGAACCCCAATCTGACCGGGAGCCCGACAATGACGCGCTACGACAATAGGCTGCGGTTTGATTGGGGCGGCGGCAGCCCGGGGGCGGGCATTCCCGCGGATAACTTCTCAGTTCGCTGGACCCGGAGCGAGTGGTTTGAGGCGGGCACGTACCGCTTCACGATCAGCTCAGACGATGGGGTCCGCATCTGGGTTGGAGGCACGCTGGTGGTCGACGACTGGCGTGACCGTCAGGCAGGATGGAGCTTCGTGGACCACTACGTGAGTCGAGGGACGCACAGCGTGCGCGTCGAGTACTACGAGCGCACGGGCGGGGCCCAGGTGGAGGTGACCTGGGAGAGGGTGAGCGGTGGCGCCGCGTGGCGAGGGGAGTACTATAGCAACCGGTCGCTCGCCGGCACGCCGGCCCTGGTGCGGTACGATGCCGCCATTGATTTCGACTGGAAGGGGGGCAGCCCGGACGCCAAGATACCCGCCGACAACTTCTCCGTGCGCTGGACCCGAACGATGGGCTTCACACCGGGCACCTACCGCTTCTACGCAAGCTGCGACGACGGCGTGCGCATCTTTGTCGACGGGAGTAGAGTGGTGGACGCGTGGTACGATCAGATGCTGCCGAACACCCGCACGGGGGATATCTCCCTGGGCGAGGGACAGCACACGGTGGTGGTCGAGTACTACGAGCACGGCGGCGAGGCCAGCGCACACGTCTGGTGGAACCGGCTGGGAGGCTTCTCTGGGTGGGAGGGACGCTACTACGACAATGCCGAGCTGCGAGGCGGTCCGGCGCTGGTTCGCGACGATCCGGAGATCAAATTCGACTGGGGAGAGGGTGCGCCAGCCAGTTGGATGCCCGCCGACAACTTCTCCGCCGTGTGGACTCGGAGTGTCAGCTTCAGTCCGGGGATGTACCGGTTCAACGTGCGATCCGACGATGGCGTGCGGGTGTGGCTCGATGATCGCCTGGTGATGGACCATTGGCGCCCAATGGCGTATGAGTACCACTATGTGGATGGGATCTACCTGCAGGGGACGCATCAAATCAAGGTGGAGTACTTCGAGCGAGCCGGCGGCGCCCGGATTCACTTCTGGTGGGACGGGAGCGGGACGACGACGCCTGTCGAGACCCCGGTGCCCCCGCCGGTGCCGAGTGAGGTGGGCGCGTGGCACGGCGAGTACTTCAACAACCGGTATCTATCCGGATCGCCGGCGGTAGTGCGCAGCGACGCGGTCCTCAACTTCGACTGGGGCTGGGGCGCCCCTGTGGCGGGCGTCAATCGGGACAACTTCTCCGTGCGCTGGAGCGGGACCTTTGCTTTCGAAGGAGGGCGCTACCGCTTTGCCACGACCAGCGACGACGGTGTGCGCGTCTACGTCGACGATTTAGCCGTCATCGATGCTTGGCTTCCCATGCGTGGCGCCCGGACGGCGATCGTGACCCTCGCCCCCGGTCAACACACTGTGCGCGTGGAGTACTTCGAACGGTACCAGGCAGCGATGCTGCGTCTGAGGTGGGAGCGGATCGGTGCGGCGGTCTTGACGCCGGCGACCCCGGTGGCGCCTGTGGGCTGTGAGGGTGGCCCGCTGCGGCTGGAGGCCTGGCCTGTGGACCGGACCTGGACGACCGACGGCTGGAAGGTGACGATCTACGCCCAGGCTCGGGGCGGCGACTGCCGATACACGTACGCCTGGGAGCGAGAGCCCATTGGTGCGGTCACGTCGGGACCGGTGACGTTCGACGTGAACACGAGGACGGGCGCCATGGTGGGGGAGGTGTCCGTGATGTCTGCCGGGCAGAGCGCAAAGCGCGGGCTGTACGTTCGTCCCCCTTCACGGAATTAGCGGGATGCGCCGGCGTCGCCTGCTGCCCGGTAACGTGGGCTGGATGTCGACATCCAGCCGGCTGGACAGCGGCGAGAAAGGCCGGTAGAATAGGGATGATAGGTGTTGGCCGGAGGGGCGACTGGCGAGAGCTGGTCGCCCCTCTTGGGTTGGCAGCTTCCTCTCGGGCACTCCCCCGTTCCAAGCCATTGTGTCTCCTAGATGCGTCTGCGGAAGGCGAGAACCACCACCGAGATGGCGCAAAGGCCCAACGAGAGGCCGGTGAAGACGGGAGTGGGGCCGCCCGTGTCGATGAGGCGACCGATCAGTGGAGTGATCACCCCAGACGTCTCTTGCCCCATCAAGTAGTATAACCCCAGGGCTGTGGCGCGCTTCTCCGGCCTGACCATGTCCGCGATCAACGACTCCATCGCGGGCATGCGAGCGCTGACACTTAGCCCGTACAGGGTCAGCGTAAGAGGCAGCCAAAGGCTGGCGGGCACCTGCAGCACCAGGAGGAGGAGCGGACCGGCCAGGACCAGCGACAGCAAGATCACCCACTTGCGGCCGATGCGATCGGATAGGGCTCCCCCGACAGGGGCTCCCACCACGCCCGCCCCAGCGACCAAGCCGACGACGATGCCGGCATACTCCGGTCCCACCCCGTGGCGGTCCACCAGATAGAGAGGCAGGTAGGAGTGAACGCTGGACAGGACGACCTGCAGCAGGATGGCGAGTAGGACGAGCACACCAATGGCGCGCAGGATCTCCCTCCAAGAGGAAGAGGCTTCTGGGCTGTGCGCCAGCGCAGCGTGGGGGTTTGCGCCCTCCCGCGAGGGATCCTGGAGCTGGTGCTCCGGCCCGCGCCCCTGCTGACGCTCACGGCTAGTGGCTGTCCAAAGGACCACCCCCATCACGATGGCTGGAATCGCCAGCAGCACAAAAGACCAGCGCCAGGACCCGGTCCAGGAGGCGATGGCGACCGCCGCCACCGGTGTGACTAGGAAGCTGGCGCTGCCTCCAATCGTGTGCGTTCCCAGCGATTGGCCTCGGCGCGACGGCTCCACAGACTGCGACAGGAACGACGAGGTGGGCGCGTGGTACGTGGCGCCTAGGAGCCCCAGGACGACGAAGCACGGCACCAACTGCCAGTACGTCTGGGTGAGGCCCACGGCGGCTGCAGCAAGGGCGGTGCCCATCAAGCCAGCCACGACGAGAGAGCGGGCGCTGAATCGGTCCGCGAGCAGAGCCATGGGGAGCTGTCCGAACCCGTAGGAGAGACTGAAAGCGGAAACCAGCACCCCCGCTTGGAAGTAATTCAGCGCCAGATCCTGACGCAGCATGGGCAGCAGGGGCGTCAACACGCCAGTGGATAGGTGATGGCTGAAGTGAGCAACGGCGAACAGGGGGATCATGGTCTTGGTCTTCATACCCTGATTGTAGACTCTCCCTGTTGCTCTGCAACTCGGCGCACCGGGGCCACAGCTCGGCCTGCCAGAGATTACCCACTCCGGTTTCTGGAGCCAGAATGAGGGCACGGAGACCTATCCTGAGCGCCAGGGGGAGGCGGGTCGCCTGCAGCGGTCGGTGACGTCTATCACGGGGCCTGCTTGGCGCTACCAAGAAGACGCGCCCGCCGGTGGGGCTTCGGTTTCAGCATATGGTCCAACACAGAGACGCTGGATGATCCATCGAAGATGTTCTTCACAAGCTGTCGGCAATCGCGAGGGGTGGGAGCATTGTTGCGCAAGGCACAGATTGACGCCCGGACCGTGCGCTCCTGGCCTGATGCGATGACGACAGAGTGTGCTGATGGGCGCGTCTCCCGAGTCTCTTGCCCAGATGACGACGGGCAGAATCAGCCGGGGAGGGTGCCGCTCCACCACAAGGGTCCGCAGTGCGGTCCGCGATACTAGGTGGGAGCGGTTCCGGTGGTGGAGCGTATCACTAACCTCGCTGACAATTCTACATCTAGGCCGGTTGCATCCGCCTCTCCGTCCAGCATCCTGAGCAGGATAGAGGCGGCCTTATCCCCGAATTGTGCCACGGGTTGGTGAATGGTCGTCAGGCCCACGTATCTCGCCACGTCGTGGTCATCGAACCCCATCACGGAGACGTCCTCCGGGACCCGCAGTCCCAGATCGTGTATGGTCTTCAGCGCTCCGATCGCCATCTCGTCAGAGAAGGCGAAGACCGCCGTGGGACACTGTCGTACGGCCAGCAACTGAGTCATGGCCTCAGCTCCGCCCTCATAGGAGAAATTCCCGGACACGTCAAACTCAGGACGGAATTCAATGCCGTTCTCCTCCAACACCTGGAGGTACCCCTGCTTCCGTTTCTCGGGAATCGGGAACGCCATTGGGTCCTCAACCAGGCCGGTGATGATGGCAATCCGCTCGTGGCCCAGATTGACCAGGTGCCGCGTGGCGGTCATAGCGGCAGCGCGATTGTCGCACGCCACGGAGGGAAAGGAGTCGGTGATCGTCTCCACCGTCACGATTGGGACGCCTGTCTCCGAGAGCACTTCCTCGTCATCATCGTCAAGGGGCAGCGTCACCACGATCAGACCGTCGACGCGTCTGCTCGTGGCAATCTGTCTCAGCAGGTGAGCCCGGCTGTCGGAGCCGCTGACACTGTAACGAAGGACGTCATAACCGTGGGCAGTCAGGACTGTCTCCGCGATCGTCGACACCTTGTTGTAGAACCATTGATCCACGAGAGGAACGACGATGCCCACCGTCATGCTGTGACCCGTCGCCAGGCGCGAGGCGTGGGGATCGATCGAGTAGTTCAGCTCCTGGGCGGTGCGCAAGACGTGCTCTCGCGTTGAGGGGGCGACGTTGGGCAGCCCCCTCAACGCGCGGCTCACGGTGGCCGTGGAGAAGCCCGATCTCTCTGCTACCTGCTCAATTGTAGGCGACATGTTTCCTCCCTCGGGTACCTGTTCGCCCCTCATACGGTCGCGTCTCAGAACTCTGTAAGCCCTTACATGTGAAGTGTTGCTGTTACATATTTTACATCAGAAGTCGGAAGAATGCAAGAGGGAGTCCGTGCTTTGCCGTAGAATTGGCCCTTGACAAGGGGTATCTTTTGGTGTATACTGTAAGCGCTTGCAGTTCTGGCCTGATTCTTTACATTCACTGCAGGGGAAAGCGGCCCGGTTTGTAATCGCTTGCATCCCAGCTCCGTGTCTCCCTGGCAAGGCCAGTTTCCCGTCTTCTAGACGATGCCCGCAGCTTGGATTAGAGCTCCGTGCCCCGATCTGCCCAGAGGTGGTATGGAATACAAGGGAAAACAGTCACTCGCCGTCCCCGAAGCTTCAGAGCCCGTACTGATGGGCGATGCCACGCAAGCCCTCATCAACCGGGTGAAGAGCTTGGAGAAGCGAGCCACCTCACCGTTCGCCTTCGCTCAGGCGATCGTGCGGCGCCTAGGGGTGCACAGCCGAGGTGACTATGCGGAGGTGGGTTTCTGGGCACCGGAGCTCGTGGGGAGACCGAATTCCGCCGAGCACGTGGCATTGGAACTGCTCACCCCCCTAGATGCCATTGCCGTCGAAGCGGATCAGCAGCAGGTCCGTTTCAGGCGGCGATATGTCCCCTTGGTGCAGGTGGGCGAGTTTCTTTGGGGCGCCGTTGAGGGCGTGACACCCGGTACCCGGCATCGGCTGGGGACCCTATACCGGGCGCGACATAGGCGTGATGATGGCATGTGGCGCACCATCCCGGATTACCTGGCTTACTCTCTCCCCTTTGGGTCCTTTGCGCCAGCTGAGTTCTATGACTTCGAGCGTGTTCAGCAGGAGCGCTCGGATCGCGACTACTTCTCGAGGCTCGACACGAAGCCTGATCCGGATGGTGTGGGCCGGATACAAGCTCCCGCCAACATCCTCCAGATCCATGTCGGCACCGCCTCCGAGGAGGGGACGTTGGCGGGTCTGACCAGCATCTACCAGGGTGTTGCAGAGAAGATCCGGAATGGCGCGGCCCTCACCCCCGCCGAGAAGACCTACGTGGGCTATGATGCCGTACAACTAATGCCCGTGGCCCCCACCGTCGAATACGAGGCCGGACCACCGCTGTGGGAGGAGCTTTGCGATCACAGCAGTTGCGACACGCTCGACGTCAATCTCCAGCGTCCCGACATGACCAACTGGGGCTACGACGTTCTGTTGTTTGCCATGTCATCGGTGAATCCAGCCCTGCTAAGCAGCCGGCGCCCCGATGAGCTGGTCGATCTAATTGCCACCCTGCACAACTTTCCGGGCCGGCCGATCAAGGTCATATTCGACATCGTCTACGGGCATATCGACAACCAATCCCTGCCCCTCCTCAATGAGCACTTTGTGGCCGGCCCCGGGATGTATGGTCAGATGGTCAACCTGCGCCACCCGATGGTACGGGCGATTCTGCTCGAGATGCAGCGACGGAAGCACAACTACGGTATTGACGGCGTCCGAGTGGATGGTGCCCAGGATTTCGAAGTGTGGGATCCGGAGGCCGGGTCGATGCGCCACGACGATGACTATTTGCGACTGATGAATGACGTCGAGCAGGAGATCGCCGATCAACGCTATCGCCCGTGGATGATTTTCGAGGATGGCCGCCCCTGGCCGCGCGATGACTGGGAGCTTGCCTCCACCTACCGAGAGGTCACCCAGCGGTTGCCCAACGTCTTTC
>CAZGSX010000031.1:0-9711 GCA_964528475.1 uncultured Anaerolineales bacterium
TGGTGACCATGACCAATACTCTGCTGGTGAGCCACACAGTGGGCATCTCCGTCACCGCCGACAGCGCAGCTCGGCTGGAGGGGACGCTTTGGGGTAACGGCGCCTGGGCGAACGGCACCGACTGGGGCGGCGACGGCGATATCCTGACCGGGACGATCAACATCTGGGGCGACCCCGCCTTCGTCGATCCCGCTGGCGGCGACTATCACATCGAATTCGCCTCGGCGGCGCGCGATGCCGGGGTGGACGCCGGGGTGACCGTGGACGTGGACGGCGATGTCCGTCCGTGGGGTGAGGGCTACGACATCGGCGGGGACGAGTTTGTCCCGCGCTGGCCCGTCTTCCTCCCCCTGGTGACGGTGAGTGACTAACCGCGACGGTTCCTTGCACGTTCCGTGCGTGCGAGGCACCTGGAGGGCGATTGTGCAGTGTCCGGATCAAGCTCTACGGTGGACGGATTCTTGGTGTGACAATGGATTGCGGCAACGAAAAAGCTGCTTAGGGCGCTTCAGCTGCGTGCAGTAGCTCGTATCAGGGACCTCGGCCAGCATCCTCCGGTCTCAGTCAGCACTCATGCAAGTGGCGGGGCTTTCTGCTTTGCGGCACCAGTGACGTGGAAGTGTTCGGCGATGTGCTACAGATGCTGATCCCTGGTGCCCAAGTCTTCGGAAATGCCAGGTATGGGCAGCGCTGGAGATGATGGGAGTATCTCGCCCACAAAACGGCCTCGCGGGTCCTTGGTTGCGGGACCAAGACGCCCTTACTGGAAAGCTGGCGGACCACACCGTGACAGTGAGCAGCACCCGCACTTGGGTCGTGGGATTTGGCTCAGATAATGTATGTGGCAGGGGCCACTTGCAGTCGGTGTGCTATAGGCCAAGGTCTTTGCACAGAATAGCGGTCATCTTGGACGGATTGGATGGAGAGCCCGGAGATCGCGAAGAGCTGCGGTCAGATTGGTTGCAGGAGGAGAGGATGAAAGACGGAGGCGGGGAGGCGCCTCTGGGGTTGACGAGAACGTGCAATGGGAGGACAATGGCGGCAGGGGATAGAGAGAGGAGAAAGGAAAACGCCTCCCGCAGTGGCCGAATCTTAGCGGACAACACCACCAGGGGAGGCGCCCCACTGTGGTCATTGTACAACACTACGCCCATTCTGGCAAGCACTACGCCGAGGCCACGCCGTTTCCAGGCTCTCTTTTTGCTGTTCCCGACCGCTGTCCTCATCCCGACTGTCGAGCCCCGGACGCGCTGATCCGCTGGGGCACCTACGAGCGCCAAGCTCGAACTGGTCTCGTGAGCTACCGCATCCGCGTGCAGCGAGTCCGCTGCAAGGCCTGCGGGCATCACCATCATTCTCAAGGAGCAACGTCCCTAGGTGATTCGTACCTGTTAAGGTTCGATCTCTCGACTTGTAGTAGCAGGTCTTGCTGTAAGTTGTAGGCCTAACGTGATTCCTGACCGGTTAGCGCGACGGGGAGCGAAAGCTATCGTTGAGATCTTTGAATGTGTGCCTGTGTTCGCTCTCAAGGGTCCCCTTCCACGGTGCGAGCAACGGCAACGATGTCATCTTCTCCTGTGCACGGGCCGTGACCACGCCATCTTTGTCCCTGAAGACGCTGAACCGGAACCGCGCATTGACTAGGCCGCCGAAGGCCACCCCTATCGCGTCGAAGACCATCTCGCCGTCTTCGCCGGACGTGGTGCCCGGAGACGACGACTCGAGAACACGACAGCGAATTGCCATAAACCTTCCGACCTTCACGACGTACTCGTCGCCCGTCTTGAGTGGTTCTGTGGCTGGGGGAACGACCGTGGTAGCGACGTCCTTGCCCCTCATCTTGCTTTCCGACCTCCACTCGCCCCATCTCGTCTGACTTGCAATCCTTTCCCATCCCGCCTGGACGCTGGGACAATCGGGGAGGGGTTCTACAACCGTGACCGTCCAGCTCACATCGGCTGGCGCTGCTGTCGCAGCATGTGGCACCCAAGGTAATCGTTTCATCAGAACCGCCTAAACCTGCTCGTTTTGGAGCGACATTACCACCTCCACGCGCTTCCTGCGAAGCCACTTAGTATGCGCCTGACGGGCTGTTCTGTCGCGATTCTTCTGCACAGAGCCACAACTTGGTGGGCCGCGATCGCTCCGGCGACCCAGCAAGCGGCGCAGAGAGGTGGCGTGGGAGAGGGGGGCCATCCCTCGCACGCCTCTCCTCCACGGCGAGGGAATGGGGGGAACTCAAGTGCCTATGGCCTCAGCGCGCGCATGTAGGGCCTATTGCGCATCACACAGACCGTCGTCTCTGACGCCGCTTGAACCACCAGGCGAACACCAGCAACCCTACGATAAGGAGCACGCCGATGACGTAGGGCGCGATCACGGAGATGAGGGAGGTAACGAAAGCCACCACGTCCTCTATGGCGCTGACAACAGGATCCCCAACCCCGGCCGTGGTAGCCGTCACCACGGGCCGCGCTGTCGTCTTGGCGACGTGGACACCTCCGGCCAGGATGATGCCACACAGAGCTGCCAGAACTGGATGAAGTCCGATCACGTTGGTGGACGCCGCGAAAAGGATGGCGCCGGCCGCGGGACGGATGAAGGTATGGATGATGTCATCCACCGTGTCCAACACGGGTATCTTGTCGACCAGAATCTCGATCACCATCAGAACACCCAGCACCCCGATAACCCACCAACTGCTGAGGGCGTCGTACGGCTCGCTGAGGGTGACCAGCGATGATGAGATCCGCGACAGCAGGGCGACGATGAACAAGGGTATGTAGGCGTTGAGACCGGCAGCTGTGGCCAGACCAAACGCCGTGGCGAGACTGAGAAATGCTTGCGCGCTCATAACAGTTCTACTCCAAGGACAACCCGGAGCTGGGTTCAGCCCCGATCTGGGCGTACAAGTGGGCAGCAAAGAGCATGAGCCACACCCCTATCGGGATCAAGATGAATCCCAGCAGCCCGGCCGTCACCCACCCACAGATGGGAACCAGGGCGAGCACGCTGATGGCACCGCCGACAAGGCTGGTCACCACGACACCCGCCGCCCACACCAGTAGCTGGGCGATCACCACAGGGCCAATGTTTCGCGAGAGGAAGCGAAACACATCGCCAAACTGAAGACAGGATGCCAACTCACCCGTCTCAGCGTAGCGAATCTGGAGCACGGGGGAGAGAACCCATAACAGCAAGGCGTAGAGGAGACTCAGGCACCCCAGCCCGGCGCTCACGAGACCCGCCATGCCGCCCAGGATTCGAGTCAGTTCCCGATTGTCGGCAGCCACGGCGGGAAGGATCCAAACCAGGGCGACGGGACAGAGGAGGATCAGGAGGGGGATGGAGTAGATCAGAGTGGCGATGGAGAAGAGCAGCCCGTCCACGAAGTGCTCTCCCAGCCGATCCCAGCTGGGCAGCGGACGCGGATTGCCCGCCCGAACGTGTCGGAGGACAGCGATCGCATAGCCAAGGACGGCCACGCCCCCGAAGACTGGAATCAAGCTGATGACGGCACCCAAGAGCAGCTTGCCGGGCCACCGTTCATCCTCGAATACGAAACTGAGCGCCTCGCTCAACCTCATGGTCTCCTCCTCCCATTCTATTTTGTCTCGTTACTATCCAGTTGCCAGACGCTGCAGGCTCCGATTGCAGCTTCGATAAGGGCATCATCGCGAGCGCCGTTCCGGCCCCACGAGGCGCAACCCTTGGAAGCCCTGTGCCTACCCCAGTATAGCACCGGAACCGCCACAGCGCAATGTGCGGTCTGTCGAGGGACCGACTATGGCAGCGGTAGCCCGCCGAGGGTGCCGGTGAGCTGATAGCGCAAGATGTCGATGACCCCCACCTGAAGGAACGACAGGACTAGCCCGGACACTATGGGCAGGAGCGCGCTGCGCCAGCTCGTGGCGTGGTTCTCGCGGCCCAGGAGTACGGCTGCCAGAACGGTGTTCACAGAGGTGAGGAGCACCAGCACAGCCAACGCGCTGGCGAGAGCGAGGGGATACAACAGAAAGGACCAACCGGATAACACAACGGCGACCAGGGCCCCTTCGAGGGCGACCAGGATTGTGAGATCGACGGCGTTCCGGATGTTCGATACGTCGTCGGGGGACCGCCACACGCTCACGTTGAAGACAGGGTAGATCAGGGCACTCATGGTCAAGCCGTTCAAGGCACCGGTGAGGAGACGCAGCGTATTGGTCGATTCGTATAGTCGTTGTATCCCCAACAGAGCGAGATACGAGTTGACACCGTCGGCCGCCCATAGTAGAGTGAATCCGACGAGCACTATGAGAACCGCGGGAGGCGCGAACTTGCTGGCACGGTGACGGCGCAGGACGGCAACCTGTCCCAGTAGGCCAACAAGGGCCCCCAAGAACGTACCCGTGCAGCGCGCGCACAGGGGCAGCTGGGCGCCCCCGATAACAAAGGAATGGGAGGGTATCTGGTGACAGACGGCATACCCGACCATGTTGACCTTCGTGAGCAAGCCCGGCGGCGTGGCCATGCCGAAGACGATAACGAGCAGTGCCAGCAACCCAGCGGCGATCCACAGGTGGGGGGAAACACGGTCTGGCAGGCTTTCGCCCTCAGCAGACATTTCTTCGTGTAGCAGGTTATCGCTCCCTTTCCAGATCATCGACGGCCCCGACGTTGAGCGTGGATTGTATCCTATCGCCTCACGGTGTCAATCTTGCCCAAGATGGGCAGCGTGTGGTAGAATCACGTTGCATGACAGCACGCAAGCGTCAGGTCGTCGGGGGAGGCCGATGAGAAGGCATCCGCTAAGGATCACGTCTGCCGCACTCTGCTTGTTGATTGGGCTTCTGGCGTCATCCACCGCGGGTCAGGGTCTCGACGGGCGCGCGGGGGTGTGCTACTCGTTCTACCCCGGTGCCGGGAACCGACCTTACCTGCCGCTCGTCAAGCAGGCGGGGTCGCGGTGGGACCGCTTTGACTTCAGCTGGCCGAGTATAGAGCCGACAGAGGGCACGTGGCACTTCGGTGAGCACGACACTTTAGTGCACGACCTGGGCGAGTACGACATAGAGACCATCGGCATCCTGCTCTGGACGCCCGATTGGGCTGCCACGGCTGGTCACCGTGGACAACCCCTGGTTAGGAGCTCAGAGAGACCCGGCCGTTGGTCTGCCGCCTCGCTGCTTGCTTCCGATGCTCTCTCAACGCTCTCCACATCGCCGCCGCGGGGCCTATACGAGCGATGGGACGACCCCGGCAACTACTGGGGGCGTTACGTCTACAGGGTTGTATCTCGCTACAGCGATCCCGCTAGGTTTCGCTATCCGGTCAAGCACTGGGAGATGTGGAACGAGGTTGACGATGGGATCTACAATTCGTTCTGGACTGGCAGCGCGGAGGACTATGCTCGGCTGCTGGAGGTCGGTTACCTAGCCACGAAGCACGCCTGTCCCGATTGCACGGTACTCTATGCTGGGCTCTGGTACTGGGCCGATCCGGGCCACTTCGAACGCGTCCTAGCCATCCTGAATGAGAAGCCGGGAGCGGCGACGCACAACGCCTACTTCGACGTTATGTCGGTGCACCTCTACAGCCGCAGCTCCACGGTCTATGACACCATCGAGCATATCCGCTCACGAATGACGGAGTATGTCGCAGAACGTCCGATCTGGTTGACCGAGACGGGGGTAATGGTGTGGAACGACCCGTCCCTCAACCCGAATCCCACCAAGTACGAGCTCACGGCCACCGAGGAGGAAGCGGCGGCGTACGTAATCCAGTCCTATGCCAACGGATGGGCTTCGGGCGTTGAACAGTACATGTTCTTCCGAGCCAACGATGAAGATATGCCAGGATATGGCCTGATGCGAAACGACCTATCCTTCCGCCCAAGCTACGCGGCCTACCAGGTCGCGACCCGCTACCTGGTCGATCCCACGATGGTGACCCACTGGTCCTACACCAGCGGCGTGCGGCGGGTGACGCTCTGGGGAACCCCCCACGGAAAGATCAGCGTGCTGTGGAATGAGACGCCGCAGGAGAGAGAATTCGAGTACCCAGCCGCGTTGCCGACGGCCACGCTGGTTGATCAGCGTGGGGCCACCCAGGCAGTTAGCGCAGCCGAGGAGGGGTACAGGATCACGCTCCCGGGAGCGACGGCGAACCTGGTATCCGATCCGAATGACTACATCATCGGCGGGGAACCCTATCTGATCATCGAGGCGGACACCGTGTCGCCCGGTGAGCCCACTGTGACCCCTCTGCCCGCCACAACCTACTCCAACACGATAAAGGTCTCCTGGAGCGCGAGCGACGGTGAGGCCGGGATCTGGGGAGTCGAGATCGACGTACGGGAGGGAGAGAGTGGGAGCTGGTCGCGCTGGTTGGAGTTGGGGGACACAACGGGCACGTCCTCGGCCGGGTATGGCGCCGGACGGCACGACACCGTCTATTGCTTCCGGGCAAGGGCGTGGGATCGCGCCGGGAACGTGGGGCCTTGGTCGACAGAGAGCCGCTGTACGCTACTGGATATGGACCAGGATGTGTCCGTCAGCGTGGGTCCGGTCTTCGGGGATGGCAACGGCGATGGCACATGGGACGAGGATACGGAGGAGGGTCTCGATAACCTGACCTTTCGTCTGATCGACAGGGCTACCTCAGAGCCGATCGCCACGGGCTCCGGCACGTCGTGGTCCGTGGAGCAGACACTTAGAATCGGAGCATACGAGATCTGGATCGGCCCCGACGGCTGGCCCTCCTCACCTCCGGGATGGCTACCGCGTCGACTGTCGCTGGTGGTCGGGGGAGGTGCATCCCCTCTGGCCAAGGACTATGGGCCGAGGGGGCTGCTGCCCCATCGCTCGAGTAGCTACCTTCCGATCCTGGCTCGGGAAGGCTGAAAGGGGTGTTGGTGTTCGGGACCAGCGTGCTTACAGACCTTGCCTACGCCTCCTGGCAGCGGATCATCATCGCGACACCAAGGCGGGGGGACGCTAAATAGTCGAGTTGCCGGCCTCTTACCCGAGGCCGGCAACTGCGTACATCTTCAAGGCGCGCGCGCACGAGCGAGCAGGCGCTGAACGGCCTATGGGAGCTCGGGTACCTGGCGCACAATGACCGAGCGATTCGCCACTAGCTCGTCCGGCAGCACATCGTCCTCGGTCAGGAAGACGGCTGGATTCCCGTGACAGGCATCGCAAGAGCTATTCTGGGGAGTGACGCGCTGGATGGTGTGCGGCGTTGCGTAGGTCCATGTCGGGACGTTGTCGTAGTTGGGCAGCAGGTCGTCGCCGTAGTAGGCGAATGAGTCCCGCGCGACGGGAACATGACGGAGAGGCACGTACTCCCAAGGCCGCTCCGAACTCCGAATCGGATTATAGCCAATCTTGAACGCCATCTCAGAGGGGGCCACTCTGTAGTAGGGCCTGCCATCCTCCGTCTCCTGAACGTGGCAGCTGTAACAATTCTTGTAGGCCACCGAGTGGCAGGCCTGGCAGCTCAGTTTCGCTAGGTGCGTCTCGCTGTGCTGTTCGATGCCCTGCTCAGCCGAGATCGCCTCGTGGCACCCTGCTTGGGTACAGGAAGGATTCTCTGGGCCATCGTACCGGTGCTCAAACGAGCCCTCAGCTCCGTGAAGCTCAGCCCCAGTGTGGCAAGCGAAGCAGGGGAAGCCCCCGGGGTTGTAGTGGACATCGGCCGGAAGCCGTCCACCGTCCGCGCTCTCGTTTCTGCCTTTGTACTCATCGTTGACACGGCTGCCGTGGCAGCCGGTACAGGTGTCATTCATGGGCGGCTGTCCCTTCGGGGCGTGGCCATCAAGCAGGCCCCCGTCATTGGCAGCCGGACGGCTGATGTGACACTGACCACAGGATGCGTGACACTCGACGCAGTGCTGATCGTACGCGACCATCAGCTGATCCCAGCTCTCTTCATTGCTTCGTGCGGCTAAGGCTGTCTCATAGCCCTGTAAGTTCCAGTGCAAACTGGCCACATGGGCTTCCGAGATATCTGCATGGCACAGCTGACACGTCTCTGAGTTGGTCGGATGGGGATCGCTCACCAAGTCCTGATGAGCCACATCCATCTCGTCCGTTCCCCCCACACCCCCGTGGCAAGCGATGCATCCAAAACGGGCGTGATAGCTAGCTAGGAAAGACTCCTGAACGAATACCTTCTCCCATGCCTCCAACGGAGGCAGCTCTCCCCCTCACCCCTCTCCCTCGGAGAGCTTCTCCTCCTCCTCCGGTTCCACAGCCAGGGCCTGGACTCTCTCCAGATCTGTGTGACAGTCAATGCATTGCGAGTCATCTAGGTCTACGACCTGCGCGTCGATCGTTGGTGCTGGAAGAGGAAAACGCACGTCAAGCGCATCCGGTGATCCATCCTGGCCTTGAACGCCCTCACTGGAGCCAACCCTCGCGGCCGCGGTTGGCGGAGGCGCTCCCGGCGTGATCTCAGGACGTTCAGCACAGCCGACCAAGAGGGCTGCTGCGACGACCACAGCTGGTATGACCAGCTTCTTACAAGCACGACAGTGCCAGGTCTTGTCTCTTCCCATAGATCCTCCTCCCACGCAGTTACGACTGAACCGTCGCCAAGCTCAGACTTCGCTGTCTTAGGCCCGGAACCCGCCACAGCCAACCAAGCTGGTGGGTCTCGGCTTCCACCGGATAGCCAGCGGGAGCGACGAAGGGGTCGGTGGCCAGCACCTCAGCATCGTCGGTCCAGCCCATCATCCCATACTTCAGGTTCGTCACATCGTACCCCAGCAGCCCCAACACCGTCGCCGCCACCTGACCTGTGTGCCCGGTGTAGCAGTAGCTGACGATCTCCGACTCCGTGGGCAAGTAGACGAGGTTATCCACATCCCCCAGCTCGCGCCAGTCGACGTTGTGAGCCCCAGCAATGTGGCCCCTCGCGTAATCCTCCGCAGACCGGACACTGAGAACGAAGGGATCGTTGGCCGTGTTCCCGTCGGTCAGATTCTCGAACAGTGCCTCGGCGTCCATTGTCGGCCGCCATTCTGCCAGGAGCGCTTCGGCTCGGGCTCGCGCAATCGCCAGCGCCCCCGTCTCCCCCGTGCTCCATACGGGTGGTTCATAGCTCTCGCTGAACTCGTTAGGCTCGGTCTCAACCGGGTATCCAGCCGGCAGCACAAAGGGCTCGGTGGCCAACACTTCCGGGTCGTCGGTCCAACCCATCATCCCAAACTTGAGGTTGATGGCGTCGTATCCCAGGATGTTCAGAATTGTGGCCGCCACCTGACCCGTGTGCCCCGTGTAGCAGTACGTCACGATCTGCCTATCCGTGGGCAATCGCGACAGGTTCGCCGGATCCGCTATCTCGCGCCAGGGGATGTTGTACGCCCCCGGGATGTGACCGCGCTCGTAGTGCTCCCGTGAGCGCACGCTCAGGATCAACGGGTCGTTGGTCTCGTCTCCATCGGTGAGGTTCTCAAACAACGCCTCCGCCGCCAGGACCGGCTTCCACTCATCCAGCCGATTCGTGACGTGCTCGCTCAAGATGGTCAGCTCATCCCCGTCTGGCTCCACCGTGGGCTCGGGGGCAGGCGACGGCTCCGCGTCCGCTTCCTCACCCAGGTCGTGGCAACTTCCGCAGGAACTGGAGAGCTGATAGCCTTGAAAGTGACAGCCTACGCACGCCACATTCTCATGATGCTGGTAGCCTTCCCAGATTGCGAGGTGATCGAACCCGGACGGCTCAATG
>CAZGSX010000031.1:9811-28371 GCA_964528475.1 uncultured Anaerolineales bacterium
ATGATGCTGGTAGCCTTCCCAGATTGCGAGGTGATCGAACCCGGACGGCTCAATGCTAGCCCACTCGCCCCCGTCTGTGTGGCACTGCCCACACCCCTCACCGCCGAACTCGTGCGGCTTGACATGACAGTCCGCACACCCATAGCCTGAAACATGGCGGAAATCTGGCTCAATATGACAGTCAAAGCAGTCCAACTCGCTATGATCGTTGTTGAGTTCCATAGGATGGACCGCCAACTCAACTTTCGACCAGGTTGCAGTAGAGACGTGGCAGATCTCACAATCCAGCGACTCAGCCACGTCATGTGGCCCTACGTGACACCAAGAGCACCTGTCTCGCTGAGCAGGCACATTTTGTTCCGTGTGACAGTCGATGCAATAGCCACCGAGGAATTCGTGCGTCTCGATTGGCGCCTCACCGTGCGCGACAGGCCCGTGGCAGTTGCTGCAGGCACACACCTCCTCTCCCTCATGGATGCCCGAGATAATCCACTCGTGCGAGGTGTGGATATTGTGTTCAGGGATAGCCGTCCTCACACTGTGATGACAAGGGAGGCAGCGGGTCTTCGCCTCATCCGAAGCACTGGGATTCGTCACCACTCCCACGTGCGCTGCAGCGGCATCGTCCGCTGTACCGTCTCCTCCGTGGCACGTAGCACACCCGAGACGGCCGTGGAGCGTCATCGGGCTGTCTTCGTCCACCAGCAAGTGCTCCAGTGCTGAATCAGCGGCGCCAGCTTCCCGGAGTGCGACATCGCTAGTGTGACATTCGACGCAGTTTGTCGACATCGACGCCGCATAGGGAAGCCGAGGGGGGAGACCCGCCGTCTCCGGAGTGAGCTCGACCGCCGGCGTGATCGCCTCTACCACGGGCTCTAGCACCAATCCCACCACCACGGTCACGATGGTCAAGGCAATAGCGATGAGGATGAGCGTCCAACGTGGCCAGCTCGACGGAAGCATGAAGACCCCCTTAAACGAAGGCGTGGATCGCGCTGACGATCACCAAGTAGCGAAGGAATAGACCAGACAGGATCAAGCTCCCGCCAGAGACGAGGCCCGTTGCCGGGGTGTGTCGGCCCCAACCTGCGGCGTATACGTGACCGATGAAAGGAACCACGAAAGCCAGGACCATAATCACCGCCCAGAAGACAATACTGTGAGCTCCGATCAGAATGTCCTGAGCGCTCGCAGCCGCAGCCCCTCCCTCCAGGAATGCGTGGGCCAGCAACTGCCCAATCAGGACAGCTTCACCCGTAATCAGTCCCAGGTGTATGAAGTGCTCACGTCGACCTCGTGGCGCCTGTCCCCGCGTGGAGAGGGTAGCTGCAAGGTCAACGGTAAGGGCTTCTCCTGTTGATAAGGCAGAGATAAGAAAGAGCACAGGCAAGGTCGGTATGTTCAAGAAGGGAAACAGAGGAGTGGACCAGAAAGGAATGGCAGGGCCAACAGCGCTGATCAAGATTCCGGTATAGGTGGCAACTGCCAAGGCCAGAGCGCCGCCCACAGCCGCGACAACTCGCTTGATCCTCGCGAGCCGCACTGTCTCCAAGAACTCCACCCGACTCAGCACCCATGACCAGGCATTTGGGTAGACGTGCATGAGCTCCAAGAAGCCGTACAAGAAAGCCACTGGGATGAAGATTGTCAGGAGCCAGACCCCCCACGTCATGACGGACGCTGGGTGCGTGTACATGAGCGGGATCCGCCACGGTTCCCGCAGGCCCGCCCCTAGCTCAAAGATCAACAGGACGACACCAGCTGCGACGATGGGCCCGGAGACTGTAGCACCTACCAACGTGACCGGGCATACGTCGGGACAGCGATCTTCCTCGTACTGTCTCCCAGTCAGCTCGAATAGCGACGCGTAGGCCAACGCGCCGGCCCCTAACCCTCCCAGGAACAGGTAGATTGCCGCTAACCAACCCCATTCAGCGTGCATCACTCACTCCCTCCACGGTCCTCTGACTGCGGTCTATTCGGACTGAGCCCCTTGCTCGGCTGGATCGTCGATGATATAGAAAAGCACGGCCGGATCGGTGCCATACTCCGGCCGAAGCTGCCTGGCGCGGCCTGAACCGACCAATTGACTGACCTCACTGTCCGGGTCATCGAGACGACCGAAGGTCCGCGCTCCGGGAATGCAGGCCTGCACGCAAGCCGGCTCACCACCGGCCAGCACCCAGTCCAGACACAGCCAGCACTTATCGGCCACGCCACGGTGGGTGTCGAAGATTCGAGCGTCGTAGGGGCAAGCGTAGATGCAGTACTTGCAGCCGACGCAGAGCTTCTCATCGATCAAGACTACTCCGTCCTCGCGGACATACGTGGCATTAGTGGGGCAGACCGTTGCACAAGGGGGATCGGCGCAGTGCTGACACTGGATCATCAAGTACCACGTCACGTGCTCATCCCCTTTGACCTTCGGCCGGATATAGCTCTGGCCATCGGGCAAATTGTTTCGCTGATTGCAGGCCTCGACACAGGCTTGACAGCCAGTGCATTTCCCGGTGTCGATGACCAAGGCGTACGTGGCTCTTGTACCCTCAACCGCGTCCGCGGTATCCTCACTCGAGCCGCCCCTCTGCAGATGGCGCCCGAGGCCAGCGGTAGCCCCGCCAGCGGCGACCAGGCCCAAGAAGTGACGGCGCGAGAGCGTCTTCTTCGTCATGGACACCTCCATGAGATTCGGCAGCTGTACGGACTTAGAACTGAGTAGTCAGGAGAGAGTCGCGCGATGATAGCATGTGGCATCAAGGGTGTCAAGTCCGGCGACCAGCTACGCGCAGCTCTGGGGCTCGGGTAGCTACACCGGTCCTATTGGTTCGGCACTGTGAGATGGCCTTGGTACAGGATGGAGCCGCTCACCGGTGCCCTGGTGCTCCGTTTGCGGCCCTATTGCACTGCGCAACGATATCGAATCAACGAGGCTAGGCAAGCCGAGGGACGCAAGGCACCGGCTGTCAGTGATCCCGGGCAGCTTGCACGTTGGGCTAACGAGGCTATAATTCCGGCAATACATGCAAACATAGCAATATTAATATGGACCAATTGGACTCATCCCTTCAGCAAGAGATTCATCTACTCCACGCAGAGATCTGCCAAGCGCTGGCGGACCCGAAGCGCATTGCGTTGCTCTACACACTAGACGGAGGGCCTCAATGCGTGACGGACCTGGCTGACGTCATGGGTGTGCCTCAGCCGACGGCTTCCTATCACCTGAAGATTCTCCGGGAGCGGGGGTTGGTGACCGCTGAATCCGAGGGAACGACGGTGTACTACTCGTTGGCTGATCGACGCATTATCCGCGCTTTGGACACCCTGCGCGCCCTGCTGGCGGATATTCTGGTCCACCAGGCAGAGCTACTGGGTGCCTCGGGCGAGGCCAGACATAGCAAAGAGGAAAGCAAACGTGACACTGACGACTGAGCAAACGGGCTGGCTGCGGCGACGATTCGGTGACCGGTCCACCACTGACCTGATGGAGCGGAAGGTCTATAGCCACGATGTAGGCGTGATGCCACCCTTGGTGAAGCCGCTGATTGGGAGGGCTGTCGCGGACGCCGTCGTGCAACCGGAGAATGAGGATGAGATCATCGCGCTGGTTAAGTGGGCCAACGAGTCAAAGACGCCACTGATTCCCAGGGGAAAGGCCACGTCCGGCTATGGGGGCGTTCTGCCTGTCAAAGGCGGCGTGACAGTTGACTTCTGGCGGATGAGGAAGATCCTGGCGATTGACGAGCAGGCCATGACGGTCACGGTGGAGCCAGGCATGGTGTGGGAGGATCTGGAGAACGAGCTGGGCAAGCGGGATCTCGCGCTGCGCCTCTACCCCTCCAGTGCCCCCTCTTCGACGGTTGGGGGATGGCTAGCGCAGGGTGGGTTCGGGTACGGCAGTTTCGAGTACGGCGCCTTCCCCGACAGCGTGGTGTCCGCGCGCGTGGTCCTGCCTGACGGAGATGTTCGCCAGTTCGTGGGGACGGAGATTGATCTGGTGGCAGATGCCGAGGGCATCACCGGACTCATCACCCAGGTCACCATCAGGATCCGCCCGCGAGAGGGGGAGAGGGTGATCGGCGCCCAATTCCCGACGACTGAGGAGCTGTCGACAGCGCTGTCAGCGGTGGTCGACCAGGGATTGCCGCTCTGGTCTGTGAGCTTCATCAACCCTCAGATGGCGGCCTTGAAGAGTCAGCGTCCACCCAAGTCGGCGCACGGCAATGGGGTTCACGAATCGCGCCCCGAGATGCCCGACGCCTATGTAGCTGTGTTTGTCTTCCCAGAGTCGCGCGAGAGAGAGGTTAGCGATCAACTGGCGAGCATCATCGAGAAGAGCGGCGGTGATCTCCTGCGACCCGATCTGGCGGCTCATGAATGGGATGAGCGATTTGCGATCATGCACGTCAAACGGCTGGGCCCCTCGCTGATCCCCACGGAGGTGGTCGTGCCCCTCGACCGATTGGACGAGGCGCTGAGGGACATCGAGGCAGGCGTGCATCTCCCCCTGGTGATTGAAGGGATGGTGGCGATGGGCGAGGGAGAACCTGAGGTGATTCTCCTGGGGTTCATCCCCCACGATGAGCGGCGCTTGACCTACAACCTGGCCTTCGGGCTCTCCCTGTCGACGGTTGAGAAGGCCAAGCGACACGGCGGCCGGGCGTATGGCAGCGGGCTTTACTTCGCCCACGAGGCGGAGGCGATCCTGGGCACCCGGCGCATTCAGGAGCTCAAGGCATACAAGAGACAGGTTGACCCGGAAGGGTTGATGAATCCGGGCAAGGTGCTGGCGAACGGCAACCTTCTGGGGGCTTTCATGCGGGCAGCAGGTGCCTTTGAGCCCATCGTCCGCAGCGTTGCCAACCTGGCTAAGGCACCGGTGGGAGAGCGGCCCAGAGGAGCAGGGCGGCGGGATGTGCCTGATGACGTGGCCTGGTATGCCTACACCTGTGCGCAGTGCGGTTATTGTGTCGACCCCTGCGACCAGTACTACGGCCGGGGCTGGGAATCCGAGTCGCCGCGGGGAAAGTGGTTCTTCTTGAAGGAGTACATGGCGGGGCGGGCGGAGTTGACGCAGGAGTGGGTCGATAAGTTCATCGCCTGCACCACCTGCGAGCTGTGCAACGTCAAGTGCCCGCTAGAGCTCCCCAACGAGCCGAGCTGGCTGACGATGCGGGGCGAGTTGATCCACCACCGCGAGGAGATGACGTTTCCTCCTTTCGAGATCATGCGTGCCAGCCTAAAGAAGGAACACAACATCTGGGGCTCGTATCGCTCCGATCGCGCCGACTGGGCAGAGGCGGGGCTGGATCAGCTCCCTGAAAAGGCCGACATCTGTTACTTCCCCGGTTGCACCGCCTCGTACGTGGAGCACGATATCGCGCAGTCGACCGCCTGTCTCATGCACAAGGCAGGGGTGACATTCACCTATCTGGGCGAGGACGAGGCTTGTTGCGGCATTCCCATGTTGATGGCGGGGCTGTGGGACACATGGGAGGAGATCATGCGCCACAACATTGGGGCCATGAAGAAGAGAGGGGTGACCACGGTCGTCACCTCCTGTCCCGCGTGCTGGCTGGTTTGGAAGGAGTACTATCCCCGCTGGGCCAAGAAGCTGGGTATTGACTATCCCTTCGAGGCGAAGCACTACTCCGAGATTCTCGCCGACCGCGTCGCGGCGGGAGATCTGGTATTCGACAGGCCGGTCGAGAAGCGCGTGACCTGGCACGATTCGTGTCACATGGGGCGAGCAGGGGGAATCTACGAGCCGCCCCGCCAGTTGTTGCGTGCCATCCCTGGGCTGGAGTTGGTGGAGATGGCACACAACCGCGAGGAGGGGCACTGCTGCGGATCGGTGATGAGCCTTGTGGCGGACCCAGCAGCTGCGAAGCGCATCGGAGATGTCCGCCTGCGAGAAGCCGAAGAGGTCGGGGCGGAGGCGGTCGTCACGTCCTGCCCCTGCTGCGAGGTACAACTCCGGGTTACCGCGCAGAAGGGAGAGCACAACCTCCCCATCGTGGACCTGGGAGCGATTATGTGCGACGCAGCCGGCGTCTCGCACCCCGACAGCACAGCCTACGCGCTGGAGATGTGGGCCACGTTCGAGGCCATGATCAACCTGTTGAACCCACAGCCGATGGCCGACTTGATGATCGAGCTGCTGCCCGAAATGATTGATGCTATGCCGTTGGGAATGGGAAAGATGATGAGGGCGATGGGGCGGGTGCCGGGAGGGGGCCTGGCGCTGAGGGCAATGAAGCCCCTCTTCCCTACACTGTTCCCCATCCTCATGCCAGCGATGATGGACGACGTGATGCCCGATATGCTGGAGGCGGTGGGGCGGCGTGTGCCGATGCCACAGCACATGGAGGAGCAAATGCCTGATCTCATGCCGATGGCGATGGAGCGGCTCATGCCGAAGATGTTGCCGACGATCGTTCCATTGATCAGTGATCCGCTCATTCACTATCTGGAGACAGCGTAGTGCAGACGGAGCGTTGACAGCGTATCAAGGGCATGGTAGAGTCCCTTCGGTTTCGCTTAGAGGAGGACAGGACGCGGGGAATGAGGGGAAGCGGAAAGCTCATTGTCGCCGGGCTGTTGATTGTGGCAGCCGTGGCGTACCTGATCGTGACGAGTACAGACAACGCGGCACGTTTTTTCCTCACCATAGAGGAAGTGCGGGCGCTGGGTGAGAATGCCGATCGTCAGCGACTCACTGTCTCCGGAGCCGTCCTGGGTGAGACGATCAGATACGATTCCTCTCAGCCCCGCGTCACGTTCACCATCGTACAGGTTCCTGGAGACCCACGAGAGGTAGAGCGCGCGGGCGGCCTAGCGACAGTGCTTCGCGACGCTGTGAACGACCCCGATGCCCCCCGTATGGACGTGGTCTACGATGACGTCAGACCTGACCTCCTCCAGCACCAATCACAGGCCATTGTTCGCGGCAAGCTGGGGAAGGACGGCCGTTTCTACGCCGACGAGGTCCTCCTAAAATGCCCCAGCCGCTATGAAGATGGGCTACCGGGGCAGGCCGCAGAGGGATCATAGTGCTGGCTGGAATCGGTACGATCCTAGTTGGGCTAGGGCTGATCACGGCTGCCTACGCGACTGGCGCGGTTGTCTGGTCTATCCACACGGGTGACCGACGTTGGTGGGAGAGCGGCCGAAACGGCGTGCGCGCCTCGGCGGCCGTGCTCGGCGTTGCTGTCGCGCTGCTGGCAGCAGCATTTCTCAACGATGATTTCACCATCCGGTACGTGGCTCAGCACTCAAGTCGCACTCTTCCACTCTATCTGAAGGCATCGGCCGTGTGGGGCGGCCAAGCCGGTTCCCTCCTCCTCTGGGCGTCGCTCCAGGCACTGTTTGCCGCTCTGATCGCCGAGAGAGGCCCCCGGACGGGGCGAGATGTGACGCGGTGGGCCACAGCCTACCTGAGCATCATTGCCTGCTTCTTCGCGGCGGTGACCCTGTTCCTCTCAAATCCATTCGCGACATCTCAAACCCTACCGGTGGATGGCCAGGGGCTCAACCCGCTCCTGCGGCACCCGGGGATGGTGTTCCACCCGCCCGCGATGTACGTGGGGTATGTTGGGCTGGCCGTGCCGTTTGCCCTTGGACTGGCTGCACTGACGACACAGCGACTGGAGGAGTGGAGCGCAGCCGCTCGCCCCTGGACGCTTCTTGCGTGGTTATTCCTGGGTCTGGGCCTTCTCCTGGGTATGCGCTGGGCGTATGACGTGCTGGGGTGGGGCGGCTACTGGGGATGGGATCCAGTGGAGAACGCCGGCCTGATGCCCTGGCTCACAGCGACGGGGCTTCTGCATGCCCTCGCGATGGCCGATGAACGCCGTGGATTTCACTGGTGGTCGCTGATTCTGGCGGTGCTTTCTTTTGTGTTGGTGCTGTTTGGCACGTTTACGACCCGGAGCGGGCTGATCGAGTCAGTGCACGCTTTCGCCCGCTCTCCCTTAGGCCCCTACTTCCTCGGGGCGATCGGTGTCACGCTAGCCGCTTCGGTCGGGCTGTTGGTGAGGGGGCGCAAGGTGTTGAACACGCCCGCCACCTCCTACGCCCTGCTGTCACGTGAAGGCACGTTTACGCTCACCCTGGTTCTCCTGCTGACGCTCACTGGCTCTGTTCTGATCGGCAGTCTTCTGCCCACCCTCACACAGAGCCTGGCGGGACAGCGATTCGAAGCCGGGCCCGCTTGGTTTGACCGGGTCACCGGCCCGCAGTTTGCGGGGCTGGTGTTCATCATGGGAGTCTGTCCTCTGCTGGGGCACGCGGTTGGACACCTGCGCAGACTGCGACGCGATGGGATTCCCACGCTGGTGGGGGGCCTGGCGCTGCCCGCGGTGGGCGTCCTTTGGGGCTTCTCGGGCCCCGTGCCTCTCACAGCTCTGGGCATCGTTGGTCTGGCCGGAGGAACGGCTGTCGCAGAGATCGGCCGTGGGGTGGTGAGGGAAACCCAGCGAGGACAATCGTTGGTCGCAGCCGTCAGTCGGGTACTTGGCCGCAACCGCCGTCGATATGGAGGGTACCTGGTTCATGCCGGCGTGGTTCTGATGGCCATTGGAGTCATCGGCACCAGGTTCTTCCCATTTGAGACTGAGGCGGTCCTCGCTCCTGGAGAGTCAACCGAGGTTGCGGACTACACGCTCGTATTCCAGGGCCTGGAGCGCGGGAGTGGGAACAACGTTGAGACCACACACGCCTCCCTGACCGTCCACCGGCGGGGTCGGTATCTGCAGACGTTACGCCCCCGGGTCGATTACTACGCGGAGCTCCACCAGAGTGTCGCCGTGCCAGCCGTGAGGACGGGGCTCCGGGAGGACCTGTACCTCGTCTTGGCCGGATGGACGGATGGAGGTTCGCAGATGACGGTCAAGGCTTTCATTAACCCATTGGCCTCCTTCCTGTGGTTGGGAGGCCTAGTGATCATACTGGGAGGGACGATCGGTCTCTGGCCAGCGGCCCAGCGGGCACGCGCACCCACGCTGCAGCGTCGACGCAGGAGAATTTGGAGCACGGCCGGTATCCTCGCCGGCGTCGTTCTGGTCGGCATGGCGGGCTGGGCGCTCTGGGTTACCCCACAGCTGGCTCGCAATTCGAGCGATCTCGCGAGCGAAGGCGCGGCCTCCCCGGGTCAAGCATCTCGTCGCCCTCGCGTGGGTGAGCCGGCTCGGGATGTCGGCGTGGGCCTGTTGGACGGATCCGCCTTCAGCCTGGCGGAGGCGCACGACCGGGTGGTGGTGCTGAACTTCTGGTCTCCAGACTGTCAGCCGTGCAGAGACCAACTCTTGGATCTGCAGGCCCTATGGCGCGACTATCGGGACAGGCAGGTGATCATCATCGGGATCAGCTTCCCCCACCTGGCTGCCGAGGTCGAGGAGATAGTGAAAGAGTATGGCATCACCTTTGGAGTGGGGTTGGACACAGCCGCCCCCCTGACGTACGGTATTACCGGCGTTCCCGAGACATTCATCGTGGATCAGAGCGGGACGGTGGCGCGCGTCCACATAGGCCCTGTGACAGCCAAGAGGCTGCGGGAAGACCTGGACGCGTTGTTGACCCCATGAGGACGCGATCGTGAGTCTCGGCACGGTGTTGATTGGCATCGCGGCGCTGGTCGTCGTGACGGCATATCTGGCCCGACCCTTCCGCTCCGCTGAGCGCGACGTCAGGGACAGGACCATCGAGGCCTGGGTAGGGCAGGCTAGGCGTGAGGCGAGTGACAGGTTGGAACCAATCGGCCCAGCAGTCGAACCTGGGGAGGAGCCAAGAGCCAGGCGGGACGTGAACTACTGCACCCAGTGCGGACAGCGGGTAGACGCCGGCGACCGCTTCTGCTCGCATTGCGGCGCCCGTCTGCGGGGAGAGACACGGTGAGCGCTTTGATCCGTCCGTGGGAACGGTCAGGGCGGGGGGCAGCGCTGGTGGCAATGGCTCTCCTGCTCCTGACAACCACGGTCAGCACGGTCTCGGGGCAGCAACCCGAGCCACAGAGCGGGACAGTTTCGGGACGGGTGACCAACGGCACCCCCAGTGGTAGCGTGCCCGATGACCTGGTCGTCACACTCGAGTTGCTCTCCGGTGCAGAGGAGATCACTGCTTACACCGCTACATTGGCGGCGGATGCGTCGTTCCACTTCGAAAACGTCCCCTTTGATGCCGGACAGGCTGTTGTGGCGCGCACCTCCTACCAGGGTGTAACCTACGTCTCCGAGTCCGTTGAACCGGTCGAGGGAGAGAGAGAGATCATTCTTCCTCTCACGATCTACGATCCTACGCAGGACGCTGCGGAGATAGGGATCGGTCAGCTTCACGTCTTTGTGAGCCAGGTCGAAGACAGCGTCCGGATAGGCGAATATGCCGTGTTGCGGAATCGCGGGAATCGAGCCTACGTGGGCCACGATGTCGGGACGGATGACGGGCTCGTCAGGACAACGTGGTCGGCAAAGCTACCCCAACATGCCGAGAACCTGCAGTTTGACGTTGGCGAACTAGGCGGTCGCTTTGTGCGCCTGGAGGACGGATTCGCGGACTCAAGACCCATCCCCCCGGGAGGCCAAAGCATGGACGCTGCCTTCTCGTACGAGCTCCCATTCCAGGAGGGACTTCGGGTCGAGCAGCAGATGGACATCCCGATCGACGCCGTCGTGATGGTGGTGCTGGGCGAGACGCTAGAGCTCAGCGGGAGCATGCTGTCACGGGAGGGCACGGTGGACACCCAAATGGGGACAGCCGTATCGTACATGACCGGCCCCTTGGATGGTGGGAAGCCTCTGGTGTTTCGCATCACTGGGCGAAAAGAGGCGCCGGTAAGCCAGATGGCGGGGGATTCGTCCCGGGAACTGATGGCCGGCCTTGCCGCACTCCTGGCAGCAGCGGTCGCCGTCGGCGCGATGTGGCGACGCCCGTCCCCCGGCCCGATGCCGAGCGAGGTGCGGCAGGAGATAAAGGCTCTGGCGGCTCTGGAGGAGGACTACGAACGCGGGGACGTAGCCCCCGAGGCGTATCGGGAGAGGCGTCGCTCGCTGAAGCAGCAGGTCCATGACAAACTATCAAGCTGAGGTGGAGGATCTCTCCCAGTGATCGAGACCAGAGCGTTGAAGAAATCATTCGGACCCCACACGGGATTGGCCGGCGTCACGCTCTCCGTGGAAGATGGCGAGCTGGTCACACTCGTGGGTCCGAACGGAGCGGGCAAGACCACCTTGCTGCGGATTCTCGCCACGCTCAGCCAGCCGAGCTCCGGAAGCGTAGAGATAGCCGGCCATGATCTCTCCTTGGAGGGGACGGACGCGCGTCGACACATCGGCTTCCTCTCCCACCAGACCCTGCTGTACGACGACCTGACGGCAGCACAGAACCTGCGCTTCTATGGCCGCATGTATGACCTGGACCCTGAAACTCCGCGAATTGAGAGGTTGCTGGAGTTGGTGGGACTGGGACTACGGCGCGGCGATCTGGTACGCACATTCTCCAGGGGGATGAAGCAACGACTGGCGGTGGCGAGAGCCTTGCTCCATCGTCCAGATCTTCTCCTGCTGGATGAGCCCTTTGCTGGACTTGACCCTCAGGGCGTGGAGACGCTCAGAAGCCTGGTGAGTGAGCTGGTCGGTGAGGGCTGCACCATCCTGCTGGCCACCCACCACCTGGGGCGAGCGCTATCCCTAGGGCAACGCGTGCTGGTTCTCCATCGGGGCCAGCTCGCGTACGACCGGCCGCGGCATGCGATAGCAGCAGCCACGTTTGCCGATACGTACCGCGCCATCACGACCTAGGCTGCGCTTCGGCATAGGAATAGCAACCTTGAGATTCCTACGGAAGGTATGGGCCATCGTTCAGAAAGACATCGCGGCCGAGCTCCACACAAAGGAGATGGTCAGCGCCATGATGGTGTTCTCGTGCTTGGCGCTGCTGATCTTCAGCTTCGCCCTCGACTTGCGCGGAGAGATGGCGGAGGCAGCGGCACCCGGTGTGCTCTGGGCAACCCTCGTCTTCGCGGGCACCCTGGGACTGAGCCGGTCTATGGCCCGCGAGGAGCAGAACGGGTGCATGGACGGCTTGCTGCTGGCGCCGGTAGATCGCACAGCTATCTTCTTTGGCAAGGCCACGGGCAATCTGCTCTTCATGACTGTCGTTGGTGTAGTCCTACTCCCTCTGTTCTCCGCACTATTTGACGTGATGTTGCTGCAACCGAGGGTTGTGCTAATCATTGCACTGGGGGTGACCGGTTATGCCGCGGTGGGGACCCTGATAGCGGCCATCGCAGTGAACACGCGAGCGCGCGAGGTGATGCTCCCCGTACTCCTGCTGCCGCTGGCATTCCCCCTGCTGATTGGCGCCGTGCAGAGCACCAGCAGGCTACTGGGGGGCGCCAACTTGACCGATCTGGGGAGCTCACTGCACATCTTGGTCGTCTACGACCTCCTGATCGTGGCCGTCTGCATGCTGACGTTCGGCTACGTGGTTGAGGCGTAGTCGGAGACGAAGCAGCAGGGAGGAGGCACATGAGAATCTCGAAGCGAGACATCTTGGGGCTGCTTCTGGTGGGGACCACCGCGCTGGTCATGATGGTCGCGCTGGGAATGGTATCGGTGTACGCACCGCGAGAGGTGACGATGGGTGACGTGCAGCGCATCTTCTACTTCCACGTCGCCTCGGCCTGGGTGGGCTTTTTCGCCTTCTTTGTCACGTTTCTGTCCGGAATCGTGTACCTTGTGAGCGGCAGGCGGCTGTGGGACATGATTGGGTTGTCCTCAGTGGAGGTCGGCTTGACCTTCATCACGATGACCGTGGTCACAGGTATGCTCTGGGCGAAACCGACGTGGGGCACGTACTGGACCTGGGAGCCACGGTTGACGATTTCCGCTGTGCAGCTGCTGGTCTACGTGGCCTATGCCATGCTCCGCGCGTCGCTGGTGAGCCCCGAGCGGGAAGCTCGATTCGCCGCGGTGTACGGCATCGTAGCCTTTGTAACTGTGCCTCTCTCTTGGTTCGCCATTCGGTGGTGGCGGACGATCCATCCGGACATCCTGACCGGGGGCGAGGGAATGGCCCTCACGCCGCGCATGGTCCAGACCCTGTTGGTGAGCATAGGGGCTTTCACCCTCCTGTACGCAGCCCTCCTTCGTCAACGGGTGCGACTGGAGCAAGTCCGAGATGCTCTTACCCAGCTGAAGATCCGACGTGAGAGAGAGAACCCCTCTCTACCCTAACACAGAGGAGTAGATCGTGCCCATCTACCTAGTGATCGCCTACATTGTTTTCTGGCTATGCACCTTTGCTCTCTTGCTGTCGATCTGGGACAGGCAGCGGCGGATCGAGAGGGAGATTGGAGAGCTTGAGAGGCATATGGAGGCTGACTGGAGGGGCGACAACCCCAACCAGGACCCCACTGGGTCCTGACACCGACGCTCGGATTGCCTGTTCCGATACGACGCTTGTTCATATCGTTGCCGTCTTAGGACTCGCACCTGTCAGCTCCGAAGGGTCGCCCCGGTGATCCTTCGGCCGAAGACCTAGAGATGAAGCCCGTTAGAGACCCTCGTGAACGATAAGCTGCAGCTTTCAATCAGCCGCGGCTTGTGGTATACTCGGCGCTGAGACCTGGTATTCAATCCAATGATCAGTCAATACTCGCGGAGGGAACGATGAAACACTTTCTCAGTCTGGCGGATCTGACACCCGATGCGTTCCGGGGCTTGCTGCAACTGGCCGCGGCGCTCAAGGATGAATGGAACTCAGGAGGCAACCCACCCCTACTCGAGGGACAGACGTTAGGTATGATCTTCCAGAAGCCGTCCCTCCGTACCCGCGCCTCTTTTGAGATGGGTATGATCCACCTGGGAGGCCAGGCGCTCTACTTCTCGCCGTTTGAGATCCAGCTGGGAGAGCGGGAGAGCGTGGCGGATGTCTCGCGCGTGTTCTCTCGGTACGTGAATGGGATCATGGCTCGCGTATTCGCCCACGACCACATTTTGACCTTGGCCGAGTACTCCCGGGTGCCGGTTATCAACGGTCTTTCTGATTTCAACCACCCCTGTCAGGCGCTATCCGATTTTCTGACAATCGTCGAGAACAAGGGATGGGATCTCGAGGGCATGAGGCTTACATTCGTGGGCGATGGAAACAACGTCTCGACCTCCCTGCTGTTTGGCGCAACGTTGATGGGGATGGATTTTGCGATCGCCACCCCGGCAGGGTACGAGTTGCCGGACGATGTGTGGAGCCGAGGGCAACGCATGGCTTCCGCGACAGGCAGCCAGCTACTGGCGACCCATGAGCCGCAGACGGCTGCCGCGGGGGCAGATGTCGTCTACACCGATGTGTGGGCCTCCATGGGGGAGGAGGAAGAGGCTGCTGAAAGGGCGCGGATCTTCCAGCCGTATCAAGTGAATCAGGCACTGCTTAAAAGGGCGCAGCCAGACGTCATTGCTATGCACTGCCTACCTGCCCACCGGGGGCAAGAGATCACGGATGCGGTCTGTGACGGACCACACTCCGTGCTGTGGGATCAAGCTGAGAACCGAATGCACGCGCAGAAGGCAATCCTGGTGGAGTTGATGGGAAGCGCCAACCGGTGACCCATGGGACGCACGGGTACATCCCACAACAGGATCACCTGGCGTGTGTCGATCGACCCAACGTGAGTGCAGCTGTGGGACGATCCGATCGTCAAGCCGACGGTCGGTGCGATGATTGCGTGCCGTCCGGGGAGCCTGAGAGATCGTGGGCCGGTGGGGGAGACCACCGAGCAGACGTTCGTCCTTCGGACGAGGGGCATGGGACCCGCGTGGGAAGACTGACCTAGACTGATGATCACTGACATCTTTTGGTACCTGCAAAGGCTGGGATGGATAGACGTCATCGACATCTTCCTGGTCGCGCTGGTCTTCTTCTGGCTGCTCTACCTGGTAAGGGGCACGCGCGCGGTAGCCCTGCTGCGCGGGGTGATCTTCCTGGTCATAGTTGTCGTGCTCCTGAGCGGCTTCATAGAGTTCCTGGCCTTTGGGTGGCTGATCGACAGAGCCCTGCCAGCGCTGCTGGTCGCTGTACCGGTTGTGTTCCAGCCAGAGCTAAGGCGAGCTTTGGAGCATATTGGGCGGCCCGGGGCCCTCGTTGGCTGGCGAACAACGCGAGGGGAGGTCTTGGAGCGAGCTATCTCCACCATCACCGAGGCGGCCGACACGCTCTCCGACCGGCATCATGGCGCTCTGATCGTGCTAGAACGGCAGACGGGATTGCAGGAGTTCGTGGAGAGTGGCGTTGAGCTGGACGCCGACATCTCCTACGAGTTGCTCCTCACCATATTTAACCCCAACACGACACTGCATGATGGAGCGGTGATCGTCCGTGAGGGGCGTGTCCTGGCTGCCGCGTGTGTGCTTCCTCTGTCGACTGCTTTTCTCGCTGATCGGCAGCTCGGCCTCCGGCATCGGGCTGCCATCGGTGTGACAGAGGAGAGCGACGCCATCGGGGTGGTGGTGTCCGAGGAACGAGGAGCGATTTCGATAACGCACAACGGCCGCATTATCCGCAACCTGGAGGCGCAACGACTGGAGAAGGTACTGCTGGCTTTCTATCAACCTCTGCTGGAGCAGGAGAGACGCGGATGGCTGTTGAGGCTACGCAGGATGCTGGGGGAGCAGGTATGAGCAGCGGGGTGCGCTGGCTGATCCGTAACGTCCCTCTCATCGTCATGGCCTTCGTGCTGGCCGTCCTGGCCTGGATGGTGGCTTTGGAGCAGGCTGATCCAACGATGGAAAGGGTCTATCCGCGGCCAATTCCAGTCTCGATCACCGGCCTCGCCGACGACATGCTGGTCCTGGACACCTTCGACGAGACCGTCCAGGTTACGCTGCGCACGACTCAATCCGTCTGGGACGACCTCACGGTGGGCGACTTTGGGGCGACAGTCGATGCCAGTGGCCTTGGCCCGGGGTTGCACGAACTGGACGTGGATGTGGAGCTTGACGAAGAGCTGACCAGGATCTTGGAGGTGGAGCCAGCGACGGTAGAGGTAGAGCTCGACGCTAGAGCAACTCGCGTGGTCCCCGTGCACGTGGAGCTTCAGGGAGAACCGGCGGTCGGCTATGTCTCCCGGAGGACAACCACGGAGCCCAGCGACATCACAGTGAGAGGTCCGACGAGTTACGTCACCCGGGTAGTCGAGGCCTTTGCGACGCTCTCGATCCAGGGCGCGAATCAAACCATCGAGGAGACGCTTTCGGTACGGCCTCGCGATGACGAGGGGAGCAGTGTGCCGCACGTCTCGTTGACGCCAGACGAAGTGGACATATTCATCACCATCGAACCGTCGGGATATCACAGCACGCTGGCGGTCAAGGCGGTCCTGACCGGGGAGATCGCGTCGGGATACCGCATCACAGACATCGGGATCGAGCCACCAACCGTGACCGTCTTCGGCAGCCCGGCCGATCTCGCCCTGCAGGAGGGATTCATTGAGACAGCGCCTATCAATGTCGATGAAGCTCAGGACGACATAGTGGTCCGCCCCGGCCTGCGGGTCCCGCCCGAGGTGACAGTGGTCCCAGGGCAACAAGTCTCGGTGCGTGTAGCCATTGAGGCCATTGAAAGCAGCATGACCATCACAAGCACCCCCGAGATCCAGGGCTTGGAACCAGGCTACACTTACACGCTTTCCCCGGACGTGGTGCAAGTGATTCTCAGCGGTCCTCTCCCCAGGCTGGAATCGCTGGGACGGGACGATGTGCGCCTGGTATTGGAACTCTTTGACTTCACCGAAGGAACGTATCAGCTGGAGCCTGAGGTGATTGTTCCAGACTCCATCACGCCGCAGAGTGTGATCCCGGCCACCATTCAAGTCAGGATTACCCAGCAGCCCACGCCGACAGCCACCGTGGGCTCGACCATCACTCCTAGAGCAACGGCCACTGTCACAGGTACGGTGACTGACGAATGAACGAGACCGTCGAAGGGCGCGATCGTGCCTTGCACGCTGGCGGTCGCCGACCGGTGCTTGCTCTGGTTGGCCGCCCCAACGTTGGCAAGTCGACCCTCTTCAATCGCATCGTTGGAAGGCGGGTGGCTGTCGTCCATGAAGAGCCCGGCACCACCCGAGACCGCCTGTACGACGAGGCTGAGTGGAACGGTCTGCCTTTCACAGTCATCGATACGGGGGGCTTGGAGCTGCTCCCGGAGACAGTGCTAGAGGGTCGACGGCCGGGCCCAGACCGGGTCTTGACGCAGGACTCTGCTCCCTACATCGCGCTGATGCAAGCTCAGGCGGAACTGGCCATACGCGAAGCTGATGCAGTAGTCTTTGTCACAGATGCCATGAGCGGCCTCACAGCCGGTGACGAAGAGGTCGCTGAGGTTTTGCGCAAAGCTGATTGCCCCGTTTTCCTCGCGGTAAACAAAGTCGACAATGAGCGCCTGCGACACGACGCCTTGGAGTTCTACGAGCTGGGGCTGGACAACCTCTACGCCATCTCGGCGTTCCACGGCATTGGGGTCGCGGACCTGCTTGATGATGTGGTGGAGACGTTGCGCGAACAGGTTGACACGGCTGTGCCAGTACCCACCGGCGTAGAGGAAGAGAGAGAAAGCGTAGAGATTGCGATTCTGGGACGGCCGAATGTCGGCAAGTCTTCACTTCTCAACCAGTTGCTGGGAGAGGAACGGGTGATCGTCAGCCCCGTGCCGGGCACCACGCGCGATGCCGTGGATACGCATCTGGAGTGGCAGGGGACCCCCATCACGCTGGTCGATACAGCCGGGATCCGGCGCCGCGGCAAGGTGGCACCCGGGGTGGAGTACTACAGCGTGCTACGTGCCATGCGTGCGATCAACCGGGCGGACGTCGCGTTGCTGATCATCGATGGGTACGAGGGCGTCAGAGCTCAGGACACCCACATTGCCGGCATGATTCTGGACGAATGGGTGAGTGCCGTAGTGCTGGTGAACAAGTGGGACCTGGTCGAGCAGGATGAGGATACAAAGAAGGAGTACACCGGCTGGGTGCGCGAAGCGCTTCGGTTTCTGGACTACGTCCCCGTGCGCTTCATCTCGGCTCTGACCGGCCAGGGTGTCGGCGAGGTCCTGCCCACGGCGTTGCACGTCTACCGCGCCCGCTTCGAACGCATCAAGACCAGCGAGCTAAACCGCTTAGTTCAAGACGCCGTCGCTCGTCATGCACCACCCAGCCGCCGCGGCAGACGGCTCAAGATCTATTACGCCAGCCAACCGGAAGTGGATCCGCCGACGTTTGTCTTCCACGTCAACGATCCCAGCCTACTGCACTTCAGCTACGAACGATATCTGGAGAATCAGATCAGGATGGCTTATGAGTTCCCAGGGACGCCCATCCGCTTGCTCTTCCGACCCAGGAAGCGCCCGGGTGCGAAGTGAGGAGACCGAGCAGCAAAGGCTCACAGAGCGCCAAGTACTCCGAAAGGCGGAGCAATCGCGTGGGAGAGCAGCGCCGCGCATTTGACGCATCATGGGAGAAAGGAAGAAAATGCCCCGGAGAGGAGTCGAACCTCCACGCCCTTGCGGGCACAGGCCCT
>CAZGSX010000032.1:0-28104 GCA_964528475.1 uncultured Anaerolineales bacterium
ATCTGGACGGATACGGATTCGTTTCGGACGGTATCCGACATGTTCTTGCGAAGGGAGGCCCGCACGGCGTGATGGGCGAAGCATGGCAGAGACACACCCCCGCCTGAATTATGGAGAACCGGCGCCATAGGTGAACTCACCGAGGATGGGAGTGTGTGGCTACTCTGGGCCGGCAGAGCCGCCGTACGGTCTTGGGCGGGAGGGCGGTGCGGGCGAGGTTAACTCGGCCGGAGAGGGCCCCTTGAGCGGCGCCGATTGGTTCTCCGTGCTATCCGCACGGGGCCGTGTCAGTTTGAGACAGGGGAGGTTCTGATGGACGACCAGGCAATCCGCCAAGACGATGGGTATCGAATCATCGCCAGAGTGATCAAGCAGGAGGGGCAGTGCATCGCCGGTCACGAGGTGGGGGACAAGGTGGTGTTTGACGGGATGAGGGTGCAGGGGGAAGTGTGCATCCACGCACTGTACAGCTTCCTGCCGAAGGTGTTCGCGATGCGGTACGGGGCCGATTTCCCGTGGCTGGACGACCCGGATGTGGCGACCCACGCGTGTCCCGATGCCTGGAATCCGGTGGTGTTCGAGATCCGGCGGGTGCGCGAGGACGAAGCTGACGCTTGATGACGGACGCGTTTCCGCTTCCGGAACCCTTCAAGCAGCGGGTCGTCTCCGTGTGGAGAGAAGACGGAGCGCTGTGGTTGGAGCGGCTCCCGGCGCTGGTGGACGCCTTTGCGGAGCGATGGGGTCTATCGATCGAATCGGTGGCTCCCGAGCTGTCGTACAATGTCGTGGCGTCTGCGGTCATGGCGGACGGGAGAGAGGCGGTGCTGAAGCTGGGGGTGCCGAACCCGGAGCTTCGGACGGAGGTCGCGGCGCTGCAGGCCTTTCAAGGGGGCCCTGTTGTGCAGATCCTGGCGGCTGACGATGCATTGGGCGCCCTGCTCTTGGGCCGCCTGGATCCGGGGCGCCCGCTATCTGGCTTGGAGAGCGACGAGGAGGCCACGGCGATCGGCGCACGCCTGATCCGAGATCTGCCCGTGGCGGAGCCGTCGGCGCACGGGTTTCCGACCGTGGGCGACTGGGCGCGGGCCTTCGAGCGGCTGAGGGCACGGTTCGATGGGACGACGGGGCCGCTGCCGGCCGGATTCGTGGACCGGGCGGAGGGGTTCGTGCGGGATCTGGACGCCTCGAGCTCCCGCAGGATGCTGCTCCACGGCGATCTGCACCACGACAACATCCTCTCGAATGGAGAAAGCGAGTGGTTGGCGATCGACCCGAAGGGGGTCATCGGAGATCTGGCCTACGAGGCAGCGCGGTTTCAGCACAATCCGATCCCCCGCTTCCTGGCCATGGATCGCCCCCGGGAGGTGGCTCGGCGCCGAGCGACGATTCTGTCTGAGATCGTCCAGGAAGAGAAGGCCCGTCTGCTGGCATGGGCCTTCGTCGACGCTATGCTGTCGGCATGCTGGAGCCTGGAGGAGCACGGCGACTGGCGCTACGCCATAGCCTGTGCGGAGGTGTTTGAGGGGATGGTGTAGGGAGAGGGTGGGCACGACGGAGTCTCGCCATCAAGGACATGTGATCTTCCAGCCACGGCGGAGGTCCCGCATGGCGCCTACCTCGTGTTCGCCGTGGAGGACGTGGACGGTGCCTGCGGGCAGTTGAGGGAGCACGCGATTGACGCTCATTATTGGGGGGCGACATGAGATACGTCGTTGGGTCGGTCGAGCTTGATAGTGGTCTGGAACTGCCGTACATGGAGCAGGGGGATCCTACGGGTGTTCCGTTGCTCCTCCTGCACGGTTTCGCGGGGTCGTGGCGCTCATTCGAACAGGTGCTGCGGCATCTCCCAGACTCGATGTACGCCTTTGCGGTGACGCAACGGGGGCACGGAGATGCAAGTAAACCAGCGGACGGCTACACGGTGCGCGATTTTGCCGCGGACGTGGGCGCTTTCATGGACGCGCTGGGGCTTGAGGCGGCCGTGTTGGTAGGCGCTTCCAGCGGCGGGATTGTGGCGCGCCGGTTCGCGATACAGCACCCGGAGCGCACACGGGGACTGGTGCTCCTCGGGACGCCGGCCACCCTGCGGGGAAATCCGCTGGTGGAAAGGATGTGGGAGTCGACCATATCAAGACTGACGGATCCGATCGACCCCGCATTCGTGCGGGAGTTTGCAGAGGCCACGGTGACCCCCTCGGTGCCGGAGGATCGGGTGGAGAAGATAGTGGCGCAGGCGATGAAGCTGCCGGCGCGGGCGTGGCGCGAGACGAACCGGGGCCTCCTGGAGGATGATTCCTTTAGCGAACTCGGCAAGATCTCAGCGCCTACCCTCATCATCTGGGGGGATCAGGATGACATCAGTTCGCGGGCCGATCAGGAGATGCTCGCGGCGGCGATCCCGGGCTCGCGGCTCCTGGTGTATCGCGGCGCCGGGCACACGTTCTTCTTCGAGCTGCCCGATCGAGTGGCGTCGGATCTGGTGGCGTTCGTCCGGGAGATCAACGCCGCATAGGGGAGCCGTCGACATCCTGAGAGCTGTGCGTCGCGTGTCGGATCGACAGCGAAGCGAAGAGAACGGGGACGCACTGTCCAGGCCTGATCCCTGGTCGACATGCGCCGTGTGCCGGGCAGCATGGTCTGTGATCGGCAGACGGCGAGGGCACGAGAGGCGTTTGGTCGAGCGCACTCCGGGTCGTGCTGGGCGGTTGCCGTTGACCGTGGGCGGTTGGATGTAGCGGGCTGTTGAGGCTGGGAGAGAGGAGAAGCCATGAACCATACAACCGCGGACACCTCGCCCTGTTTCTGGCAGGGGGGAGAAGGTGAGGCTGCGCCCGCTGCGGCTGGAGGATGCTGAACAACACTTCGCCGACCGGCTCGACAGCCCGACACGACGGATCGTCCAGCTCCGTCCAGCCGGCTTGATCCCCATGCCACGCCAAACCGGGCTCTACGTCATTTATAGCCGGCCCCTGGACGGCGGCATTTGACCCCCCCACCCCGATCCTACACCTGTCTCCCACCACCTGGGGGAACCTCATTGGTCGAGCGATTCTTTGAGGGGGTTGACTCCGGGGAGCACCGGCTCACACCAGGATCGGTTCAGACCAGAATCGCCGCCTTTCCCGGTCTGGATTCCGAGAATCGCATCGACTTCTCGCAGGCTACCTGACCAGACGAGCTCGCACGCCACAACCGCGAGATTGGTAGGAGATGGGTTCTTCCTGGCACACTCGCCCATCGCTGCTGCACGGGCACTTCGCCCCACCGCCCTCAGCACCGAGCTCGAGCGCACCGCGGACTGGGGCAGCCGGAAGAGAACACCGATCCAAGTCCACCTCGCCTCGACCATGGCTCTCGATGGATGCCCGGGTTGGACAGCCGTAGGCTTCACCAGCTACGCTAGATCCTTATCGTAGGCGCTGCCCAACTGGCGGCCCCATGACGCGTACCATCTCCGGGGACACGGGGGCGCCACCGTGCCCATCACGGCCCCGTGGCAGGGCACAGGGGACCTGCGAAGCGAGTCTGCGTCCCGATAGCGCCTTCATCGGACACAGGTCACCATGGTGAGGATCTCGTCCCTGGTCTCCAGTCAGCGACGACCACCAAAGCTGGTGGCCCCGAGATGCGGTTTTCCTTGACAGGCGGCGGAGTTATGATAGACTAATGAAAATTGTTTTCATTAGGGGGTAAGGTTGGCTCTCTGGGAAGAGGTGCTTAGGCGGCAAGGATATCGGGTGACGCAAGCCCGGCGCGCCATCGCACAGGTATTGTCGGCAGCTGAGACGCCACTGGCGCCGCAGGACATCTATGAGCGGGGGCGTGCCCTTCATCCCGGGTTGGGTCTGGTGACGGTGTATCGAACGCTGGAGTTGTTCGAGGAGCTGAGTCTGGTGAGCCGCGTGCACCACGGCGAGGGCTGTCACGGGTATCTGATGTCGTCGCCGGGTCACCGGCACGTCCTGATATGCAGGTCCTGCGGGCGGGCGATGGAGTTCCCGGGAGGGGACGATTTGGAGCGATTGATCGGCTGGGTGGAGAGGGAGACCGGATATCAAGTGGACGGGCATCTGCTGCAGCTGACAGGGGTCTGCCCCGGGTGCCAAGAATAGAACGGCTCTCTTCTTCGCCGAATCTCTGAAAGCGTGTTTCAGTTCATCGGGGTCTGAGCGGGACCAGTGTCTTCTGATTGGAGGTCGAAGCTGAGATGGAGGCTGCCCAAGCCGTGGGTGGCTGGGGTGGGCTCACGCCGAGCCGGCCTGTCGCCCTGTCCTGGGTGCGGAGGGCCACTTCTGTTGCACGTCTGGCCAGTGGTCTTGGCGCTGACGCTGCACACTGTGATAGGCGGGCGGCGGAGACGCGGTAGCAGCCGGGGGCTCGCAGGTTCGGACGACCCGGTGGGCATCTGACGATGGCAGACTCACGGTCTGGCCACCGCCAGGGGCTGCCTCAATTCCCTTCGCTCCGCTCTGGTTGGGACGACAAGGGGGCAGCAATGACGAGGGTACGGAACTCGGGGTGGCCATCGTCTGGGATTGAGACGTGACGTCCTTCTGTAGCTAAGTGGAGGGCTTCTTGAGGAGGAAGCGGATGAAGGCTGGTGGTGCGTTCGGGCAGATGGGTTGGGCGCTAATGGTGCTGGCCATGGCTCTTGGGGTGGTGACCGCTGGCTGCACACCGCGAGCCGAGAAAGTCAGCGAGGAGCCGCTCCAGCTCACGGTGAGCATCGTCCCGCAGCGATACTTCGTGGAGCGCGTCGGGGGAGAGCGGGTGGCGGTGAACGTCATGGTTGAGCCGGGCAGCAGCCCAGCGACGTACGAGCCAAGACCAGAGCAACTGCGGGCGCTGAGCGATGCAGCGGCGTACCTCAGCATGGGCGTCCCCTTCGAGGACGCCTGGCTGGGAAGAATCGCGTCAGCGAACAGGGACATGCTCATGGTGGACACGGCTGCGGGGATTGAGCGCCGGTCGGTGGTGGCTCACCACGACCACGAAGACGAGGAGGAAGCCGGGGCAGATCACGGGGCCCCGGAGGGTGCGCTGGATCCCCACATCTGGGTTTCGCCGCGGCTGGTGAAGGTACAGGCAGAGAACATCTACGCGGCGCTGGTGCAGCTCGATCCGGAGCACGAAGCCGAGTACAAGGCGAATCTGGACGCGTTTGTGGTCGATATCGAGGCTCTTGAGGCCGACATCGAAGCGACGCTGGCGGGCCTGCAGAGCGATGAGTTCATGGTTTTCCACCCGTCCTGGGGCTACTTCGCCGAGGACTTCGGCCTGGAACAGGTCCCGATTGAGGTTGGGGGGCAGGAGCCGAGCGCGCAGGAGCTCGCCCATCTCATCGAGCGCGCACGGGAGAAGGACATCCGGATGGTTTTCGCTCAGCCGGAGTTCCGCACGTCGGATGCCGAGACCATTGCCAACGAGATCGGAGGCGAAGTGCTGCTGATCAGCCCGCTGGCACCCGATTGGCTGGACAATATGCGGCGCGTGGCGCAGACCTTTGCGGATGTGTTGGAATAGGGGTGGTGATGGAAGGCATAGTGGCGGCGGGTGACGCGGCGATCGAGATCAAGGGGTTGTGGGCTGCTTACGACCATGAATCGGTGCTGGAGGACGTCAACCTGACAGTGGCACCGCTGGACTTCGTCGGCCTGATCGGGCCGAACGGTGGGGGCAAGACGACGCTGATCAAAGTGTTGCTAGGTCTGGTGCCGCCCACCCGAGGACGGGTCCGGATCATGGGGAAGCCGATTGAGGAGGGGCGACGGCACGTCGGTTACGTACCTCAACAGATGCACTTCGACCGGGATTTTCCCGTTCGGGCGTGGGACGTGGCGCGCATGGGACGACTCGGACAGCGGCGCCTGCTCCAGCGGTTCACGGCGGAGGACGACCGTGTCGTGGCGGAGGCACTGGACAGCGTGGACCTGTTGGCCTTCCGAGACCGGCCCATCGGCCAACTCTCAGGCGGGCAGCGGCAACGCGTGTACATCGCCCGCGCTCTGGCATCGGAGCCGGAAATCCTCCTGCTGGACGAACCGACATCCAGTGTTGATCCTCGGGTCAGCAGCAACATCTACGAGTTGCTGCAGGAGCTGAATACCCATATCACCATCGTGCTGATCTCGCACGACATGAATGCCATCTCGTCCTATGTCAAGACGGTGGGGTGTGTGAACCGACGTCTATTCTACCATAACGAGAGGCAGTTGACGCCGGAGATGGTGCAGCTGGCCTACGAATGTCCGGTGGATCTGATCGCACACGGAGTGCCCCACCGAGTGTTCCCGCTGCACGCCGAGGGGGGGAAGGCGGATGACTGAAGTCATCAGAGAAGCCATGCAGTTCACGTTCATGCGGAATGCCCTGGCCGCCGGGGCATTGGCGAGCATCGCGTGCGGGATCGTGGGAGCCTACGTGGTGGTGAACCGGATCGTGTTCATCAGCGGCGGGATTGCCCACACGGCGTACGGGGGGATCGGATTGGGTTACTTCGTGAAGTACAACCTAGTGCCGGTCCTCTTCGCCGATAGCGCGCTGGCACGCGATCCCCGGCCGGGTTACTTTCCTCTGGCAGGTGCCATTCTGTTCAGCTTGCTGGCCGCGGTGACGATGGGGTGGGTGCAGCGGAAGACCCGCGAGCGGGCGGACACCGTCATCGGCGTGATGTGGGCCATCGGGATGTCGACGGGGATTATCTTCGTGGATCTGACCGCGGGGTACAAGGCGGATTTGATGAGCTACCTGTTCGGCAGCATTCTGGCGGTGGCACGGACGGAATTGGTGGTGATCCTAGCCCTGGATGTGATCATTATCGCCCTCGTGACGCTGTTCTATAAGGAGCTGCTGGCGATCTCCTTCGACGAGACGTTCGCAAAGGTGGAGAATGTGCCGGTGGACGCCATGTACTTGGTCCTGGTGGCTATGATCGCGCTGACAGTGGTGATGTTGATGCGAGTGGTGGGGTTGATCATGGTCATCGCCCTACTGACCATCCCGGCGGCCATCGCCGGTCAGTTCGTACGCGAGATGAAGCGCATGATGGGTCTCGCCATCGCACTGGGGATGGTCTTCACGACGGTGGGCCTGGGGCTATCCTACGTCTACAACCTCACGTCGGGGGCGACGATCATCCTGGTCGCGGGCACGAGCTACTTGATCAGCCTGGGGATGAAGGCCTTGCGCCAGCGATTTCGAGGCAAGGATTCAAGGAAGCCGTTCGCCGTGGTGCGGGCGACGCGGAAGGAGTAGGGCGCAACTTACGGACCCTGGCGCCACCGAGGGGCCAGCCGTGATTCGGGCGGACGAACAACAGTGGCGGAGCCTCCGGGTCTAGGGTTCGAACACGCCCTACATCAGGCTGGGGTGAGGGCGTCCGGGAGGCGCGGACGCAGCGCCGCGCGTGTCACCTCCGCTACGAGACCCGCGCGGCGGCGTTCAGCTCAGTCTCAATTCCCGGGCAGAGCGTCGGGCGGTTGACGCAGCGCTCTGGATGCTTGACGGGATCATCGGGAACCAGGCTCTGCCTGCATCCACAGCGCTCGAAGCCCCAGCCTTCAATGACGACCCCTGCGGCCTAAGCACGCCCTCGATCTGCCCTTGCTCTGCGAGCCCGGGAATTCTGTCAACAAAGCCTTGACGCCTCAAACGTCTCCACGGACCGTGTCAAGAAGGGGCGAGACCGGGAGGATGATGGGGGGAGGGGGTCAGTGACGATAAGGGAGGGATAGAGTGACAGCAAGGCGATTCAAGAGATGGGGCAGTGGGTCCTTTTCCAGGAACGACGTCTCTAAGCGTGCGGCGCCAGAGAACCCGTTATTGCGAGAGCTGGATAGCGTGTTGGATTGGGGCGGGCTGGCGGGAAAGCTGATCCCGGTCTACCGAGGCGAGGCCAAGAACGGGCGTCCGCTCTACGATCCGGTGGTGATGCTGAAGGTGCTGTTTCTGGGCTATCTCTACGCCCTGTCAGAGCGTCAGAGCGCAACCTGCGTGAACGATAGTCTGGCAGCCCAGTGCTCTCTTGGATTAGCTGTGGATGAGGCGGGCCCCGCCCCCTCGACGCTGACGAGGTTCAAGTAGAGAATCGCGAAGCACGGCGGAGAAGCACTACTTGAGGAGCCGCTGCCGAATGTCATCGCGATGGCCATGCGCCAGCGGGTGCAGTTTGGGGCGATCCAACTCGTGGACAGCAACCCTATAGAAGCGGACGTGCACCAGCCGGGGGACGATCAACCCAGCCGAGAAGGGCAGCCGCGGCGTGACAAAACACTCCGTGGTGAGTGAAGACGGCGAAGCGCGCAAAGGGACGATGTGCACCGCAGTATGTCTTTGGGTACAAAGCGCACGCGGCGATGAACGCGGAGGCGGGGACAATCACTCGTCTGGTGGTGACGGGAGGTCATGCCGATGACGGGAAGCAGTTCCCCACACTGGTGGAGAAACATGAGGAACAGGATCTCCCCGTAGATATCTACGCGGCTGACCGAGCATCCTGCGGCCCGAAAGCGTCCCCTCACCCCCCGCCCGGCTATTTGCAGCAGGTTATTCCACACCCTATCGCGCTGCCCCATTGACGCGGGTGCCGATGTCTGCTAGACTTGGCGTTGGGCAGCGTGAACAGCTTAGTGCCGTCTTCGTCTGCACCTGCGGACCGGAGTACGGCACGTCTGTCGCCTACGGGGCTGGGCCCCTCGCCGTGAGATGGAGCGGGGTGCATCACAGCAGGATGCTTGTGTGGCTCACGCTGGCTCTCCGGTCTGGCCGAGTACACGAAGCCAACCTAAGTGGTGCATTCGGGGAGCAACGCTTGGCGTTAGATCTGCCCTTGAGAGCCTAGCCACGCAGGTAGCTAGTCATTAACAGGATGTGTAAGGAGATTTCCATGAGCGGAAGAATCACGTGGTTAATCGCTCTGCTTCTAGCAGCGACAGTCACGACGCAGGGGTGCGGACCAGCTGGCACCGAAGTTTCTACCCCCACGCCCGTCGAGACGGAACGCCCAGAACTCACGGCGACTGCGGAGCCCACACCTATCGTCGCCACCGAGGAACCCACGACGGAACCGACCGAGTCGCCTTCGCCTACCAGGCCGCAGCCCTCACCGACCGCCGTCGAGGCGACACCGACGGGCACTCCCCAGCCGGAGGCGCCCACAGCGACACCGGAGGAGGAACCGACCGCAACGTCGGATCCGGCCGGTGCTATCGATGAGCCGGAGGGCCCGGTGCTTCTGGAAGAGCGGTGCACGGCATGCCACAACCTGGCTCGGGTGGAGTCCGCGCAGAAGTCCCGGGAGTCGTGGGCCGACACGGTGGACCGTATGATAGGATACGGGGTGGAGCTCTCCGACGCGGAGAGGACCATTCTCCTGGACTACTTGGTCGCTACGTACGGACCGTAGACATTTATCGCAGTCAGTGCCCCTGTAGCTGGCGCTTCGTGGGACAGGCGACAGAGCCTAGAGCATCGCGAGCATACGCTGCTCACCGCGGCAAGGCACGTCTCCGAAACACGACGACGACGTGGTCGCCCCAGAGCCGGCAGGGCCAGTGCTGGCGCAGACGGCGCTCAAGACGCTCCAGACGAGCGAAGAGACCGCGATGTCTCTGAAACAGAGTGTCCAAGTACGGGGGCGGCAGGAGGAGCGGAAGCGAGTGCGTCTGCTGGACGGCGAAGTGCGGCGAAAACGCTCGCTCCAGATCCTGGACGGAGAGGTAGCGGGTGACCACGAAGACCTGGGCCTCGCGCAGGGCAGCGACTGGCGCGCGCTGCCAGCCCGGCCTCAGGCGCCGAAAGGCAGCGCGGGGGCGCCCGTGGAGGAGGAACCAGGCGATCTCAAAGGGGCACCACCGCACCATCACCGAGCAGACGAAGTGTCCACCTGGTTTCACTAGGCGTGCCAACGCCCTCGCCACATTTTCCAGCTCGGACTCGCAGTTCAAAGCACCGAAGCTGGCGTAGGCACCGTCAAATGGAGCGCGCGGGCGGAGTGCCGCCAGACCGCCGGCCGGAGCCGCCAATACGGTCACTCGATCTGTCACCCCGGCGGTGCAAGCTTTGGCCCACGTCCGCGCTGCCATCTGGAGGGAGACATCGGTAGCGAACACGCGCCTACCGGCTTGCGCCAGGGCGACGGCTTCCGTGCCGGTGCCACAGCCAATCTCCAACAAGCGACTTGCCGGCGGGAAGGTCCCGCGCAGCAGTTGCAGGCTCTCCCCCCGCATCCACGTCATCACCGCGTTGGCTTCCGGACCATAGACCGCATCGTAGTCGCCCGCCACCACGTCAAAGGCGTGCGCCGTGTCCAGATAGTTCGACACTATTCCACCTCATCCCGCACAGCGCGCCGAGCTTGGACGTAGAGCAGTGCCCAGAGCAGCCACGCTGAGAAGAGAGCCACACCACTGACGCCCAGGTAGCTCCAGCGGGGTATGACCCACAGGTTCAGGCCAACGTTCGCCACACCAACGATGAGCATCGAACCCGTCACCTGACGCTGCCGTTCCAGCGCGTAGAGTGTGTGACCGCTCAGCAGGTAGAGGAACATCGCCGGGATTGCCCACACCAGGACGCGGAAGGCGATGACGCTGGGCCCGTAGGTCTCCCCGTGTCCGTAGAGCAGCGGCACCAGCCACCCCGCCAAGGCGGCGCCCGCGCCGGAGAGCGCTACACCGCTAACCGCCAACGCAGCCGTTCCCCCCCGGAAGAGGGTTCGAAGCCGAACCCTGCCCCTGCGCGTGCTTGCCAGCCGGGCCAACTCCGGGAAGAGCGCATCCAGCAGACTACTGGGGAGCAGACCAAAGGCCTCCCATAGTTTGTAGGCCGCGCCGTACCAGCCGGCCGCCACCTCCCCCTGCCAAGCGCTGAGCAGCACGATGTCGAGTCGCGTGTAGACCATGGCGATCAACCCATTAAGGGCGAAGGGATAGGCGGACGCCAACGTGACGCGCCAGCCCGCTAGATCGACCTGCCACCGGGGCCAGAGATCCCAGCGCCAGAGCACCGCGGAGCAGAAGAGCGCGCCGAGCACAGTGGCGCCAACCGTGCTGATTAGGGCGCCCCGGACACCGAAGCCCAGCATCAGTGCCAGGACCGCGCCGAGCACGGCCAGCAGGCGCGTGACCATCTCCAGACCGCTGCTGACGTCCATCCGACGCCGGCCGTTCATGAGCGCCTCCATCGTCCGCATGGCGCCCTCTGGGAGGAGGATCAGCCCGCCCAGCGGCAGGAGACGCCGCGTCGCCGTGGGGAAGAGCGGTAGGCTGGACAGAGCAATCACTAGCCCGAAGCCGACGGCTGTCAGCACCAATCGCAGCGGCAACACTCGTGCCAAAATGGCTCGCTGCTCCGCCCGATCGCGCATGCGCGCGGCTTCTCGCATCACGAACGTGTTCAAACCCATGTCGCTCAGCGCGCCGACGATGCCGACGATGGTGATGACGAGCACATAGCGGCCCAGTCCAGTCGACCCCTCATACCGGGCGACCAGCGGCACCATCGCCAGCGAAAGCAGTTTGGCCCAGGCCTGGGCCGACAGCCGTGCGATGGCGTTCTTGCCCACCCGCACGCTGCCGCGCATGCTTCGCGACCCCACTTCGCCCCTCACGGGGCTTCCTCCACTAACGTAAGGAAATCGAAGCGCTGCAGGAAGACCGCTTGCGTTTCGCGCAACCCCTCGGCACGCCAGACGTTGACCACTTTGGTCACGCCACGCTCTGTGAAGACCAGCTGGTCCGGCCCCACAACGACATCGAAGGTGTACTCTAGCCTTTCGGTCAGCCAGTCTAGAGGCAGGTAGTCCAGCGCGACAATGGTCGTATCCTCCAGGTCCGGGATGCCCCAGATGCGGTACTGCCCCCACGCTGTGGTCGCGGGACGGCCAGCGTAGTAGCGGATCTGCGCAGCGATGCTGTAATCGAGCGCAAAGAACGGGCCCCGTCGCGCGCTCAGTGCACCGCTCAGATCGGGCCAGCCAGCTGCGTCGCGCAGAATCGCTGGGACGACGTTGCTCTGCGGCAGCGAAGAAGCCCCTACCAGACCAGACACGGTACCCACGCCGTAGACCGCCGAGAATAACAGGCCCAGAGCGAGCGAGCCTGTCAGACCCCGATGCCTCCAGCGGTGCAAGCTCGTCGGTAGACCCGACCCCGCCAGCAGCAGGAGGAGCACGAGCCCGGTGCTGAGGTTGCGCGGGCTGTTGGCCGGACTGAGGGCCACCGGCGCCAGCATGCAGAGAGCGACCAGCATCAGAAGCCGCTCTTCGGCCGTGCGCCAACGGCCGAGAGCCAGCAGGCTCAGCGCGACGAGGGGCCAGGTCAAGTAGACGCAGGCGTGATGGGCGCTTCCCAGCAAGCTTGGACTCTCGGACAGCGTCAGCGTAGCGTGGGCGAGCTGCCAGCGGAAGGAGGCCCAGTCGTGCCCGGCGTTCCAGGCGATTACAGGAACCAGGCCGAGGGCGCCGACAAAGCCGCCTATCCAGAGTCTGCGCGCGCGTAGCAAATGCCGGTGCTCGATCAGCACCGTGAGAAGCAATGCCACGGCGTAGAAGTAGGCGCTGTACTTCGTGTTGAAGAGCAAGATCAGGCTCGCACCGAAGCTCAGCGCTGCAGCGAGGCCGGCGTCAGGCCGCGTCAAGCGCCAGAAGGCCAGCAGGTTGGCCAACAACAAGACCAGCTGTAGCGCGTCTGTGTAGACGAAGCGCGCCGTGACGAGATAAGGCGCCCCGACAGCGACAGCCGTCGCGCCGAACCAGCCCGCGCGCCGAGAAAGAAGGCGTTCGCCCACCAGGGCGGTCAGCAGCACCCCGACCAATCCTAGGGACGCGTTGAGCCAGCGCACGCCGAACTCGGTCCCGCCACCCAGCGCCGTGCTAGCCCGCATTAGGAGCGCCACGCCGCAAGGATGGTCGTAGTAGGCCCAGTCCAGATTTCGCGACCAGAGCCAGTAGTAGCTCTCATCACCAATAAGGGATAGGGCGTCCAGCTTCCACAGGCGCAGGAAGTAGGCAGACAGCGAAAGGGTCAAAGGAATGAGACGTGAACCATGTGACCGGAAACGTCCATTCAAGTCACGACTCATCGGCCAACCTCTCCAGGCGGAGCGTGTAGGTGAAGATCTCACAGGGTGCCTCGAGCTCAAGATCAATGCCCGACCATGAGAGCGCGTAGGCACCAAGCCAGTTATACTGCAGGTACCGCTCGCGGCCTACGAAGCCGGGCTGACCTGACGGTGCCTCCACACAGAAGCGCACGTCGCGCGCCGGGGCCTCCCAGCAGCCGAAGGGGGCCACGGACTCCTCCCAGATGCCGACGTCGCTGGCCTCCCGAACCCTCCCGGCTGCATCCCGATACCGCGGAAAGGCGCGGGCGCCCTGCTCATTCATCAAGTAGACGCGCTTCCAGTCTGCCTCTAGACCGGTGAGATCGACCGCCACGTAGACGGTACTCGGAGGACGCAGGGTGTAGCTGAAGACGACGCTGCCCAACGGCGCAACGTCCTGGTACTTCTTACGGAGGAAGCGTGTGGGCCGGTCCGCCACGTCGATCGTGTAGGCCTTGATCAGTGTGACACGCCCGCTGGCTTCGGTCAGGTTCGTGTTGGCGCGACGTGAGAGGTACGTCACATCGCCAACCTGGACAATAGGGGCTCCAAAGCCGAAGCCCTCTTCGACCAAAGACGTCCCGTCCGCCACCAGCACCAGCCCCTTCTGCAATGCGGCGATCTTGCCCACGTGTGGCCGGGTGTCGTCGTAGAGCCGCAGCATCAAGGCGTCATCCAGCGGCACGCTGAGCGGCTCCCTAGCCCGCAGCGTGTTCCAGATGATGAGCGTGAGATGGGGGGCATAAAGCTCCCGCACCAGAAGCAGCCCCGTCAAGAGCAACAGACCCATCAGTACGACACTCGCCAGACGTCTCATGGCACGAACCCGCTGCGCTGTGGGTTCCCGTGGAACATGGGCCAAGCGCGGCGGCCCAGTGGACCCACGTTTCGAAGCAGGTGGATGCCGTTGTTGGCGCCGACGACCACATCGGCACGTCCGTCCGCCTCCAGATCTCCGACCCATGGCGAGGAGAAGACAGGCGCACCCAGATCATAAGGGAAGCCGCGGAGAGGATCTGTCTGTGCAGTCCAGCCATACAGATACCCGTCCTTGGAACCGACGACGATATCCAGGCGATCGTCGCCGTCGAGGTCAACCAGGGCAGCAGAGGAGATGATTTGATCGCCGGTCTGGACCGGCCAGCCGGGCAGCGGCTCGCCCGCGTCGTCCCAGATGTACATCCGCCCGTCCCACGAGCCGACGGCGATTTCCAAGCAGCCGTCGCCGTCGAGGTCAGCCACGGCAGGCGACGCCTCAATAGACTTGACGTTTCCACCCGGCGGATGTGGCGTCGGCGTCGGGCCACTCACTACGCCCAGCGTCTGTACAGGAAAGCCGGCCCGTTCCCGTCCAGCGGTATCAACAACGTGAAGCGCGCCCGCGTCGTCGCCAAAGATGATCCATGTCCGACCATCGCCGTCGAAGTCAGCCAAGGCCGGTGAAGAATCCGTGTCCATCGTCACGGTCAGGGGAAAGCCAGGCAGCAACTCCCCGTCCAGCTTCCAGGCCGTCAGCCAACCCTGCGAGGGCTCGCCGGGCGTGAGCGAGGTGACCGCAAGGAGGCAGCCATCGCTGGCAGCGGTGGCGACGGGCCAGCCCGCCATCGGGCGTGGCCACCCAGGCAGCGCCCCACCTTGCGCGTCGAGCAAGCGCATCTGCTGGTCATCACCTAGAGCGACGCACGGGCCATCCAGCACCGTGGGCGAGGCCCAGATCTGATAGCCGAAGTCGACCGGGAAGCCAGGAGCCGTCGATCCGTCAGCGTGCCAGGCATAGAGGAATCCACGCTCGGAGCCGACGACAATCTCCGGCAGATCGTCCCCGTCAAGATCGACCAGCGCCGGCGAGGAGAAGAACCCCCGCCGGCTCCTCTTGGGCCACCCTGGCAGATCGTTCAGATCAGCGTCAAGCAGATAGAAGTGCCCATCCCAGGAGCCAACTGCTATCTCCAGAACCCCGTCCCCGTCGAGATCTGAGGCGAGAGGCGACGAGATGACGGGATCGGAAGTTGGTCTGAAGCGGTGGCTTTCCGACACATCTCGCGGCACTCCCGCAGAAGCTCGACAGCTCATCATCAAAGCGAGCGCCCCAATGAGCAGGGCTAGGCGCGCGCGCTTACAGGACACTGTCCCCAAGTCCTTTTCCCAGGCCCAGAGCCGTTACCCTCCGCTTCGACAGCGACAGACTGACTCCGAACTGACTGGGGCGCGGGACGGTCGAGAGGTCTGAGCAGCCAGGAGGCCAAAGGCAATGGCAGCGTACCAGCTGTTCACGGGAAACAAGGCAATGTCGAAGAGACTGCCGATCAACATGGCGATCCAGGCAGGCCATGCGACGGACCAAAGCTGCGCCAAACCGCTGACAGCGATGCCGAACCAGAGCAGGGCCCCCGACAGACCAAGCTCGGCCGCTGTGAGCAACGGTACGTTGTGGACGATCCGGGAGTCCGGCTCAATGGCACGCACGGCCGGGAGGTAGTTTCCCACCCCGACGCCGAACCAGGAGTGCCGAGCGATCAAGCGCAGGGCAAGCTCGACGTCGGTGCGCCGATCGCGGATGGACCGAGCTTCGATAGGGGTCTCAAGCTGTAGAAGCCGGCTGGCAACCATATCGTGAAAGAAGAGTAGAAAGGCTATGGCGAGCACAGCGGCAATGAGAAAGTGTGCATAGTCGCTCCAAGCCCGGACGAAGTGGGAAAGGCGGAGCTTTCCGGGGCGCCGGGGCCATCGGTCATCGGAAACTATGCTTCTCGTCGCCCAGCAGAGCAAGCCTGCACTGAAGCCGAGCCAAGCGGTTCGGGAGAAGGTGGTCAGAAGGCCCAGGAGTCCTAAGCCGCCGACCAGCGTGAACCAGGCCTTTCGCCAGCCTCGTACCTGCCCCACATCATCGATCACGAGGAGGAGCAGAACTGAAAGGAGGTGACCAAGCACGTTAGGGTGACCGGTTAGCCCATAAGCGCGCAGCCAGCGTTGCTCCCGGGCAAAGAGCACGCAGATGCCGGACAGCTCCGGATTGAGCGCTGGCTCTCCCAGCGCTTGGAGTCCTAGATCGCGTTGCAGTGCGAACTGCCCCACGGCGACGGCGCTCTGAATGACGATGGCCAGCGCCAGCGGTTCTGTCAGGTTCACCGACTCGTTGACCACGAAGAGGTAGACCCACCAAAGGAGACCTAGCAGGAGCAGGACAAGTGCGGTGCGGCGATTCGTCGCAAAATCCAGACTGACGATCATGAGCAGTGTCAACCCGAATAGAGGCAGTGTCATGCCAAGTCTTCCCCACCGCCACTTGCGATTGGGCGATGCCCAGATCCTGGCAAGCGCCCAGGCCAAGAGCGCCAAGGGAAACAACAGTGCGAACGGTCCAAGCGCCACAGCTGGCGGCTCAACCCCTCTCACCCGAACAACTGGTAGCCAGGTGAGAGGACCCTTGGTGAGGGAAGGAGCGGTTAGGCCGAGCAAGACGAAGATCTGGAAGAGAGCCTCGCTTGCTTTCTCGGCGAGCGCCGGCGGCTGGAAAGCGATCCGCTTCCTTGCAGACACGGGGGTCTGGTCGATAGGCATATTACCCTTCTAGCCTGGCCTGAAAACGTGCTTCCACGGCCACGGGCAGCCTCGCGATGAGGTTCACCAGGAAGCGATCACGCCATAGTCCGACCTTGCCCCTCAGCCGTTCTAGGAATGATGCCTCTGCCCCAGCCGCAAGCCGCGCGTCGCGCCACTCGCTGTGAAACCAACGAATCACGCGGCGGTAGAACAGCGTGCTGAACCGGCTGCGCTCAAACAGCACCCGGTTTTCGGCCGTGTGCTTCCAATCCGCTTCCCCTTCTGCCTGGCACGTGAGGTGGCCTTCTACCTCCTCGTAGAAGGGGGTCCCGGGCAAAGGATAGGCAGTAGTCGTGCTGAACTCGTCAGGACGCGTCCGCCGCAACAACTGAACAGAGCTCTTCAGGTCTGACCAGGTCTCACCAGGGTAGCCCACCATCATGTAGAAGTAGGTCTCAATGTCCAACCGTCTGCAGAGATCAGCGGCTCGGTCGATCTGCTCGATCGTAATGCCCTTGTTCATAGCGTCAAGCACGGACTGCGACCCAGACTCTGCCCCGAAGTGGATACGGCGACAGTCGAGATCTTTAAGAAGGCGGGCGATCTCTTCATCCATCAGATCGACGCGACTGAGACACTCGAAGGGTATCACGGCATCTCGTTCGATCACGGCGTCGTGCCAAGCTCGCACCCAGTCGGAGTCGATACCCATCACGTCGTCCACAACACGAATCTGGTCGGGATGATAGGCTCTTTTGATGCAGGCCATCTCGGTTGCTACAGACTCCGGAGAGCGTGGACGGAAGCTGCGACCGAAGACACTCTTCTGACACCAGGCGCAGGCGAATGGGCAGCCCCGGGTGGCTATGACCGATAGAGAGAAATGATCGTGCTCGCTCCGCCAGGCTTGGCGATACTGCTCGATATCCAGCAGATCACGGGCCGGGAACGGGATGCGACCAATGTCACTAATGAGCGGACGTCTAGGCGCTTCAACCACTTCTCCTGTCTCATCGCGATAAGCCACACCCTGGACCCCACGTAGGGCGGAATGGGGCGGCTCTCCCTCCAGAAGAGGAGGCAAGATCTCCAGAATGGTCTCTTCTGCTTCGCCGACAACAACTAGATCGATGGGAAAACCATCGTGCTGTTGATGGAGTAGGTAGAGGTCTGGGCGTCCCGTCGGATCGGCACCGCCCACGATTACGGTGGCCCCCCACGCTTTGGCTAGAGCCGCAAGACGGAGGGCTGCCTGACGAACGGTCGCCAAGATCCCGAAGCCCACAATCTGAGGCCGTTCACGCTCGAGTGCAGTCAGGAAAGCATCCTCGTTCTCGGCGAACATGGCGTCGAAAATGGTCACCTCATATCCGGCCTCTCGCACAGTGGCTGCAAGATAGAGCAAGCCCAGGGGAAAGAACGGAGTCATGAGACGGGATTCGACCGGGTCGCGACGCAAGAAGAGTGGGTTGACCAACATGAAGTCAGACATAATCTAGAACCTTCGGAGTGGGGCCATCGTCAAGAGCTCACAGCTCCGCCAGCGCGGTCAGGCGCTGATCGAAAGCCCGCAGAACGGCCTTCTCATTGCTGTCGAAATGGCCTTTGCAGCGATCGCCGCTGAAGCATGTCGTTCCAATATCTTGGCGCTGGGCGGCGAAACGACGGATCTTTCGATTTCGCTCGAATCGCTCAAGCCCGGCTCCCACAGACGTGCCCAGCGCCAACTCGGCGAGTGAACTCGCCCGCGACGACCGCCGTGCGAGCAGCCTGCACGGCCGCGGCAGGCCAGCGGCGTTAGGTAGGAAGCGGGATGTCCACTGATTCGTCGCCCGCAGGCGACGATAGATGTCCAAGCCCGCCAGCGGTGCCATGTGTGCTAGTTCATGCGCGGTGTAGAGATTCCGCTCTTCGAAGCGGAGCGACTGGTCAGTGAGGAGGTAGTTAGGGCAGACCTCGTCCCCGCGCCGCGAAGCTGGCCTGACGACGAACCCGATGACCATTGCCCTGGTCAGCCAGAGGCGGTCGACGGCGGTGATGATGAGGAAATCGAAGTCATCGCCAGCCTCCACGTTGTCCACAGCCAATGCGCCAGTGAGAGCAACGCCCCGAACGAAGGGCAGGGCAGCGATCTTCTGTCCGTAAAGGAGGGCTCTGGGCCACATCTCAGCTGCGACCTCTTCGCGACGTCGACGGAGCCCGACAATCTGCTTGCGCTCGAGGAGCGTAACGTAGCCACCGTGGCGCTCAAGCCTCTCGGTCGCCCAGTCACTGTGGTCGAGGGCGTCGAGCACCTGGTCGTAGTTTGTCGGTATGCTCACCAGATAGCGGTGGATCTGGCGCGGCGTCAGCGGGTAGTCGAAAACATCAGCGTAAGCCAGCGTGCACAGGATAGCCAAACCGAGATGGTCAAGCCCTGGGTCAGTCCAGAGAGAGTGGGCATCAGGAATGGCGTAGGATTCGGTCATCTCACAGACTGTCTTTCCCTTCCTGGACAAGGCGACGGACAACTGCGCCACACAACCGAGGCTCGAGTATAGCACGAAGGTCAAGTGCGCACAAGCACTCCTGGGCAGGCTGCTTGTCAACTCAGAAGAAGATGTTACCGAACGGGAATCGTTCCTTAAGAAGATAATGTTACTCAAGAGACGCTGTTCCTTCGTTTGATTATGCTACCGCGATGATCGATGTTGTCCCCATTACGGCGGGGTGAAGAGTAATCATAGTAGAGGTGGTCGGCAAAATGGGCAACGTCTGCCGTCTGGCGTTGTCAACATTGTCCACACCGGGTCCTGGATCAAGCCTGGGGCTTGACGGGGGTTCGATTGAAGGCCAGGTCTAAGAGAGCCACCCTCAGTCCCGTGCGGCCTTCGCCGCCTCAATCCGCCCCTAGGGCGCTCTCTCGGCCCTCGACAAACTATAGGACGTCTTTCCATTGTCGTGGTTCTTGCCCGGGGTCATGTGGACGTCTTGGGTGGAGCCTGTTTCAGCACAGGGCAGCTTGAGGATAGCATCGATATCATCGTAGATCTCCGATCGCAGTCGGCGAGGGTTGATGCTATCTCGCAATGCCGCTAGTTGTTCATTATGGGCGGGCAAGATGGCCTTCGTCTTGCACAGACGATCGAAGGGTGTGCGAGCCTCGTCGTGACGTCTTCTCACGCGAGTGGTTTGGCCTTCTTCGCGGATGGTTTCCTTCTCCACCAGATGCATCACGGGCTGGAAGAGATTGCGGTGCTTGCCCGTCACGGCCTGCATCTCGTCCAAGCCCTGTCTCTTGGTCTTCTTGTCCGCCTGCTGGTACCGCCCTTTCATTGTGCGCAGATACTTCGGCTCTTCGCCAATGCCCATCTTCCTTCCGCGCGCATGAACTCCTTCGGTAACATTCTACGTGAATGGTCTGCTGCCGGATTCCCGCGTTCGATGGTATTCTCCGGATAGCGTGTGGTCCATTCCATCCGTTCGATCCCGCGATCTAGCGAGCCATCGCATGCATCCCAAGGGCGCCTCACGCTGCCTCTCTCTACAGTCTAGGGCTGCCGTCATCGGCCGAGTGGCGCAGCCAATTGCGTAACGATGTCAGCGTGGGCCAGAAGATGGGCGTTCCTGAGGAAGAGATTGCGAGGCTCAGGGGCCCGATGGGCCATTCGGCTGCCGCGGGGGGTCCATCCCTCGACGCCGCAGCAGAATTGGCGCCCCGACATGGGGCATACACACAGCTCAAGGCCGGCGCTTGAGCGTCACGCCGCTGGTGGAGATGTCCGCGTGGAGCATCGAGAAGGATCTCGTTGGGTGCAGCGCGGCGCGGGCGGATTTCCTCCCGCAGCTTCGCCCTATGCTTGGAGCATGACAAAGGGAGGCTCGTATGAAGACGGCAATGGTCTGGGGGCAAGAGGGGCATCGGCGCTGCGCTGATGAACCATCTGAGCCAGGCGGACTGGAACGTGCTCAGCGTAGCCCGGCATCCGGCCACAGTGACGCACACCACCACTGAGGTTCTCGTGGCTGACGTGGAGGATCCAGGTAGCGTCCAGCGAGCGATGCAAGAGGCTGAAGAGATTGTCGAGGAAGTAGCCCTGTGGATCTACGCCATGGGCGATATCGCCTCAATGAAGGTGGCGAGGATGCCCTTTGGGGACTGGCAGCGCATTCTGGCGGTGAACTTGAGCGGCGCGTATCTGGCGTCACATCACAGTCTGCGCCTTCTTGCTTCCGACGCGCACATGGTTTTTCTGGGAGCTGTCAGCAAGCGACTTCGTCTGCCCGGCCTCGCAGCCTATGCGTCCGCCAAGGCAGGTGTGGAGGCGTTCGTCAACGTGCTCCGCAAGGACCATCGGGGACGTCGCGTGGCCCTGGTGCGACCGAAGCTGGTCAACACGTCGCTCTGGGAAAAGGTACCGTTCAGCAAACCGCCTGGCGCTACCAGCCCTGACCAGATTGCAGAGGCTATTCTGCAGGCCTACCAGGAGGGACACAACGGGGTATCGGACCTCTGAGCAACCTACGCACGACGATCCAAGGTCACGATGCCCAGGTAGCCATCCACCGTGAGCGTATCACCGGTACGGATGAGTACGACAGCATCGGGGACACCGGTGACACACGGCAGGCCGTACTCCCTGGCAATGATCGCGCCGTGAATCAGCATGCCCCCCCGGCGCTCTACAACGGCGGCCGCCAATGGCACCACAAACGTCATGTTGGGGTCAACGGCATCGCAGACCAGTACCTCCCCATGCTCAAACGAGGTCAGATCATGCTGCGAGACCACCACGCGCGCCTTCCCCTGGGCAACACCAGGCCCAGCGGGCTGCCCGATGAGCTGGCGCGCCCTGATTAGGAAGCCACCCGCTACCTCTTCCTCTTCCCTGGTCTGAGGCACGAAACTCGGATCACGTAGCATCTGCGCTACGTCTGTCACACGGAATGCATCAACGCCGTCGACGCCCCGTGCTTTCAGGCGCCTGCGGCCTTCGTCGGCCGCCGCCAGCATCTCGCCCTCGATCCCGCCCAGGTAGATGTTGTCGTCATCCCGCAGTCGGTAGCTGGCGCGGGCCAGATCGAGCAATTCCGCCGCGCGCTCACGCTCTTCTCCCACAAAATGGTCCAGGTAGTCATCGCGCAGGGCGGCACGAGATCTCCTCTTGGCATCGGTCGGCGTTCGGCGCAACTGGGTCTTCGGGTGGCTGGCCATCTCGAGAAGGATCTTGATCAGGGCGTCAGGCGCCTGTTGACACCGGCTGCCCCCGGTCATCGCGCAGGAGAGATCGCCGAATCGGCTCAAGAACTCGCTCATCCGCTGCTGGAACGGGTCGCTGAGCTCTCCTGTCCCACTTCGCTCGACCCGCTCGCGCAGCGCACCTGCCAGGTCGGCGTCGTCCCGGATCATCGCCGCCATCTCTTCCAGAGCCTGATTGCGGGCCAGACTCGCCATGTCGGTGCCGGCGAGCAAATCCATAAAGGCGTAGGGATCCTCGGGTTGAAGGGCGTCGTTGTAAACCTGTCCGAACAGCCGTATGCCGTGCGCAAAAGGGATGAACTCGTCCCAGTAGACATCCACCCACTCATCGTAGATCCCTTGCCGCCGGTCGATTTCGGTGGCCAGGTCCTGATCCGACAGGCGGTCGACAGACTGCGCTGCCAGGGCGTTCGCCTCCTCAATCATCCCTGGGATCAGCTCAGTCTCGATCCTGTCACGCAAGGACTGCAGATTCTCGAAGCTCCTTCGCAGACTCAGGTACCATCGTCGTTCGTCATCAAGCTCCCCACCAGCAGGTGTCGTGATGGGTCGGGACTGGAGGATAACCAAGCCCGCCTCGCCCCACGTCCATTCGACATCCTGTGGCGCGCCGAAGTGGGCTTCCAAACGTTGCACGTGGTCGAAGACGGTCCTCACGTCACCGGAGGACAAGGGCGGCCGCAGCGACAGCGACTCGGGCAGGGGCTCAACTCGCACGCCCTCATCCCCTGCGACCAGCATCTGTTCGCGCGAGGGGGCGACATGAGTCAGCACCTCCCCGGTGGCCCGATCGATGATCCACTGATCCGGCTCCACCGTGCCATCAACCAGACCCTGGTTGAGTCCATAGACCGACTCAATCACAGCCTGTGACGCATCGTTGGGGCTGCGGCTGAAAGCCACGCCAGAGCGATCTCCCCTCACCAATGCCTGAACCACCACGGCCATGGTGCTCTTGGTCACGTCAAGTTGCAGATCTTGTCGGTAAAGCAGCGCGGCGTCAGACCACAGGGAGGCCCAGACCAGACGAATGTGCGCCAGAATACTCTCGATCCCCACCACATTCACGAAGGACTCGTGGAGCCCGGCGAAGGAGACCGTCTCTGAATCCTCGCCCAGGGCCGACGACCGGACCACCGCCGGCATGCGCGCGAAGCGGGGCGCGAGGCCCTTGCCGATGGCGGCAGCGAGATCATCAGACATGGGGGTCCGCAGGAACAGGTTGCGAATGCGGAGCGAGGCATCCCACAGCTCCTCCCAGCGCATCTCACCGAAATCCTTGCGGCTGAGCTCCAGCATGATGCGCTCACGAAGCCCTGTCCTAGAGACGTAGTCGTCGTAAGCCTGTGTCGAGACGCAGACCGTCTGGGGCACGGGCACGCCGGCCCGCTCCATCTCAGCCAGGGCTGCGCCCTTCCCACCCACTTCGGGGTGTTGCGCAGCGTCCACCCGAGAGAGAGGCAACACCAAGCTCATCATCGCACGTGGAGCTCGGTCACTTGCTGGAACCGCCGCACCAGGTAGTAACTCTTCACGTTCACCCGGAGAAGGGCACAGGAGGGAGACAGGGCGAAGGCCTCCAGATGGGGATGTTTGGCCAAATAGACCTCAAGTAGCCGCTCCCGCTCCGCGCCGGACACTTCTTCCGCATCGCCCAGGACAGTGGCTGCCACAGCTTCGTGAATATCCGATGCGGCATCAGATCGACTGTCGATCAGGAGCGCCACTCGCGGTTCCTCGCGCAGATTCGCGTACTTCCGGGTGGCACGCCCCGTCACCAAGAGAACGGTCTTCAAGTCCTCGGTGACGGCGAAGGCCATCAAGCTGGCATACGGATGCCCGGTCTCCTCGGTGGTCGCTAGGACAGCCAGCCGCTGGCTGGTCAAGAGCTCCAGCAAGAGCGATCGAGTGATCTCTGCGTCAGTCATTTGGCCCCTTTTCTTACCCAGGAGTCGTCCAGTCAAGTCGGCGACCGCAACCCGGCGCCAGCCCCCTTCTGGGAGAGCTAACAGATTCTACTAGTATCGCGATGTGGCGTCAAACCTGGGTCTATGGGGCTCTCGGAGGGAGCACCCAGCGGCCAAGCGCGGGGTCTGATCAGTCCTGAAGCGCGCGCCGACCGGGATCTGGCAAGCGGCGGGCGCGGTAGGACGGGCCAATTTCCCTCTGGACGCAGCGACCACCAGACGGGTCCAAGAACGATCAGAGGTTCAGCACCCCGCTGTGGCCGTCCCCGTTGGCCTGCAGCACACGTTGGACCAAACTCTCGGGGCTCATCGCACCATGTGGAACGCTAAAGGGGACCTTCTCCCACAGGGCTGTGTCCACAGCCTTGGGTCGCACCAGGGTCACGCGACGCGGTCTCTGCTCCTTGCGGAGCACCTCGGCAAAGGCTTCCAGACCGGCCTTGGCCGTGGCGTACGCCGACAACCCAGGCAGACGCAGCCGCTCGCTGACGGCGCCGAGGAAAACGATGTGCGCTTCCGCTGTCAATAGGGGCAGACAGTAATGGACTGCCAGATAGGCGCCCGTTAGGTTCGCCGCCAAGATCCGCTCCCAGTCCTCGGGGGACATCTCGTCAGCCTTCACCGAGGTGATATCTCCGACAGCGTAAATCCAGAGGTCCACCTCCTGGACGAGTTCCTCGGCGCGAGCCACGGCCTCCCGGACGCTGTGCGCGTCTGAGACATCGGCCTCAACCACCTCTGAGGTAAGAAACGTCACGGAACCTGGATCCCGAGCCACGCTTAGGACCTGCCATCCCTCGTCGACTAGGCCCTTGACCAAGGCGGTCCCGATTCCGCCGCTGGCCCCCCACACCATTGCCGTTTTCATGAGCGAACTCCGTTCCCTGTAACCAACGCAGAGCGCGCTCCGCTGGACAAAGGCCCCTCGGAGCGCGCCATCGAGAGCCGGCTGATTCTGGGCCGCCTACTCGGACATCTTCACCATCAGAGCGGCGATTGTCCTCCGCTCCTCAGGGTCTGCAACGCTCCACATTTCCTTCAGTAGCTCCTCCTCTGGCGTCGCCGGACAGACCTTCTCGGCGAGGAAATCACCGATCTGCGCCGCGAGCGCTTCGATTTCGTCTTCGGACATACCGACCTTTTGGCCGACGCTGACCGCGCGACGGAGGTTCTTGCGCCATTCGGCCCAATCTCCGACGTAGTCCATCATATTGATACACTGCAACTTCTTGTCCACGTCCATGTCATCCCCCTATAATTAACTCAAGCCGTTAGCAACTGAAAATAGTATACCCTATTGTCCAGGATTTGTCAAGAACATTCCGACCTTCCCCGGCCCGCGGTACGCCGATCACCGATGCTGATGAATACACTACACCCGCTCGAACGCCATGCCGACCACTCTAGTGGCGGCGTCGGGATTACTGAGCGACATGGTTTGGAATCTGTGAAGGGTGGGCGCGGACCAAGGAGACTACCAGTGCGCGACGGCTAGCATCGTGACTTGCCCTGGCTGGCAGCGAGCAGCGCTGTTGTCAACGAAGTAAGCGCATACCACTTCGCGAAGGATTCGCAGTTGTTCTTTGCCACGGAGTTGGCATGCCTGACGTGGTCAACTGGCTTCCACAGCCACCCTGAATCTGCGAGAACAGGGATCCCCGTGAAAACCCACTACCTGACCCCGACCAAATGCGCCTCGTCATCCCATATTCCGTGCCCTCCATGGTGAACGGCTTGGGACGGATGGCCGTTCCAGTGGGAATAGATTGAAAAAGCGAGGTGGTTCTTGATCGCTTCCTTAGGGCCTGTCGTCGCCGATCCATCTCACCCAATCCAACTCGTCTTTGACAGCATGGTATAGCTTCTCATCCGCCGTCCAGAATTCGCAGTCGTTCAGGCGGGCATAGGCCAGATAGGCTGTGTCATGGGCCCGTGGTCGGTTGAACCGCTTCGCCAGCTCCCAGGCTAGCGGGAAGATCCCCTGCCGATGGGAAAGGCGAATATCGATCCTACGAAACGCGTCAAACGCTCTCTCCCCGTGGGTGGGGGAATCTTCCGCAAGTAGACGCAGCGGCGCAACACCGAGGTCACCTCAAAGGCAAGTAAGGCGGGGGCGACCAGCGAGACCTCATCCCGTCGCCAAATACCCATCAAGGCCAGGGCTCTCTCCGTGAAGGGGCCGGGCACAAGCGGCCGATGATCAGGCTGGCATCAACGCAGGCCAATGAGCTCATCGTCTCACTCTTCCCACATCGCCTCGTGATCCCGGTCGACGTCAAGCGGCTCGCCGTTCCGGTAGGTCAGCACGTCCTCGTGCAGTGCCTGCAGCTCTGCTATCAGGTCGTCCTTCTCCGGTGGCTTGATGCCAATCGCAATTTGCTCCCGCTCCAGCACCTCATCGTGCTTGAGGGCCAGATCACACACCCCCAGCGTGCTCAGCTCGCGAACGCGAGCCTCAAGCCGCTCGCCCAGCGTACCAAGCTCGCGAATGCGAGCCCCAAGCCGCTCACCCCCTCCGCGAGCCCACTCCCCTGGGCGAAGGCCCGCGATCCCTGATCCGCGCCAATCACAAGAAGCACAGCACATCATTCGTGCGAACCCCGCGTGTCAAGGCCCTGGCATAAGAGGCGCCCGCAATCTGAAGTCGTGGAAAACCACAACAGCGGGACACGTGTATCTCCCGATGCGCCACGTCCTGCCGTCCGGTAGCATGGAGTCACACACGATCTCCTTGCTGGGATCCGGGGTGGAGCCCGGCAGGAGCATAGGATGGTCTGGGGAGGTGAGATCATGTTGCCCATAAGCCCATACGATGCCAAGAGAATCGCCGACATGCGCGTCGAAGAGGCCATGCGCCGTATGCGCCACCAGCGTCTGGTGCGGGAGGCGACGGCGAATCAGAGGGGATGGCTGGCCCGACGAATCGCCGCGCTCCTGGGCCGGTGCGGCTCCCTGCTCGTGGCAGCAGGCCGCAGGGTGCAACAGATCGGGGCACCACCGAAGGTCTCTGTCGAAGCACAAGCCCAACGGGGGCCAGCATAGTGTCCTGAGGTATGCGGTCCCGTCTCGAGGGCAACTCGATAACGCAGCGCGCAGCGCCGCGCAGCGCCGACGGGTGTCTCCCGGTCCTCGGGCCAGCGTTGGCGTGACGGAGAAGACATGGTGCACGGGAGGATGAACGGGCTGCCCAGCGGGATCACCACGAACTGAGTGATCCAGACAGGCACGGTTTACCTCTACAGGGAGGTGGCAGCGTGTTGAGGAGACTGATTCACTTGTTGACCAGACCGGACGAGTTCTTCGAAGCAGTTCGGGAAGAACGGTACTGGGAGCCGTCTCGGTTCCTCCTCCAGGCGTCCGCGATCATTGCTTTCTTCACTCCCATCATGAACATCCTGGGCTTCGAGAGCACGGATCGCACGTCGACCTATCAGGCCCAGATCCTCGCTTGGCGGATCACGAGCGAGCACCTGCTGCCTCGTCTGGGCAGCTGGGCGTACGGGGTCGAGTTCTTCCTGATCCTGGGGCTGGCCGTGGCGATAGCCCTCTCCCTTGCCGCTCTGATCCACCTCGTCTACCGGCTGCTGGGCGGGAAGGGACCGTTCCTCAACGCTTGGAAGGCGACCTGCTACGGAGTAGGGCCGTGCGTCCTGCTGGGTTGGGTGCCCTACTGGACGCTCTTCGTCGGCGCGTGGTCCCTGTTGCTGCAGCTGTACGTGGGGCCCAAGGTGCTTTACCGGATGCGAGAGGGACGGGCGCTGGGGATCCTCGCTTTCTTCCTGGGGGCGACGCTGCTGGAATTCGCCACCAAGGGAACGACCGTGGGCTTCTGAGGAATGAGCCCCGAGAGAGCTCCGCACAACAGGAGCATCAGGTGCGAGCGGGCAAGCACGACGATTGCCCGCTCCGGGACTAGATCGCGCGCTGTAGACTGACTGGCGTACGGGGAGACACGGACCCGCGATGATTCCTCCCCATGCTGCGGCACCCCTCCGGTGTCGACGCAGCTCTGTTCGACACAGTGGGGGTGCACGCCCCCGGGGTCGCGTGAGGAGAGATGCTTTGAGGAGAGACGTCCTGCTGCCCCTGGCGGTGTTTGCCTTTCAGGTCCCGATTGTCATCGGATACGCGGCTGGCCTGCTGCCTCTTCATCCCATCGTCATCATCTTGCCCCTGATTGGCCTTCCAACAGGGCACGTGGAGAAACGAGGTCCCCGAAGCCTGGGACTGACCATCGGCCAGCCGTTCGGGTGG
>CAZGSX010000033.1:0-28027 GCA_964528475.1 uncultured Anaerolineales bacterium
CACTTCGTCATAGATAAGAGTGGATGTCAGACCGCGACCTGCGAGGTGCTGATAGCTCTCTGGTACCTCCTCATAGGCAGCGGTACGGTCCGTCATGTTCACGCGTAGGATCTTAGCCATCGTAGGTACCTCCCTCTTCTTATTAGATTCTGCCGAACACAAAAAGGAGGCTGCTTGGACTTGACGTGTGTATCAGTCCAGCTCTGCCTCCTTTGCAATCGTGGCGGGTGCAGGGGTTCCCCCCTCGCACCTTGTCGCTCATCCCCTCCCCGCGACACTTGAGCGCGGTCGGAGCCGATGAGTCGGAAGGCTATGGTGTTGGTTAAGGAACCGTCTTGTGGAGCTTCTACTGCTGGCGCCTCCCTTTATACTGTAAGTGCTCCTATGTGTCAAGCTAGTCCTCGGCCCGGGTGTACGCATGATGAATCCCCCGATCTCTCCTGCGACGGAACGTCTCCTGCAGGTCTTCGTCCAGGCTAGCGCCGAACCGGTACTGAAACGGCCACATGCTGCGCCGGTGAGAGATTCCCACCCGGTCACCGTCTTGGAGCTCCACCCCCCGGTCAGCTTCCACGCCTGGCATCGCGGCCAACCTGCCGTTGATGAAGGTGATCCCCTTCTCGTCGGCCGGCAGATTCAGATGGTCCAGGAGATCCTGAACGGTATCTCCTCGCTGGAGCTGCAGGAGGAGCTTTGCATGAGCGCTACCCGTCTCCCGTTCCACGACCAACTCGTCGCTTACCTCGCTCGCATAGCGGCGAATCGGTCCGTATAGCCAGACCTCGATGATGATGCGATCGTTCAAGCTGTTACTCCTCTCTCGTTCAGTGGCGTGCTACGGTTGCACGATGTCCACCACGGTGACACCGTCGCCCCCTTCCCGGTAGTCGGCCTCCTCATACCCGCTGACCAACGGGTGGTCGGCGAGGTAATCGCGGACGGCCCGTCGCAGCGCACCCGTGCCCTTGCCGTGGATGATCCGCGCCTGGGGCACCCCCGCACGCATGGCCTGGTCCAGGTAGCTGCCGAGCTGCGCCAGTCCCTCGTCTACGGTCTGTCCTCGCAGGTCGATGCGGCCGCCGGGCGATGGGGCAGCTGCCGTCGTCACTTGACTCCCTGCCGGAACGGGTTCTGCTGGCTCGTCCTTTCGCGGCTCCAGTGCGGACAGGCTTACCTCCGTCCGGACTCGCCCCACCTGCACTTGGGCCTCCCCGTCATCCACCTTAAGAACTTCGCCGACCGAGTTCAGCGGACGCACCCACACGGTATCCCCCGCCCTGATGGGGCGTTGGAACATCTCATCCAGGTGTTCTCTCACCTCCGGGGGAGGGGAGGGGGCTGGCGGTTTCTCTCTGGGGAGCTGCGCCTTTAGCGAGGCCATTTTCTTCTCCACCTCGTCTAGATCTTCCACCGGTGCAGCGGCTGCCCTCAGGCGACGTCGTAGCTGTCGTACCTCTGACTGGATCGTTTCCAGGGTCTCTTTGGCCTCCCTACGGGCCTCCTCCAGTATCTCTCGACGCTCGTCCTCGATAGAGGCCAGTCGCTGCCGCAGTTCCTCAGCTGCCCTCCTCGCCTCCAGGCGGCCCGTGTGAGCATCTTCTCGTTCCTGCGCCATCTTCACCCGTAAGCGGTGAATGTCATCCAGCATATCCTGGGTGCGCAGGTCCTCCGCGGAGACCATCTGGCGTGCCTCATCCACAATCTCTTCAGGGAGATTCAGCCGTCTTGCGATGGTCAAGGCGTTGGAGCGCCCAGGCAGCCCGATCGTCAGCTTGTACGTCGGGCTGAGCGTCTCGGTGTCGAACTCCACTGACGCGTTTCGCACACCGGACGTGAGCTGGGCGTAGCTCTTGAGCTCCGGGTAGTGCGTGGCCACGAACGTAGTGGCGCCTCGTCTCCGGAAGTGCTCAAGAAGCGCGCGTGCCAGTGCCGCTCCCTCGGCTGGATCGGTGCCAGCACCCAGTTCGTCCAGCAGTACGAGGCTGTGTGAATCCGCCTGGTCGAGAAAGGAGACGATGTTGGTCATGTGCGCCGAGAACGTGGAGAGGCTCTGCTCGATCGACTGCTCATCCCCGATGTCCGCGTACACCCCCTCAAAAGCTGAAAGGGCCGAGCCTTCCTCAGCTGGAATATGCAGACCCGCCTGGGTCATCAATGTGAGCAACCCCACCGTCTTCAGCGTCACTGTCTTGCCGCCGGTGTTGGGACCTGTGATGACCAACACGAACGTCTTATCATCTAGCTCGACGTCGATCGGGACCACTTGCGCGGGGTCCAGCAAGGGGTGTCTCGCGCCCAACAGCCGCACGGTCGATCCTGGATGGTCGTCTGCCGCATCCGCGAAGGGAACGATCTCGGCCTGCGTGGCGTCAATCTCCTCAGCATGTCGCGCCTTGGCGAACGCGAGATCAAGATCCGCCAGAGCCTCTACCGTGATGCCGATAGCCTCCTTCCGCTCCCCGACAAGCTGAGACAACGCGGCCAGGATGCGCCGTACCTCTTCCTTCTCTGCGAGTTGAAGCTCACGCCAGGCGTTGTTCAGGTCCACTACCGACAGGGGCTCGATGAAGAGCGTCACGCCTGAGGAGGAGCGATCGTGGACCACGCCAGGAATCTTGTCCTTGTACTGAGCTTTGAGGGGGATCACATAGCGACCCTCTCGGCGCGTGATCATTGCCTCCTGGAGATAAGCGCTGTTCCGTGATGCGCTGATAATACTCTCCAGCTTACTCTGAATTCGTTCGTGGGCGATGACGACATCGCGGCGCAGGCGAGCCAGCTCTGGCGATGCATCGTCTAACACCTCTCCCCGTTGGTCGATGCAACGGCTCACCTCCTCGATCACGTCTTGGCACGGGCGGATGCGGCCCGCTATCTGGGCCAGGTGTGGAAACTCCCTCTCCAGTCGACTCAGCGTTCGCTGCAGTGTCCGACCTGCGGAGAGGGTGTCGCGGATGTCCAGCAGATCACTCGGCTGCAGGAGTTTTCCCCGCCCCGCGTCAATCGTCAGGGGGCGGACATCGTGTGCCCCACCAACCGATGTCCCTGGCCGTTCCTCCAGGAGAGCGCGGGCTTCGCGGGTCGTCTCTAGCCGATCCCGAATCTCCCTGCCATCGTGGATCGGCTCGAGCCTCAGCACCTTCTCCTCGCCAGCCGAGAAACTGGTATGCGTGGAAACGGCTTGTAGGATCTTGGGGTACTCCAGCGTCGACAGATGGTCCCTATTCATCCCGGATTCTACCTCACCCCGAGACAGCTATGTGATACCTGGGGAACCAGAACGAACGAGCGCAACCAGCGATTAGTACGTCTCGGCACGGGGTATCGGCTCCTTCTTAGTAATCGAACGAGGCTCCAACCTCTTCATAATGGCATGCACTTCCTCTCTGTGTCTCTCTCGGCCGGTCGTCGCTGAAATGAGAGGGACTCTGCGCGAAGGTGGCCGATACGCTGCGGTGAATGGGCGCTCTATCTCTTCACGGGAACTATAACACACAGCGGACGTGGAGCAAGTCGGTCGGTCATCCGTGAGGGCGCGGCAGAGTTCGACTGCATGGTGGGCTGGGACAGCCCTGGAGAACTGGGCTAAGCACCCCGCGCGGCCGTCAAAGGGGGGTGGCTCCTCGGAGGCTACTGCGAGCACGAAAAAAGGGAGGCCCGCTGCCCTCGGCAAACAGGCCTCCCTTCCAATCATCTGCCGCTATCTGCGGCGGTGTCTTACAATATGTCGCTACGAACTGGACGTCTCAGTCCCAGGCTGGCTCCTCTCCTCGCCCATCGGCGTCGGGCTGACGGAGACTGCAGAGACGCGGCTTGCCTGTCGGACGCCCAACCGTGCCTGGCGCTGGGCTGCCGTGAGGGTGTTTTGCATCAGCATCGCGTTCGTCATCGGGCCCGTGCCCCCGGGCACCGGGCTGATGGCGCTAGCGATTTCCTTAACATTCTCAAAGTCCACATCGCCGACCCACTCGCCGTCCATCTGCGTGAAGCCGAAGTCCAGCACCGTCGCGCCTTCCTTGACCATATCGGCTGTGATCAGATGCGCCACGCCAGTGACGCTGGCCAGAATATCTGCCTGCTTCGTCATGTCAACCAACGGCTTCGTGTGGAGATCGCATATGGTCACCGTCGCCCAGTGACGCGTGAGCAAGAGCGAAAGGGGCTTGCCAATCAAGTTGCTGGCTCCCACGATCACGGCTCGCTCGCCGTCAATGTTGATGTTGTGTCGCTTCAGAAGCTCCAGCCCTCCCAGAGGCGTGGCCGGCACGAAATACGGGCCGACATCCTGTGGTCGATCGACAAAGGCCGCGCGCGCCAGCCGCCCAGCGTTCAACGGATGGGCTCCGTCGATGTCCTTTGCTGGATCCAGCGCATTGACGACCACCTCGGGGCGGATTCCCTCTGGCATCGGCTGCTGAATGATCACCCCGTTGACGCTGTCGTCGTCGTTTAGCTTCCGGATTACACGCACCATCTCGTCCTCAGTTGTATCCGCCGGTCGGGTGTGTTCCACGTAGTTAATGCCGACCTTGTTGCAGGTGCGCTCAATCATGCCAGCATAGCTCACTGAAGCGGGGTCGGCACCGGCCCGAACCAGCGCTAGGGTTGGCCTGGCTCCAAACTCGTCGCCGTGCCGCTTCGCTTCCTGCTTCACCTCGTTCAAAATTTCCTTCGAGACCTTCCTACCATCTAGGATCTTAGCGCTCATCGTGCCCTCCCCTTTCAATGTGTCTAATCTCTCTAATGGACTATCGCCATTTCCGCTGTGAGTTGTTACTTTCTTAGCTTCGACAGTATCCTATCATATCAGCCGCCCTTTGTCATCGGTTGAATCAACCATTTCGTTCCTGTGGCTTAGTCGTGCGACAAACACGCGGCTGGCGTGCATCCCGCGTGCGAAAGTCGCGTAAGCTTTCTACGCGAGTGACGTCAGTTCGGCGTAAGCAATAATGCTTACGTAAATCGTACGCCATGTCGTGTCAACCCCGCCCTGTGCTACGCGATAATGCTTGCAGGGAACGACGCAGAATGATATAATGCGCTCACCCAATGGAGGGAACATCGATATGACTTCCGAGATCATCACCGTTCTCCTGGCCGACGATCACTCTGTCGTACGCCAAGGAACACGGCAATTGCTCGATCGCGAGGAAGGCATCAGGGTCATCGCTGAGGCCAGCGACGGCAGAGAGGCGGCTCAGAAGGCGATCAAGGAGCGCCCGGATGTTGTCGTGATGGACTTCGCCATGCCGGAGCTCAACGGCATTGAAGCGACGAGGCAGATTAAGGCTGTCGCCCCCGGCATCGCTATCCTGGTGCTAACCGCCTATGACAGCAATCAGTATATCTTTGCTTTTCTTGAGGCGGGTGCCGCTGGCTATCTTCTCAAGGATGTCCGGGTTGATGAGTTGGTTGAGGCCATCAAAGCCGTCCACGCCGGCGAGTCCATACTCCATCCAGCCATTGCTCGAAAGGTGATCGACCGGTTCGCTCATTCTGAGGGCCAGGCCGATACGGTCTATCCTGTTCTGGATCAGCTTACCGAGCGGGAGTTGGAGGTCCTCCGCCTGGCGGCCCGGGGCATGTCGAACCGTGAGATCGCTCAGGAGCTAATGATCAGCGTCCGCACGGTTCAGAGCCATCTCACCAATATATTCAACAAGATGGGCGTCGGTTCTCGTACAGAGGCGGTGGTGCACGCGCTGCGGAGGAATTGGATCACGCTGGAGGACACGTTCTAGGATCGGGACCGATGGGGTGTGGGAGTCAGCTGCCGCTGCGGGAGGGTAAAGTGCTGCTCGTTCCCTCCGGCTGGCACGCTGACTGGTGCGGAGGGCGGCTAGACACGACGCGGGGTTTGGTCTGCTGATGTGTACTCGAATTTTTGGATAGGCGGAGAGGAGTGAGCGGACTGATGACCAACATAGCGGTGCATCACGGGAACACAAGGGAGATCCGTGACGCGGTGGCCCGCTTGAGGACCCTCAACGAGGTCACAACGGCGCTGACGCAATCCTTCAACCTGGAACAGACCCTCGACGACATCTTGGATCGCGTCTTGGATATCATCGGGGTCAGAGCCGGCGCGGTCTACCTGCTCCGCCCCGAGGCTCAAGGGCTCACGCTGGTTGCCCATCGCAATCTCCCTCCCGACGTGCTGGATGAGGAGGACGGGCTTAAGTCCTCGCGTCTACTGGCTCGTCACGACGATCTTCATTGCAAGCTCGCCGGCCCGCTGCGAGCCAAGGGCGAGATCAACGGGCTGCTCTTTGTGGGCGATCGTCGCTCATGTCCCATCCTGCGCCAGGACGAGGAGCTCCTGAGCACCATCTGCAACACGATCGGTGTCTTCGTTGAGAATGTGCGGCTCTATCAGGATCGTACCCGCCAGCTGCAGATCGAGCGTTCCATCATCGAGGTGACGGAGAAGGTCACCTCGGAGTTAGAGCTGGATCGAGTGCTGCCTAAGGTCATGGAGATAGCTGTCGATGTGGCAGGAGCTGAGGGCGGCGTGATTGCCTTGCTCGATGAGGAACGGAATGTGATCCGCTATCCATATGTCCACCATTTGCCCCCCGAGCTGGCTGAAGTGACGGTCTCGAAGGGCGGGGGGCTCTCTGGTCAGGTCATGGTGACCGGCCAACCCACCATCATCGACAACTACCAGGTCTATTCACATGCCATCCCTGAGTTCGTCGACGCGGGCCTCAACAGCGTACTCATCGTGCCCATCGTCAGCGGCGATAGGGTGTTCGGTGCCCTGAGCGTGCTCAGTATCGATGAAGCTGAGGCGTTCTCAGAGCGGGAGGTGGCTATCCTGACCGCCATCGGGCGACAAGCTGGCATCGCCATCGAGAATGCGTACCTGTACGAGAACATGCGGTACTACGCCCGGCAGATCACCCAGGCGCAGGAGAGCGAGCGCACGCGCATCGCTCGTGAGATTCACGACGATACCATTCAGTCTCTGATTGCTCTATCGCGGCACTTGGAGGCCCTGGCCACATCCGATGGTCGGTCGTCTGAGGAGATCGCGTCGGATGTCGCCGCATTGCAGCGAGCCACCGGTGAAATCATCCAGCGCGTGCGCCGATTCAGCCAGGACCTGCGCCCGTCTATTCTGGATGACTTGGGTTTGTTGCCTACGCTGGAGGAGCTAACAGCGAAGATCAACCGTGAGGACGACCTGCGCGCGGAGTTGCGAGTGAAAGGCGCCCAGCGCCGCCTCTCCTCGGAGATGGAGCTGACGTTGTTCCGCATTGCGCAGGAAGCCCTGAACAATGTCACGAAGCACGCTGAGGCCACTGAGGTCGTTACCACCGTAGAGCTGACGGACGGCGCGGTCCGACTGATGGTGGAGGACAATGGAAAGGGGTTCGACCCTCCCTCGTTGACCGACCACCCCGGGACCGGGGGTAACCTGGGACTGATCGGTATGCACGAGCGCGCGCGTCTGTTGGGCGGTTCCCTGTCCGTTCACTCAAGGCCGGGAGAGGGGACCACAGTACTCGTCAACGTGCCGGCCTAGTAGGATGGGAGACACCAGATGGATATCGAAGAGACCATTGATGCCAAAATAAGGCCGCATCTCATCGAGGCGGTTGGTCGGCAGACGGCTAACGCCCTGCTTACCCAGGCGACCTTGGCCTACGTCAGCACCGACGGGACCGAGGCTGATAGGATCAGGGCCTTCGTTGATGCGATCCGCTCTGACGAGCGAGCGCTTAGCGCCTGGGGGGAAGAGATTCTCGCCTCTTACGCAGATGAGTGGATCACACTCCTGAAGGCCGATCTTCAGTCGGGGGAAGAGGAGCCCACTGCTCGAATCCTGGACGGTCGAGCCATGGCGGAGGAGGTCCGGGAGGAGATTGTGAAGGAGGTAGAGGCATTTGAGGATCGTTACGGTGCGGTGCCAACCATTGCGGTTGTTCGGGCCGGCGACGATCCAGCATCGGTCAGTTACGCCAAGATGATCAAGCGCTCGTTCGAGAACGCGGGCATGCAGTTTGTCTTGCGCACTCTTCCGGAGACGGCTGACCAAGAGGAGATCATCGACCTCGTTCATATGCTTAACGCGGATAGCAGCGTCAGCGGCATCATGGTCCAGGAACCGCTGCCAAGAGGCATTGATGACATCGCGATCAAGTCGGCCATCGCACCGGAGAAGGATGCCGATGGTGTGAATCCCATCAACGCTGGGCGACTGGCTCAGGCAGCTCCTGTGGGCAGGACGGCTGGTCGCCGCGATTACCTGGTGCCTGCTACGCCGCTGGGTGGATTGGAGATCTTGAAGCGTGCGGGCATTCAGATGGATGGGGCGCGAGCTGTCATCGTCGGTCGCTCCAATATCGTCGGACGCCCCATGGCGTTTCTTTTGATGCAGCATCACGCCACGGTCAGTCTGTGTCACTCTCACACGGATCCTCTGGGGCCGGTCACACGGGAGGCCGACATCCTCTGTGTCGCTGTCGGGGTGGCGGAGTTGATCAAAGGCGATATGATCAAGCCAGGGGCCACCGTGATTGACTTTGGCTTCAATAGGAAGGGAGGGGAGTGGGTCGGAGACGTCGATTTCGATGAGGCTAAGATGGTGGCCGGAGCGATCACCCCGGTGCCAGGCGGAACCGGTTCGATGACCAATGTGATGCTCATGAAGAACGTGCTGCAGGCCGCCAGATGGCGCATGGAGAGATGGGAGTCGTGATGCTCTGACGCCTGTCTTGACCGCGCTCCCTGCTGTGGTATCATGTCTGAGGAGCGCTTCAGCGTATGCTGCAGACTGAGGCGAGGGCGACAGCTCCTCGCCTCAATTGTTATGTGTCTCGGTAGTGGCTTGCCTACTTTCGTCTCTGTCGTCCGTACCCTAAGATGGAACCGCTGCGCATCCTCCTGGTAGACGATCACCTTCTATTCCGCAAGGGGTTGATGCGGCTTCTCGACGCCCAGCCTGCCTTCAGGGTTGTGGGCGAGGCGCCAGATGGCCTGGAGGCCATTGAGAAGGCTCGGCATCTGCGCCCTGACGTGGTGCTCATGGATATCGCTATGCCCAACTGCGATGGCATAGAGGCGACACGTCGCATCAAGGCCCGGTCGCCCGACGTGAAGGTCGTGATGCTCACTGTCTCCGACGATGAACGGGATCTGGTGGCGGCCGTGCGCGCGGGCGCAGACGGGTACTTGCTCAAGGATCTCCAGCCTGAAGAGTTGTTCGATCAACTCCGGCGGATCGCGGAGGGAGTGGCTCCTCTCTCGGGAGCGATGACGGGCAAGTTGCTCAGCCAGTTGGCGCGCCGAACCAGGCCGCTGCCGGAATCGAAGGCGGCGACGGTCCTCTCGGCACGGGAGTGTGAAGTCCTAGCGTTGGTGGTGGAAGGCTTCACCAACGAGCAGATCGGGAGCGAACTGGGCATCGCCTACAACACCGTCAAGAACCACCTCCGCAGTATCTATGCCAAGCTCGACGTTAAGAATCGCACTGAGGCAGCTGCATACGCCGTGGCACACGGGATCGTCTGCCTGCCTGGTGGCGCTGATTGAAGCTGCGTGCTTGGCCGTGGAGTCAGGACGCTTTGCGGCCCCTGAGGCGCCTCCGTCAGCCGGGATCAGTCCAGTCAGCCGCTGTTGTTACTGCATTGGAGCGAAGAACTAGCCCATATGGGCCATTCAAGTCTCGTCTATGAGCCACATGAGCTATAGACGAAACAGGGTGTAGCACATATAATATGCGTGGCATTCTACTGACCGGCGGTCAGTTTCCATTTTCGCGCTTTTGCGCATCGTCGCCTATGAACTAGAGGTTTATGCCTAAACGACGCGTGTTCATCCTCGCACGCCAACCCCTTTTTGCTCAGGGGGTCGAGAGTCTTCTCACAGGACGGTCAGGCATCAAGGTCGTCGGGGCTGCTGTCATCGGCCCCGGCGTCTTCGAGCGCCTGGCCGAAGCAAACCCCGACGTCGTCATCATTGAATCGGGAGGGGAGGAGCAGAGTAGCCTGGTCAGTCGCAGCCTGGCCTCCGCTTGTGACGCCAAGGTTATAGGTCTCACGCCGGATGACAACCGCATCTCCATCTACTACCAGGAGATGCGCGAGAGCCGCCGCGTCGATGATTTGCTTGAGGAGGTCCTGGAGCCCCTGAGCTGGCACGCGGGCCGACCCTCTGGCCTGCGGCTATTTGTCCTCTATCAGGGAAATTACGGGGAGCGGATTCTGCACCACATTCGGCGGTTCGCGCCGACCTCTTGGTCCATTGAGGCCTGGAGGGCCCCATCTGATATTCCCCCCGTCGTCGATGCTCCTCTGACGTTTCTCCCTCTGGACCTGCCGGACGTTCATCTCGTCCTCTCTGTTGCTCAGCTGGCCAGCGTGGCCCAGCTCGTACCCAGCGTGGTTGAGCGGACTGGAGCACGTTCGGCGATTGTGCCCGCGGACAATGGCGATTGGCTGCCCGATGGTCTTGCATGCCAGCTGCGCTCAACGCTCTCCGACGTGGACGTCACAGCTGTGTTCCCCAAGCCCTTCTGCTCTCTCACCGAGGATGCCTACAACGTGCGCGAGCATCGAGTCTCCTACCAGGATCCCTGGATCGGCGAGTTTGCTCGTCATTTCGGTCGACCCGTTTTCGAGGTCGTTTGTCAGGCGGGGAGGATAGCCGATATTGAGGTGAAGCGGGACACTGCGTGCGGATCGGCTCGCGCGGTGGCGCGAGAGCTCGTCGGCGAGGACGTGGAGGAGGCCGTACAGCGGGCTGGCCTTCTTCATCACCATTCCCCCTGCTCGGCGTCCATGCGGGTAGATCCTCACCTAGGGGAGCCTCTGATCCAGGTGGCTGGAGATCTCATGCGTCGTGCTGTCCAGCGCGCGCTCACCGCTTCGTCGTCGGACGCAAGTCGCAGGCGGGAACGCCACACAGTGGATTCACGGTAGTAGCCCCGGCGGAGCCCGGGTTTTGCTTTACGTACATAACGGTCGACACTATCAGCAATAAGGAGGAAAGTATGCCTGTAGAGAAAGTCTATCCCGTACCTAGTGACATTGAGATTGCCCATGCAGCGGAGCTGATCCCGATTCGGGAGATGGCCGCGAAGCTCGACCTTGTGGAGGACGATCTCGACCTCTACGGTAAGTATAAGGCCAAGGTTCACCTAGATGTGCTGGAGAAATTCGCCGATCGTCCCCAGGGCAAGTATATCGACGTGACCGCCATCACCCCCACGCCGCTCGGAGAGGGGAAGAGCACCACCATGGTCGGGCTAACCCAGGCCATGGGCAGCGAGCTGGGCAAGAACGTCATGTGCTGCATCCGACAGCCCAGCATGGGGCCCACGTTCAATATCAAGGGCGGGGCAGCTGGTGGTGGCTATAGCCAGGTGATTCCTATGGAGGACTTCAACCTCCACCTGACCGGGGATATCCACGCCATCAGCGTGGCCCACAACCTGGTCGCTGCCGCGTTGGACACTCGCATGTATCACGAGAGCCGGCAGTCCGATGAAGCCCTCAAGCGTCGTGGACTGGACCGGCGCCTAGATATCGATCCCGAGACCATCACTTGGAATCGCATTGTGGACGTCTGTGACCGCACACTGCGGGAGATCAGTGTGGGACTGAACGACGCCGATCGCAGCGAGTACTTCCCGCGCAAGACGGGCTACGACATTAGCGTTGCCAGTGAGCTGATGGCCATCCTGGCCCTCGCGACCAGCCTTGCGGATCTCCGAGAGCGGGTGGGGAAGGCCGTCATTGGCCTCGACACCAAGGGCAACCCGGTCAATCTGGAGGACCTTGGCGTCGCCGGTGCAGTCACCATCCTGTTGCGGGATGCCTTGATGCCGAACTTGATGCAGACCCTCGAGGGGCAGCCGGCTTTCGTCCACGCCGGGCCCTTCGCCAACATCGCCCACGGCAATTCATCCGTTATTGCCGATCAGATCGCCGTCAAGTTGACGGACTATGTCGTCACCGAGAGCGGCTTCGGCGCTGACATCGGCATGGAGAAGTTCTTCGATATCAAGTGTCGCTACTCGGGTCTTATCCCCAACGCGGTCGTCTTGGTGGCCACGGTCCGTGCCCTCAAGATGCACGGGGGCGGCCCCACCGTCAAGCCCGGCGCTCCGTTGGACAAGGCCTACACCGAGGAGAACCTCGAGCTGCTCGAGAGTGGCCTTGCCAACCTGGGCGCTCACATCCGCAACATCAAGAAATTTGGCATCCCAGCGGTCGTCGCTATCAATCGTTTCACTGAGGACACCGACGCCGAGGTCGCGATGATCCGCGATTACGCGCTCGAGCAGGGCGCCTTCGACTCGGTGCCGACCGAGCATTGGACCCATGGTGGTGAGGGCGCGGCACAGTTGGCTGAGGCCGTCGTTGAGGCCTGTGAGCAGCCGAATGACTTCGAGTTCCTCTATCCGCTGGACTGGTCGATCAAGGAGAAGATCGAGCACATCGCCAAGGAGATCTACAGCGCGGCCGACGTAGAGTACACGGAGAAGGCCGAGCGCCAGATCGCCAGCTACGAGAAGTCCGGCTTCGGCAACCTGCCGATCTGTATGGCCAAGACGCACCTCAGCATCAGTCACGACCCCGATGTCAAGGGTGCCCCCTCAGGGTATACCCTTCCCGTTCGCGAGGTCCGCGCCAGTGTGGGTGCGGGGTTCATCTATCCTCTAATTGGGACGATGAGCACCATGCCTGGTCTGGCCACCCGTCCTGCCTTCATGGACATGGACATCGACGTGGAGACTGGAAAGGTCATAGGACTGTCGTAGTAGGTTGATGATCACCATGGCAGCCGGTAAGTCGGTGCCTGGATGCAGGAGCTGGTACCGACTTACCGGCCTGCCACGGTTGGGGATAGCGAGGCTCTCCACGCTCGCTGTGTGCCCGATAGAGCGATCGTGGAAAGCGGCGCTGTGAATCCATGTGTGGCTTAGTCTGCCAAGCGCCCAGGCACCATCCGTTTGATCTGTGCAATCTGCGGACTGATCTGTGGATTGATCTGTCAGGCGCCTAGGCGCCATAAACAATAAACAAGGGACCGGTTGGATAATCAAGGAGGAACGGAGACGATGGAGAAGGTGGTCTTGGATGTACCTACCCTCTGGGCCGATCATCACGTGCTCAAAGTGCGTGATGCGCTTGCTGACTTGGAGGGTGTAGAAGACGTCTATGCCAGCTCCGCCTGGAAGCAGGTCCTGGTGACCTACGCCGATGGGAAGGCCGACATCGAGAGCGTGGAGGCAGCTCTGGTGGAGGCCGGCTACCCCGTCGGCGAGGGCGAGATGCCCGTATTGGTGCGGCCTGCCGACCGGCGCCGAGACCCGCAATGGAAGGATCTCAGTTTCCGGACAACCGACACGAATCGGGTTGATCTGGAGATGTCGGGCGAATTCCGAAAGTACTAGAGAGGATAGATAGTAAAGATGGCGAGAAAGAAGACACGCACACCGGAAGAGGCCAGCCGCGACAGGGCATCGATCGCTCTTATACAATGCGCCTGTGATTTGGATATGGAGACCTGTTTCTCGCGCACCGATGAGATCACCCCCTGCCCCATCGGATCTGACGGGTTGTGCTGTAAGAACTGCTCGATGGGACCGTGCCGCTTGGTTGGAAAGACCGATCGCGGCGTGTGCGGGGCAACGGTGGATACCATCGTTGCCAGAAACTATGCACGGATGGTGGCGGCCGGCGCCTCGGCTCACTCCGACCACGGGCGTGACTTGGCTTACACCTTGCTGGAGGCTGTAGAGGGTCACGCGCCCGACTACGGGGTGCGCGATTCACACAAGCTGATGGAGGTGGCCGGGCACCTGGATGTCGACACCGTGGATGCGGACGGCAATGAGCGGCCCGTTGACGATATCGCCCGTGACGTGGCCCTGGCAGCTCTGGCGGAGTTCGGCAAGAGCAGAGGGGAACTCCTCTACCTGAGGCGCGCCCCTGAAAAGCGACAGGAGATCTGGCACGAGGAACGGATCGCCCCGCGCAGCATCGATCGCGAGATTGTGGAGATGTTGCACCGCACCCACGTGGGCAATGACCAGGAGGCGGAGCACATCCTCGATCAAGCCTTGCGCTGTGCGCTGGGTGATGGTTGGGGCGGCTCCATGCTGGCCACCGACCTTTCGGACATTCTCTTTGGAACGCCCGCTCCGGTGCAGACGGATGCCAACCTGGGTGTGTTGCGGGACGACAAGGTCAATGTGGTCATCCACGGCCACGAGCCTACGCTGTCCGAGATGATCGTGGCTGCTGCGCTGGACCCGGAGCTGATCGAATACGCCAGGTCCAAAGGGGCAGAGGGCATTCAGTTGGCCGGCATCTGCTGCACGGCGAACGAGACGTTGATGCGGGAGGGCGTGCCCCTCGCCGGTAATTTCCTGCAGCAGGAGCTCGCACTCCTCACTGGCGCAGTGGAGGCGATGGTGGTGGACATCCAGTGCATTATGCAGGGATTGGCGCCCCTGGCAGATCGGTTCCATACAGATCTGATCACCACATCCCCGAAGGCGAAGATCGAGGGTGCCACGCACATCGAGTTTGACGAGACCAGGGCGTTGGAGATCGCCAAGCAGATCATCCGTCGGGCTATTGACCGATTCCCTGAGCGGGGAGAGACCAGAATCCCCGATATCCATAGTCCGATGGTGCCGGGTTTCTCCCACGAGTATATCGATTATGCGCTCGGTGGCTTCTTCCGTGGATCCCTGCGACCGCTCAATGACGCCATACAGGCCGGACGCATTCGGGGTGTGGTCGCCAACATTGGCTGCAACAATGCCCGTGTCTGCCACGACGAGCTTCACAACTATGTGGTCGAAGAGTTCGTCAAGAATGACATTCTGGTGGTCGAGACGGGTTGCGGGGCCATAGCCAGCGCCAAGATGGGCTACATGACGCCAGAGGCTGCTCTGGAGATGGCGGGTCCTGGCCTCCGTGAAGTCTGCGAGACGGTGGGGATTCCGCCCGTGCTCCACATGGGGTCCTGTGTGGATAACTCGCGCATTCTGACCGTCCTTTCGCAGATGGCGACGGAGACGGGGCTGGGCGAGGACATCGCCGATATTCCAGCTGTCGGCATGGCACCGGAGTGGATGAGCGAGAAGGCGATCTCCATTGCCACGTACTGTGTGGCCTCTGGGGCGTATGTCATCATGGGGGTGCAGGATCCCGTCGCCGGCAGCGAGCGCGTCACCAAAATCCTCAGCGACGGCTGGGAGGAGAGGATCGGCGGCCGGCTGGAGTTCGTCCTGGAGAAGAAGGAGATCGTCCGCCGGGCGATCGAGCACATCGACAACAAGCGGGAGGCGCTGGGTTTGGATGCCTACGATCCTTCGAAGTGGGGCAGGAGCGGTGACCGGCGCATGCCGGAACTGCTGGAACTCCCGCTGGAGGAGCGCATGGAAGCGGCCTACGGTGCCACGCAAGATTAGGTAGACAACGGAAGCGCAGCGACTTAGGGGGAACGTTATGTCAAAGTATATCGCGACGCGAGCGACGCGCGGTGCCCACGCTATCGTGGCCGAAGCGGAGGCTCTGCTTGATCAAGCTATTGCCGAGAGGGGAGCCGATGCAGCGGTAGCCTTCCCCAACACGGCCTATTACTTACCTGTCACGTATGGGATGCTGGAACACGGGGTGGAGACCCTCGCGGACCTGAAGCCGGTGCTCGAACGAGCCAAGAGACTGCTTCATCCCATACCAGATGGCGCCAACTGGGTGCCCTACCTGGGCGAGACAATGGACAGCGGCCAGGCTACGTTGCTGGCTGCGGAGGCCATAGAGGGGATTCGGTTTACCCTTGGGCAACAGCCCGAGCCCTATCCCGGCCTGGAGCTCACCGGTAGCACGGAGTATCCCGATTTCTCCGGAGATGGCCATCTCAATGGGCCCATCGATGACATCCAGCTGCGCTCCTGGGGCATTCAGCTGGTCGACGGTCGCATGCCCGGTTTTGCCGCGATCGTCGGCAAGGCGCGCTCCAATGAGGCGGCTGTTAGCATCGTCCGTGAGCTGCAGCAGCGTAGCATCCTCATCTTCCTCTCGGGCAACGTCAACGGTCGTTCCATCATCGACCAGTTGCAGGAGGAGGGCGTGGAGATGGGGTACGATACTTACATCGTCCCCTTCGGACGGGATACCCTCTCGGCCATCTACGCCTTGGGCTTCGCTACCCGCTCGGCGCTCACGTTCGGCGGCATGAGCCCCGGTGATTGGCGCAGGATCCTCCTCTACAACAAGTACCGGGTCTTCGCCTTTGTCCTGGCCCTGGGCGAGGTCGACGATCTTAAATACGCGGCGGCGGCGGGGGCTATCTCCTACGGATTCCCCACCATTGCCGATACGGTCATACCTGAGATCCGGCCCACTGGCATCACCAGGTATGAGCACGTGATCTCCATGCCGTGGAACGAGATCCCCGGTCAGGATGATAAGGAACGGGCAGCCAGACTCGTGCAGAAGGCCGTGGAGGTGCGCGGTGTCAAGGTGCGCATCTCCGAGGTGCCGGTGCCGGTGCCATATGGCTCGGCTTTTGAGGGTGAGGTCGTCCGTCGCGCCGACATGCGCATAGAGTTCGGCGGCAAGGGCAGCCGAGCCTTTGAGTATCTGACCATGCGACCCATGGATGAGGTCGAAGATGGCAAGGTCGAAGTCATCGGGCCAGGGATGGAGACGGTGGAAGAGGGCGGCACCATGGATCTGGGCATCCTGGTGGAGGTAGCTGGCCGTGAGATGGAGGAGGACTTCGAGCCCGTGCTCGAGCGTCAGATCCACGACTTCACCAATGCCGGTTCGGGTATCCAGCACATCGGACAGCGGGACATCGCCTGGATCCGTATCTCGAAGAAGGCGGCCGAGAAGGGCTTCAAGCTCGAGCATTTTGGCAAGATCTACCACGCTCGCTTCCACGCGGACTTCGGTAATATCGTCGACAAGGTGCAGGTGACAGTGATCACCGATCCGGAGCTCCACGAGAAGTGGCTGGCCAAGGCTCGCGAGGCCTATGAGTATCGCAACAAGCGTATGGCTGACATGACGGACGAGTCGGTCGATACCTTCTATGACTGCACACTGTGTCAGTCCTTTGCTCCCACGCACGTCTGCGTGGTGGCCCCGGAGCGGCTGGGGCTATGTGGGGCGTATAACTGGCTCGACTGCAAGGCCTCCAATCGCATCAACCCGACGGGGCCGAACCAGCCGATTCCGAAGGGCGAGTGTCTGGATCCCGAATTGGGTTACTGGACGGGTACGAGGGAGACGGCGATCAACAACTCGCAGGGAACCGTTGAGAACGTGGCCCTGTACTCGATGATGGAAAACCCCATGACCTCCTGCGGCTGCTTTGAGTGCATCATGGTCTACGTCCCGGAGGTGGAGGGCGCCATCGTGATCAGCCGTGAGGACCCGGACATGACGCCGGCAGGTATGAAGTTCTCCACGCTGGCCGGGATGGCTGGTGGTGGCGTCCAGACCCCTGGTGTGATGGGAATCGGGAAGTACTACATGACGAGCCCCAAGTTCATTAAGGTGGATGGGGGCTTCAAGCGCGTGGTGTGGATGTCCAAGTACCTGAAGGAGACAATGCCCGATGAGCTGCAGGCGGTGGCCGAGCGAGAGGGCATTCCCGATCTGATCGACCGTATCGCCGATGGGAGCACAGTGACCACGGTGGCTGAGTTGGTCGATTGGGTGCACGAGAAGGAGCACCCTGTGCTGGATATGGGCCCCATGCATCCCCGTGAAAGGGGTGTGGGTGTGCCGCTAGAGGAGATCGAAGGCGTCTCGGCGGCGAAGGCTGAGCCGGTCGTCAAGGAGGAAAAGGCCAAGAAGCCTGAGACGAAGGTCGAGGTGCCTGAGGAGAAGGTGGAGGAGGAGGTTGTTGCCGAGAAGGCCCCACCGGAACCTGAGCCGCAGGAACCCGCGCCAACACCGGAGCGCGCTCCCGAGGCTCCCGTGAAGGCGCTGGAGGGAGTCAATGTCCAGGAGTTGGCTCAGCTGACGGCGGGCATTGTGATTGATCGGTTCCGAGACGCGATGGTGGCGGCCTTGCAGGAATTGGGGGGCGATGGTTCAGCCGTTGCCGTCCGCAAAGCTCCTGCCCCTCCCGCTCCGCCGGCCGAGGAGGTGGTGGAGGAGCCAGAGGCAGAGGTGGAGGAGGCTGAGCCTGAACTGGAGAAGGAGGAGCTGGCCCCTCTCGCCAAGTATGCTCGCCCTGAGGTCGAGCCCTGGACCGAGGACAAGGAGACCGAGGTAGAGATCCCCAAGAAGAGATGGACGGGGAAGGTGCGTGAGATCACGTTGGGCGCCACGGCGGCCGACGGTGGGACACGCACCAAGACGGTTACCGTCGGCGGCCAGACCACGCTGCCTTTCCTTGATTTCGAGGGAAGCATTGGTTATCGTCCAGCCGTGGGCATTGAGATTCAGGACAAGAGGCCAGATGATTGGTCGCAGGTGCTGCTGGAGGCCTGGGGGGATGTGATGAATGACCCGGCCGAGTGGGCGAAGGCGGCGGAGGACAGAGGTGCGGAGCTGATCACGCTTCAGCTCAGCCTCCAGGATGCCAATGGAGAACCGAACACGCCTGAGAAGGCGCGTGCCACAGTGCGGAACGTCCTACAGGCGACAGGGCTGCCTCTGATTGTCCTCGGCCCCGGCCAGGTGGAAGCCGACAACGAGCTGCTTGTCCCGGTGGCAGAGGAGGCTTCCGGCGAGAGGATTGTGCTCGGGCTGTGCGAGGAGAAGAACTATCGCACCATCGTGGCGGCGGCGCTGGCTCACGATCAGATGGTGGTGGCCAGCACAGCGATGGACGTCAATCTGGCCAAGCAGTTGAATATCCTCGTCACAGACATGGGGTTGCCCATTGAGCAAATCGTGATGGATCCCACCTGTGCGGGCGTCGGCTACGGCATGGAGTACGGCTACTCCGTGATGGAGCGGCTGCGGCTGGCCGCCTTGAAGGGTGACTCGATGACCCAGCTACCGATGATCGTCATCGTCGGGAAGGAGGCTTGGCGCCAGAAGGAGGCCAAGGTGGATGAGGATGTTCCCGAGGGCTGGGGTGACTGGGAGGAGCGCGCGGTCAACTGGGAGACGGTGACGGCCGCTACCCTCGTCGACTCCGCTGCGGATATCCTGGTGCTGCGCCACCCAGTGGCGGTGAGGCGGGTGCACAACTTGCTCGATGAGCTTTGGGGTGAGGCCTAGAACGTGATGCGGGTGCCTGGGCGCTAGGCCTACAGTCTCAAACAGGGGCTTTCGAGATCAACCCTGTGGCCTAGCGCTAGGTGTCTCGATTGGTGTAAAGGAGAAAGACAAGAAAATGGCACTTTCGGGTATACAGATCTACAAGCTTCTGCCTCAGACCAACTGCCAGGAGTGTGGCTATCCCACTTGCCTCGCTTTTGCCATGAAGCTGGCGGCGAAGCAGGCTGACTTGGATGACTGCCCATACGTCTCGGACGAGGCGCGTGAGCAACTGGCCGAGTCCGCTGCACCGCCGATTCGATTGGTCACCCTATCCGCCGATGGGCGAAAGGCGGAGGCGGGGAACGAGATCGTGCTCTTCCGCCATGAGAAGCGCTTCTTCAATCCCGCCGGCATCTATGTCCGTGTCCACGACGTGCAGCCCTTGGACGAGATCAAGAGGAAGACGGATGAGGCGATGTCCTACGAGGTGGAGTATGTGGGCATGGACCTGATGCTGGATGGGATGGCGGTCCACGCGACCGCGGACGGCGACACCTTTGCCCAGGCGGTTGAAGCTGTGCTGGATACGGCCGAAGTCCCCCTGATCCTCATCGCGGACGATCCTGATGTCCTCGCTCGAGGGCTGGAGGCGGCCCGGGACGCCCGACCGTTGATCCACGCCGCGACGGCGGACAACTGGGAGGCTCTTGCCGACCTCGCGCAGGAGTATGAAGCACCCTTGGCAGTCCAGGCGCCAACGATGAGTGGACTGGCGGATCTGGTGGAGAAGGTCCAGGAGGCTGGCGTCAAGCAGATTGTGCTCGATCCTGCAGTGCGTGACATGCACTCTTCGCTGGTCCTCAACACGCTGATTCGTCGCAAGGCAATTGAGGAGAATTTCCGGGCCTTGGGGTTCCCGACCATCAGCTTCGCCGATGAGATCGTCGAGGATCGGGACATGGTCGTGACCTCCGCGACTCAATCGATAGCCAAGTATGCTGGGCTCGTGGTGCTCGATCGCTTCAGTCCGGGGACGATCTATCCCCTGCTGGTACTTCGCGCCAACATCTACACGGATCCTCAGGAGCCGATCCAGGTTGAACCGGGCGTCTATGAGGTCAACGATCCGGGTCCCGATTCCCCCGTCATGGTGACCACCAACTTCTCGATCACCTACTTCTCGGTGGCCAATGAGGTCGACGGTAGTGGCATCCCCTCTTGGCTGCTGGTGGCCGATGCGGAGGGTATGAGTGTCTTGACCGCCTGGGCGGCTGGGGAGTTCGACGCGGAACGGATCGCGAAGGCTGTGGAGACGACCAATATGACTGAGAAGGTGGACCACCGCAAGTTGATCATCCCCGGGCACGTGGCAGTGCTTCTGGGAGAGCTGGAGGAGGAACTACCCGACTGGGAGATCTTGGTCGGGCCGCGCGAGGCAGTCGACCTGACCAGCTACCTGAAGCTGTGGAGCCCAGAGTAAGCTCTTGGGTGGGAGGGTGAAGCGCGGCTGGATGGGTGACCTCGTCGTGAGCTTGCCACTCCAGCCACGCACACCTTTGTTCCTTCGCTGTCTGGTCCGTAACCTCACCCAAGTTCTATATGCAAGCTGTCTACCCGCGTAGCGAGGTATGTCATGGCAACATCGCGAGTTCGGTTCCTACCAGCTGACCGCGAGGTCGTGGTCCCTGCTGGCACGCTTCTGAGTGATGCCGCTCAAGAGGCCGGCGTCGACGTCAATATGCCCTGTGGAGGCCAGGGACGTTGCGGTCGTTGCGCCGTGGTCGTGGAGGAAGGCACGCTGCGTCGTCTCTCCGTGGGGCGTCTGTCCGCCGAGGACGTCGCCAGCGGATATGCCCTCGCCTGTCAAGCCTGTGTGGAAGGCGATGTGGTCGTCTCTATTCCTCCCCAGGAGAAGATCGAACGACGGCTCGATACCAGCAAGCGCGCGGCCAAGGTTGAGTTGCCCTTCCCCTATGCCATCGACGACCAGCCGCTGCGCAAGGTCGTGGTGACTCTCGAGCCGCCCAGTCTGCAGGATCAGACGGATGATTGGTCGCGGCTCCAACGCGAGCTGGCGCGCCGCTACGATCTGCAAGATGTGCGCGCTTCCTTGCCAGTGCTGCGTAAGCTGGCGCCAGCCCTGCGAGAGGGCGATTGGACCGTCACGGCCGTCGTGGAGCTGGATAGCTGGCGCCGTCCCGAGGGAGGGCCCCAGCTCATCGATGTGTTGCCCGGAGAGCGCTTGGAGAGCCTTTGGGCTGTGGCGATGGATATCGGTACCACCAGTAACGTGGTCTGGCTCGTGGATCTCATCAGCGGTGAGGTGATGGCCCAGAAGGCTGACTATAACGGCCAGATCGCTCGCGGGGAGGACGTCATCTCTCGCATTATCTACGCCTCCAAGAGCGAGAGCAACCTCGAAGAACTGCAGCGGCTGGTCGTGGACACGTTCAACCGCTTGATTGCTCAGGTGGCTGAGGAGCGAGGTATTCAGACCGACGAGATCTACAAGGCGGTCGTGGCTGGCAACAGCACCATGTTGCACCTATTCGCCCGCATCCCTCCGGAGAGCATTCGCTTGATGCCTTTCATCACAGTGGTTAACCAGTTGCCACTGTTCCAGGCTTGGGAGATCGGACTGTCCATCAACCCGGCCGCCGTTATTGACTGTCTGCCTGGTATCGCCTCCTACGTGGGTGCCGATATCACGTCAGGCGTCATTAGCTCAGGCATGTGCGAGGACAACGGGGATCTGACCCTGTTCGTCGACGTGGGGACAAATGGGGAGATGGTGCTGGGCGACTGCTCTTGGCTGATCGCCTGTGCCTGTTCAGCTGGCCCCGCCTTCGAGGGGGCAGGAGTCGTGGATGGTATGCGCGCCACAGCTGGTGCTATCGAGGAGGTCTGGGTCGACCCGAAGACATTCGAGGCGAACTTCCGAGTCATCGGCGATGAGAAGCCCCGCGGGCTCTGTGGTTCCGGGCTCATCACCCTGATGGCGGAGATGTTTGTCGCTGGCGTCATCGACAAGAGTGCCAGCGTCGACCTCGAGCTGCCGACGGATCGGGTGCGAGAGGGTGCACACGGGGCTGAATACGTAGTTGCTTGGGGGGAGGGGACGGAGTCGGGCCGGGACATCGTTATCACCGAGGTCGACTTGGACAATCTGATGCGCGCCAAGGCCGCCATCTACGCGGGATTCTCCGTCTTGGCTCGTAGCGTAGGATTGACACTCGATGTGGTACAACGCGTTCTCGTTGGCGGTGCCTTTGGTCAGTACATCAATGTGGAGAAAGCCATCCAGATAGGCCTGCTGCCCGACATGGATTATGACAGCTTCCATTTCCTGGGCAACACGTCGGTTCGTGGGGCCTATCACGCCTTGATCTCGCAGGAGGAGCGCGAGAGGGTCGCAGAGGTCGGTCAGAAGATGACTTACCTCGAGCTCTCTGCGGACAACACCTTCTTCGATGAGTTCAACGCCGCTCTCTTCTTGCCTCATACAGACGCCAGCCAATTCCCGTCCATGGCAGATGTGCTGGAGAGAGAGTGAAGTCACGGTGTCAAGGAGAGGGATGCCTGTGGCCTACGGGCTCACGGATGAGCGATGCCATGGCTGGCAGCTTCCCCTGGCACCTGGGCCCATGGCCCATTAGCTTGATCTGAGAAAGGTTATGACGACGACAATCGCCTTGGCTGGCAAGGGAGGAACCGGCAAGACTACCCTTGCGGCGCTGCTCATTCGCTACCTGCTCGAGCAGGAATCGGGTGCTATCCTTGCCATAGACGCTGATCCCGCGAGCAATCTGCACTTCGTTCTCGGAATGGAGCTCTACCAGACGATCGGCGAGATTCGCGAGGACATGCTCGAGCAAGTCCACACCAGTGGGGCGTTGGCTGGCGCTATGCCTGGAGGCATGAGCAAGCAGGACTACCTGGACTACCACGTGAAGATGTCCTTGGTGGAGGGGGAGCGCGTTGACCTGTTGGCCATGGGCCGACCTGAGGGCCCGGGATGTTACTGCGCAGCCAATCAGATGTTGCGCGTTATCCTTGATCGCTTGGAGAAGCAATACGACTACGTCGTGATCGATAACGAGGCCGGGATGGAGCATCTCAGTCGTCGCACCACGCGCGATGTCGATGTCCTTCTCCTGGTCACCGACCCCACTCAACGGGGCCTCATCACCGCGAAGCGCATGGAGGAGATGGTACCGGAGCTGGAGATTGGTGTGGGACATATCTACTTGGTCCTCAACCGATTGCGAAGTGGAGGGCAGGAGGGGACGGAGGCCGTGCCCCGGCCCATAGCCGAGGCCATTGACGAGGCCGAGCTGCAGCTGATTGGCGTCCTACCAGAAGAACGCATCATGCCGGAGTTTGAGTTCACAGGCCGACCGCTCGTGGAGCTCCCGGAGGACACAGAGCTCTATCAAGCCGTACACGAGATCGCTGAACGCATTCTGTCAAATACTGCCTGACGGCTAGCGCCTGGATGGCAGAGTCAGATGTCGTCAGGATGGGACATCCCGTGGCGCGACGATGATTGACCAGGGTTCGCGCATTGGGCACGTAAGAGATACTAGGAGGATTAGCGATGTACATCATTGGTGAGAACATTCACGTCGTCTCCCCCGCTGTGGCGCGCGCTATCGAGTCACGGGATGGCGCGTTCTTCCAGGACATGGCGGTGCGGCAGGTTGAGGCAGGGGCAAATGCTGTGGACCTGAACATCGGCCCTCAGAAGAAGGAGGGCGAGGAGATCCTGCCCTGGCTGGTGAAGACCGTTGAGGAGGTCGTGGACGTGCCGCTCGTCTTCGATACCACCAACCTCGATGCCATTAAGGCCGCTTGCAGGGTCGTCTCCAAGGCCCAGCCTATCATTAACTCCGTCTCCGCTAAGGAAGAGTCCCTAGAAGCGGTCCCGCTTGTGGCGGCGGAGTACAATACGCGGCTCATCGGCCTCACTATGGAGTCCGGCATGATCCCGGTCAGTGCTGAGGAGCGCGTGATGATCGCGATCGAGAAGTTGATCCCCCGCATGCTCGAGGTCGGGTTTCCGATGGAGGACTTCATCATCGATCCCTTGGTCCTTACCGTGTCTGGGTGCCAGGAGTATTGCCCAGAGTTCCTTGAGGCCGTCCGCATGCTGAAGGTGGCTTGGGACCCAGCTCCGAAGACGAACGCGGGCCTTTCCAATGTCTCCAACGCGGTGCCTAATGAGATGCGCCCCCTCCTCAACCGGGTCTATCAGGTAATGATTATGGGCGCGGGGATCGACATGATTATTGCGGATCCTTTCGATGAGGATCTGATGGAGTTCATTCGGATTGTCGAGGAGCGGGATGACTCCACCCCCCTGGGCAAGTCCCTCATCAAGGTTCACGACCGTATTGTTGCCATGGAGGATCCCCAGGCGGAGGATTTCGACCTGGATGACCCGGAGCAGGAGGCGATTTGGAAGACTATTCAGGTCCTCCAGGACGACGTCATCTACACGGATTCCTACCTGCGCGTGTAAACCCGCTGGTGGCAACTTGGTCGCTTACAGCCGGTGGGGTGTGCGTAGCTCCGCCCATACCGACAGGTGCCGACAGCGCCCAGGGCCTGTCGGCTGAGGCTTGGGCTCGAACGGGCCACGAGGCAGGGTGGACAGTTACCGCTAGGGGGTCAGGCCTGTCGATTGTGGGCGCAGGCCCTTTCGCCTTCTTTCGTTAAAAGGAGAACCTATGACAGCAAAGCTACTGAACGGAAGAGCAACATCGTCGGCGATCCGTGAGGAGGTAAGGGCCCAGGTAGAGCAACTCAAGGCGGCGTACGACGTTGTCCCGGGCCTGGCGACCGTGCTGGTCGGAGAGGACCCGGCGTCGCAGAGCTACGTCAGCATGAAGGAGAAGCAGTGCGAGCAGGCTGGCATGCGCGCGTTCGGTCGTCACCTTGCTGCCGACATCAGTCAATCCGATCTCCTTAAGGAGATCGCGGCCCTAAATGCCGATCCCGATGTCCACGGCATCCTGGTTCAGCTTCCACTTCCTGAACATCTGGATGAGGACCAGGTTCTCGCTGCCATTGCCCTTGACAAGGATGTGGACGGCTTTCATCCGGTCAACATCGCGCGTCTCACTTTGCAGGATATGGAGCCCACCTTCGCACCCTGTATGCCCCTTGGCTGCATCGAGCTGCTCGACCGGTATGGAGTGGAGATCAGGGGCAAGGAGGCTGTTGTCCTCGGATCCAGCAACATCGTTGGCCTGCCCACCGCTCTGCTGCTTCTCCATCGTGGTGCCACCCTCACCGTGTGCCATCCATATACCGCGGACCTGCCCGGCGTGAGCAGGCGCGCCGACATTCTGGTGGCCGCGATTGACGCACCGAGGATGGTGAAGGGAGACTGGGTCAAGCCTGGAGCGGCCGTCATCGATGTGGGTTGGAGCCGGGTGAAGGATGAGGATGGCGAGGAGTATCACGTCGTGGGCAACGTCGATTTCGACGAGGTGCAGGCCGTAGCAGGCCATATCACGCCGGTACCCGGTGGCACGGGTCCCATGACCATCGCGATGCTGCTCAAGAACACGCTGCTTGCTGCCCAGCGCGCAGCCGGCGCGACAAGCTGAGTGCGTGACGGGGTCTCCAGATCGAATGAGGGGTCAGTCGGATGGGTGCAGGGTGATAAGAGGGAGCGCCAACTGGCTTACTCGAGCTTTCATCAGCACGCTTATACTGGGACGATTTCCGATGTCGACCCAGCTCTAGGGTGTCCGGAGGACTATGAGAACCGAGATTTCGCGTGAGAGGGTGCAGGGCCACTTTGTCCAGCTGGTGGAGGAGATCAGCGGGCAAGATCTCCTGGCCTGCAATCAGTGTGGCAAGTGTAGCGCCGGTTGTCCCATCGTGGGCACCATGGACATCCTCCCGAGCCAGATCATACGCATGGCTCAGCTCGGCATGGAGGAGGTGCTGGAGAGCAACACCATCTGGATCTGCGCCTCGTGTCTGACGTGCGTCTCCCGATGTCCCAAGGGCGTAGATCTCCCCCGGCTCATGGAGGCGCTTCGCCAAGTCTCGCTACGCCAAGGGGTCGCCCAGCTCGATCTGACCGAGCTGCCAGAAGATCTGCTGCAGGAGCTGCCCCAACTGGCGATTATCGGTGGGTGTAGAAAGTATATGAAGTAGGTTGGCAGATGGGGGATAGCGGGCGGCTTTTCATTCGCTACCGCTGATCTCCCCGTCGCCAGACACTGGAGCTAGCTAATGGGCATTCCCTACTTTCCAGGCTGCACGCTCTCCACAAAAGCCAAGAACTACGATCGATCGGCGAGGGCGGTGGCTGAGGCGCTTGGACTGGCTCTCGAGGAGCTTTCCGAGTGGCAGTGTTGCGGGGCGACGTTCCCGCTGATGCTGGATGATAGCCTGGCGTTGATTGCGCCCACCCGGATTCTTTACCAGGCCCAGCAAGCTGGTGACCGGGTTGTCACGCTCTGTTCGATCTGCTTCAACGTGCTGCGCAGATCCCAGGCCCTGCTAGCACGTGACGAGGAGATGCTTGATCGCATCAATTGGTTCACGGAGCAGGAGTATGAGGGAGATGTGTACGTTGCGCATTTCCTGGAGATCCTTCGTGATCAGCTCGGTTGGACTGAGGGAGACGGCTCCCTGGCGCAATATGTGCAGCGCCCGCTGACTGGGCTGAAGGTCGCACCCTACTACGGATGTCTTCTCCTCCGTCCGTACGACGAGATAGGCCTGGATGACCCGGAGGACCCCCATATCCTTCACGATCTGGTGCGAGCTCTGGGGGCAGAGCCGATTGACTTTCCCTACAACGTGGAGTGCTGTGGATCGTATCTGATGGTCAAGGAGCCGGAGGTGCCGGTGTCCCTTTCTCGGGACATTGTCGCCTCCGCCAGCGAACACGGCGCGGATCTGATCATCACCGCTTGTCCGTTGTGCCAGTTCAACTTGGACTATCCACAGCGCGAGACGGGCGCGAGCCGCGCGGGAGAGAGATTGCCCGTCCTGTACTTCACGCAGTTGATGGCCGTTGCGCTTGGGCTTCCCGAGGAGACATGGGGCCTTGAGGACCATTACGTGGATCCGAGGCCGATCATCGCGGCGCTTTCCGATGTTTCCCGCGCCCCAGCTGAGGGATGCGCGTCCGACCTCGGTTGATGCGGGGATGTCGGTCAGTCTCCGTTCTCGTCGTCGACGATGGGCCTTGGGCCACCCAGCGGCGGACAATCATCATCTGTGTCGGTCGGCGGCGGTCCTTGCAGTGTAACGCGTCGGCTCAACGCAGTATCCCAGGTCACTCTGCCCGGCCTTGACCTGGGCAGCTGTCCGAGGGATTCAGCGGTGGATAGTGTGGGCCAGTTTGGTAGAGTTCCGATCAAGTTAGCGGATTGAGGGAGGTAGACGATGTCAGATGTCTGGAAGCAGTTGGAGAATTACCGGAAGTTGAAGACACTTCCCTCGGGCGAGCGACTGCTGTTGCGCCCGTTGACGAAGGAGGATGAGGACGACCTGGTCGCTCTCTTTGCGCGGGCGTCCGATCAGGACCTGCAATTCTTCCGCAGCGATGCAGGTGACGCCGACGTGGTGAGGGGCTGGGTCCATGACCTCGATCTGCAGCGGGTCTTTCCTCTGGTCGCTGTGGTTGAGGACAGGATCGTTGGCGAGGCCATGCTCCATTTCGGCGAGCATTATCATCGGCATCTGGCCTGGGTGCGCATCTTCTTGGATCGGGATCACCGTCGCCAGGGCATCGGCACGTTGATGCTCCGCTGCCTGATCGACATTGCGCGCCGAGTCGGGTTGCAGCAACTGTACGCAGA
>CAZGSX010000034.1:0-27930 GCA_964528475.1 uncultured Anaerolineales bacterium
TGTTGGCGCCGCTGCTGTTGGTGCCGATGACGGCCACAACGTCATCCTCGGTGATGAGGCGCTTGACCACATTGACCGACTCGAGTTGGTCGCTCTTGTTGTCGTAGGCGATCAGCTCCAGTTCTCGGCCTCCCAATACACCGCCGGCCTCGTTGACCATATCAATCGTGAACTGGGTGCCGTTGCGGCTGGCCTCTCCCCAGAGCGCCCAGTCGCCCGTCAGCGCCCCGAACCATCCGACCTTAATGGGCTCCTCGTCCGAGGTCGATTCCTCCGATGTCTCTTGACCGGGCTCCTCGATCGCCTCCTCCGTGGGGGGCGGCGCCTGTCCGTCGCACCCTGTCAGGCCAAGTACCGTGGATAGTACGATCAACAGCACTAACGCAATAGTGGGCCATCTCCTCTGCATCGTCTTCTCCTTATTCTTGTGCGGGTCTAGGGGCGTCCCTTAACCCTTGGTCGATTATTGGCTCATCGATGCCTGCTCTCCGTATCTTTGTTGTCACCTCCTTGGCTCAATCTACCTGAACGTAGCAGCGCAGAGCTGAGAACCCTGTCGCCAGTGAGTGTCTCCTATGCTCAACTTGTTTCTCAAGGACCGCCTCAGGCTCCAGCACCCAATACAGCGGAGATCTCGCGGGCAGCCTCCATCACCATCGGTGCAAATCTCTCCTCCATCTCCCGACGCGATGCACGGACGCTTGGTGTTGAGATGTTGATCGCTGCCACGATCTTCCGGTCCTGTCCTCTGATGGGGGCGGCTACTGATCGAAGGCCAGCCACCAGTTCCTCGTCGTTAATTGCGTATCCTCGCTTGCGGACATGGTCTAGCTCATCCACCAGGCCTTCCAGGGTCGTGATCGTCTTGGGGCCTTTGGCAGTGTACGGGCCTGGTCCGAGAAGCTTGACCAGTTCTTGCCTGCCGAAGTCAATGAGCTGCGCTTTGCCCATCGACGTGCAGTAAACCGGGAGGCGAGACCCCAGCTGGAGATCGACGATGAGGATCTGCTGAATCTTGTTCCGCGCGACATAGACAATCTCGTCCTTGTCGCGGACTGTCATATTCGTCGTCTCACCACAGCGCTCAGATAGCGCCTTCAGGTACGGACGGGCTATCTGAGCCAGCTCCATGCTGTTCAGAGCCACGAAACCGAGCCTTAACACGGCCAGCCCAGGCCGATAGCGCTTGTTGTCTGGATTGCGCTCCAGGTATCCTAGGCTGTGAAGTGTGTGGACGAATCGGAACGCTGTGCTCTTTCCCAGACCTGCCCTGTCAGCGATCTCCGTCATGCTCAGGTCCGGCGACTCGCGGGAGAAGACCTCGAGGACTCGTAGGCCGCGTTCAAGTGTCTCAACGTGATACCTGTCTTTGGTCATAGCATCCCGCGATCGACTCGCGACACCACAGAATCTGAGAGGGTAAGCACCGGCGACAGATCCAACGAACTCGGCAGCGACCTGAGTTTTGCTAGGCAAAACCAACTTTTTCTGAGTGAAACTAGTCTATCATATTTCCATGCACTTGTCAAGGGGTTTTTCGCGAATTTGCGGTGGTTGCTGACCTGGCTTGAATGAACTCGCCGGTCGCGCAGGGCACCGGCGGGAAGCTCCCGCCCCGAGCGACGGGTGAGTCTACGCTGATCTTCTTGAGTCGTCGCCTCCAGACCTCACAAGCGCGGGTTCCTGCCATCCTGAGCTGCCGACCCTGACCGTCTTCAGCTCCCTAACTTCCGTCATCGAGAGTCATCCAGCCGTGTCAATCTGATTGCCAGCGAAGAACCTCCGTGCTCAGTCACCGAAGCATCTTCATCTCGGCTACAACCCTGCCGATGACAGATCGAGGAGCTGCGCGGCACCTGGACGCTCATCTATTCCCTGCCCATTTATGGTGCGCGCCGGCCTTGCACCAAAACAGAACGACGGCCTGAAGAGGCCGTCGTTGCTTGAACCCCTGCCGCCTTCCTAGCTGCTGAGTCGCAATTGCCTCTCCGACAGACTCAGATTCGACCCGTCATCGGCACCGGAGGCATCCCCCTATCTAATTTCCACCAACGCCTGCCCCTTCTCCACGTCGTCGCCGGGTCTCACATGGATCGCTTTGATGACCCCATCTCGTTCTGCCCGCAGCTCGTTCTCCATCTTCATTGCCTCTAGAACGCAGACGGGCTGACCTTCCTCGACCCGCTCTCCCTCCTCTACCAACAGGCGGGTCACCTGCCCAGGCATCATCGCCACCACAGCCCCGTCCTTGCCCTCGGCCTTCGTGGAGACGGAGGGTGCCCTTGGAGCCCCGGAAGGGCTGGATCCCGTCGACAGCCCCGTCACTTGCAGGGCGTATGAGCTGCCCTCCACCTCGGCTCTGTCCGCCTCCACAACTACCTCGTAGGCAATGCCGTCCACCAGGACCGTGCAGTCCTCGCTTGTCTCTACCGTGAACGGACGCCCGTTCACCGTGATTTTGTTGCCTTCGGCCACGACGTCGTAAACGACGTCATCCAGGCAGATCGTGAACTTTCTCACATCATCCGTCATGCCGATCCTCCGCTATACCAGCGACCCAATCCCACGTCAAAGGCGAGGCATCTCAGTGCCTCTTTCCTGCCTCTGGTCATCCGTCTCCTCCAGCAGTGGCTGGAGTGTTCGCAAGACTCTGCGACCGTCAGGTGCCAGGAATCAGCCCGACCCATTGTCCCCCGCCTGGCCTCCACCCGACCTTCCAAGGCGATGGTCCCGAACCGTTGTCCGTTCTCCTCTTCCGCTCCTGCTCCGCAGCCTTTCGCAGCAGCAGTGCCGCGATTCCGGCGACGGCCGCCTCTTGGCCGGTCCGGCCCTGGGCCCGCCGCTTCAGGAAGGGGCCTGCGACCTGGGGGAACAGCGCGTAGGAGATCACGTCTTCCTCGTCTGGGTGGCGATCATTGAGTAGCGCTCTGACCTCTTCTCGGGCCTTCTCCATTGCCGGGGGAATGCGGTCCGCCGGTCGGCACTCAATCGGTTCCTCATCGCCGATGGCCAGTTGTTTCACCACGGGATCAATCGGAGCGGGGGGACGTCCGTAATACCCGCGGACATACTGACGGACTTCCTCCGGGATCATCTTGTAACGCTCGCCCAAAATCACATTGAGCGTTGCCTGCGTGCCCACGATCTGGCTCGACGGTGTCACCAGCGGCGGGTAACCCAGATCGGCCCGCACCAACGGCACCTCCTCTAGCACCGCCTCATACTTGTCCTCGGCTCCTTGATCCCGTAGCTGGGACACCAGATTGGAGAGCATGCCCCCCGGAATCTGGTACTGCAGCACCCGCACATCGACGCCGAACATCCCGCTCTCGAAGCTGGCGTACCGCCGGCGGACGTCGGCGAAGTACCCTGATATCTGTGCCAGCAGCCCCAGGTCGAGCTGCGTGTCGCGCTCTTTGCCTTTCAGCATGGCCACCAATGATTCGGTGGGAGGATGGGAGGTGGTCAGCGACAGCGCGGAGATAGCGGTGTCTACGATGTCCACCCCAGCCTCCACAGCCTTCAGGAGGGCAGTCGTCGCCATCCCGCTCGTCGAGTGCGAGTGAAGGTGGATCGGAACGCTTATCGTGTCCTTGAGCCGGCCGACCAACTCGTGCGCGGCGTAGGGCGTGATCAGGCCCGCCATATCCTTGATGCAGATCGAGTCGGCTCCCATGTCCGCAAGCTTGTCGGCGATTTCCACGAAGTAGTCGATGCTGTAGGGTGGACCCGTTGTGTAGCAGATCGCGGCTTGAGCATGGGCGCCCTCTCGATTCACCGTCTCCATCGCCTTCCGCATATTGCGCACGTCGTTGAGAGCGTCGAAGATGCGGAATACGTCGATCCCATTTTCGTGCGCGTGGACCACGAACCGGTCCAGGACGTCATCCGGGTAGTGACGATAGCCGACAACGTTCTGACCGCGGAGCAGCATCATGAACCGGGTGTTGGGCATACGCTCCTTGAGGCGACGCACGCGTTCCCACGGGTTCTCATCCAGGAAGCGCATTGCTGAGTCGAACGTTGCCCCTCCCCACATCTCCACCGCCCAGAAGCCGACTTCATCGATCCGCTCTGCGATCGGGATCATGTCATCTGTTCGCATGCGAGTTGCCAGCAGAGATTGGTGCCCGTCTCGCAGCATCAGGTCGCAAATCCTAAGTGGATGGCTCATACGATCTCCTCAAGTAGCGTTGGAAGGTCTCTGGGTTGCTCACAGCGGGATATTCCCATGTTTCTTGGGCGGGTTGCTGTCGCGCTTGCTCTCTAGCACCTGCAGGGCTTCAATAATGCGTGGCCGGGTGTCCTGGGGCTCAATGACGTCATCGACATAGCCACGGCCGGCGGCAACGTAGGGATTGGCGAACTGCTCCCGGTATGCGTCCACCAGGCGTGCCTTCTCGGCCTCCGGATCCTCCGCTGCTGCGATCTCCTTCCGGAAGATGATGCTCACCGCGCCCTCAGGCCCCATCACCGCGATCTCGGATGTGGGCCAGGCATATGAAACGTCGCCTCGAATGTGCTTCGAGCTCATCACGTCATACGCCCCCCCGTACGCCTTGCGCGTGATAATCGTGACCTTGGGCACCGTGGCCTCGCAGTAGGCCCACAGTAGCTTGGCGCCGTTCAGGATGATGCCGTTGTGCTCCTGATCGACGCCTGGTAGGAACCCCGGCACGTCCACGAAGGTGATGATAGGGATATTGAACGCGTCGCAAAACCGGACAAACCGACCAGCCTTGCGTGAGGCGTCGATGTCCAGGACACCGGCGAGAACAGCGGGTTGGTTGGCCACAATGCCCGCTGAGTATCCCCCGAAGCGGCCGAAGCCCACCACAATGTTCTGCGCCCACTGCTCGTGGATCTCCAGGAATTCCCCGTCATCGACCACATGGTGGATGATGTCCTTTACGTCATACGGCCGTGTTGGGCTTTCGGGAATGATGGTCGCCAGCGCGTCGTCCCTCCGCTCGTGCGGGTCGTCCGTGGTGACGAAGGGCGGATCCTCCAGGTTGTTCTGGGGCATGAAGGTCAGCAGCTGCCGGACTAAGGCTAGGCAGTGTTCCTCGTCCTCGGCGGCGAAGTGAGCCACCCCACTCTTCGACGCGTGAGTCACAGCGCCTCCCAGCTCGTCGAAGCTGACGTCCTCACGGGTCACTTCTTTGATCACATCGGGACCCGTGATGAACATATGGCTGGTGTCTTTTGTCATCAGGATGAAATCCGTCATGGCCGGAGAGTAGACGGCGCCGCCCGCACACGGTCCCACAATGGCCGATATTTGGGGGATGACGCCGGAGGCCAGCACGTTGCGCAGGAAGATGTGGGCGTAGCCAGCCAGGGAGACCACCCCTTCCTGAATCCGTGCCCCGCCGGAGTCGTTGAGACCGATGACCGGCGCGCCATTCTTCATGGCCAGATCCATGACCTTGCACACCTTCTCGGCGTGGGCCTCCGAGAGACTGCCGCCGAAGACGGTGAAGTCCTGGGAGAAGAGATACACCCGCCGGCCGTTGATCTCACCCCATCCAGTGACCACGCTGTCACCGAGGAACCTCTTCTCCTCGACGCCGAATCCAACGGCTCGATGGGTGACGAAGGCATCGAGCTCGCGGAACGAGCCTGGGTCGAGCAGTTTCTCGAGCCGCTCCCGCGCGGTCATCTTCCCTTTCTGGTGCTGACGGTCGATCCTCTCGGGCCCGCCTCCCATTTGGGCTCTCTCCCGCATGTCTCGTAGCCCTTGGATGCTTTCGTCTGTAGTCATGAACTTGCCTCCGTGCCTCTGCGAGTGTTGCTGAGTCCGAGACGATCGGGATGCCCGAAATGAGAGTCAGATCCGGTCTTCTCCCGTGTGAACAGATTGGAACCGATCTGCTGTCCACGACCGGTATTGTACCATATTCTAGCCGATCTCGTCCACCCGCGGAGCCGCGTCTTGAGAACATCGTCCCGCCCTGCGACCGGCAAGTCGCCCGGAATGACGAACCTCTCACGCGCAAGTGGCAACAAGTGGGGAGTCGCCGGTTCCACCTGCAGCGTGCTCATCGCTTCCTCAAGCGATCTCGGCCCCTAGTGCCAACCAGGGCAGGGAGGGGTCGTGCCGCGACATTGGTGGCGGCTTGGCTGATCCATGTTACACTGTGGAGAGTGGCAATGGGCTGATCGCTACCGCAGCTATCGGTCTGGGGAGGAGTCGTCGCACCCGCCTCATGTCAGAGCTTCTGCCCGTCTGGTGCGTTTCCTTGCTCGAAGAATCTTGAGCACGCCAGGCTCGATGCTCCGTCCACCCAGCTCTCTGCTAACACATTGCCGGTACTATTGGTAGACAGAATGATGAAGGAGGAGGTCTGATGACAAGCACACACGCCCTGCCGGAATTGCCTGATCGCATCTCCGGGCTTGGCGAGCTCGCCTACAATCTCTGGTGGAGCTGGCACCGACCGGCCTGGGACCTATTTCACGTGCTCGATCCTCACGCGTGGCGCGACAGCGATTACAACCCGATCCGAATGCTTGCCACGCTCCCCGAGACCACTCTGGAAGAAGCTGCACAACGCGATGCCTTCCTGACACGATACGATCGTGTGATGGAGAGGTTTGAAGGGGAGGTTAATGCACGGGATGGCTGGTTTCCGGAACAGTGCGGCGCTGTCCGGGGGCCGGTAGCCTACCTTTCGGCTGAGTTTGGTCTCCACGCTTCACTGCCCGTCTACGCTGGGGGCTTGGGCGTGCTAGCCGGTGACTATCTCAAGGAGTGCAGCGATCTCGCTGTTCCCCTGGTTGCTGTGGGCTTGATCTATTCGCAGGGTTATGTCCACCAACACATCCGCGAGGACGGCTGGCAAGAGGAGATTGAGGAGGCCTTGGATCGCACCTACAATCCCATCCAGCGGGTGCTGGACGAAGACGGTGACCCTCTGAGAGTCCGTGTGCCAGCCCTCGAGCCTCCTGTGTACGTAGGCCTGTGGGAGGTGGCAGTTGGCCGCGCGAAACTCTATCTCTTGGATCCAGACCTCGAGGAAAATCGCCCTTGGGATCGCAACATCGCCAGCCGGCTCTATGTGAGCGATCTCGAGCACCGGCTGCGACAGCAGATTGTGCTCGGCATGGGGGGTATGAGGGCCTTGCAGTCCCTGGGCATTGACCCCGGAGCCCTCCATCTGAATGAAGGTCACTCGTTTCTCGCCGTTCTGGAGCGCATGCGTCCTCGCGTCGCGGACGGGGCGAGCTTCGAAGAGGCCTTCCAGGAGGTCCGTGAGAGCACGATATTCACCACGCACACCCCTGTGCCGGCGGGGAGCGACGTCTTTCCGTTCCAGCTGTTGGAGAAATACCTCGCGGGCACCTTCGATGACCTGAGCGTGGACCGCGCTACGTTCTTCGAGCTGGGCACCAACCCGGCGGATCCCCAGGCGGGGTTCAACACGACGGTCTTCGCTCTTCGTGCAGCAGGCCTTCGGAATGCCGTCAGCCAGCGACACGGCGAGGTCGCCCGGGGGATGTGGAATCGGCTATGGCCCGACCACGAGGAAGAAGAGGTACCTATTGAGGGCATCACCAACGGAGTTCACCTTCCCACCTGGCTCGATGCCCGCCGTCTTCAGCCTCTCCTGGATGAGCATCTGGGGTCCGCCTGGATGGATATGCAGGACGAGCCAAGCATCTGGGATGCGGTTGACGAGATACCCGAAGCGGTCCTTTGGGACATGCATCAGGATCTGAAGCGTTCGATGCTGGCGGAGATCGACGAGCGTGCCCAGACCAACTGGCACAGCGGGAGGATACCTGCGACTAACGTCATCGCTTCTGGGGCCCTTCTGGATCCTGAGGTTCTGACCCTTGGGTTTGCGCGTCGTTTCACTGGTTACAAGCGTCCTGATCTGATTCTTCACGACATCGAGCGGCTCAAGGCTCTGGTGACGGATCCCCTGCGCCCCATCCAGATTGTCTTCGCGGGCGAAGCGCACCCGGACGACACTGAGGGTAAGCGGCTCATCCAGCGAGTGTTCCAGGTGGCCCAGAACCCCGAGTTCGCCGGGAGGATCGCATTCGTCGAGGACTACGACAAGGAGCTCGCCATGGATATGGTCCACGGGGTCGATGTGTGGCTCAACAACCCCCGTCCTCCCATGGAGGCTAGTGGCACGAGCGGGATGAAAGCCAGCATTAACGGCGTGCCTAACCTCTCCATCCTCGATGGTTGGTGGATCGAGGGATTTGATGGCGATAACGGCTGGGCCTTCGGGGAGGAAGGCGATCAAAGCGAGGGCGAGCGGTGGGAGCGGGACGCCAACGCGATCTACCGTCTTCTGGAACAGGAGATCATTCCCCGCTACTATGACCGCGCCGACGATGGGTCTCCCCACGGGTTTGTCGCGGTCATGAAGGAGGCCATCAAGACCGTTGCTCCGTATTTCAGCACGCGCCGCATGGTCAAGGAGTATGTCGATCTCTTCTACAGGCGCGCCCTCCGTCCCCAGCCCTAGCAGCGCAGCCGAGGCATCCGCCCCTGCAGCGCACGGCGCTGCTGTGCCGACCTCTTGCTGCAGCGATTTGTGACGCGAGCCGCTATCGCCGGAGACCTTTGACTAGGTGCGCGTAGTGTCTTCTTCCGTCAGCTGTCGCCTGTTTCCGGCGAGCTCAAGGAGTTAGGGCCGCGAAGGAGGTGCTGAGGATGCTTGAGACCCCCTCGAGGTGTGACGGCGGTCGAGAGTGGAGCTGACCGTTTGACGTAGGGCAGTTGACGTCTCCGTCGAAGTCGCTATAATACCAGTGTCGTGTAGCGCAGACCCCAGGAGCGCTTGACGGGCTGGTGGTTTCTCCAGCGACCCAGACGCTGGTGGCGGGCCCGTCTCCCCAGGAGCGTAGTTGCGGTCAGCTCGCAATTCAGGAGGACCCCGGTGTGTCGCTGATGCTCAGCGGAGGCTTATGCCTGTTGGGGTGCGCGTCAATGAGAAAGTCCTTGCCGGAGGCAGGGGCTACTACCGATTAGATAAGGAAGCTTGCTTTAGTGGAGATTCAGAGTGCCAGTGTAATGTCCCTGACCCTGATCGAGTTGGGGGCGATCATATTCGTTCTGTCCATCGTGGCCCGCTTGGCGAATCGGCTGGGCGTGTCCGCGATTCCGCTCTACCTAATGGTGGGTCTGGCCGTGGGCAACAACAGCCTCGTGCCCCTGGCTCTCTGTCAGGACTTTGTCCGTCTGGGAGCTGAGATCGGAGTGATTCTCCTGCTCTTCACCATGGGCCTTGAGTACTCAAGCGAGCGGCTGCAGGATAGCCTCAGTGATACGCTACCGGCCAGTCTTATCGATCTCGTCCTTAACTTCCCTCCCGGCTTTGTTGCTGGCCTCCTATTGGACTGGAGCCTCTTGAGCTCTCTCCTCCTGGGCGGAATCACGTACATCTCTTCTTCAGGGATTATCGCCAAGCTGCTCACCGATCTGGGTTGGATGGACAACGGGGAGACACCGACGGTGCTGGGTATCCTGGTACTCGAGGATATCGCGATGGCTCTATTCCTGCCTCTTGTCGCCATGTTCCTGATTGGCGAAGGCGTTCTCTCCAGTCTGTTCTCCGTACTCATCGCTATGGCTGCTGGCGGCATGATGCTCTTTGTGGCGATGCGCTATGGGAGCCTGCTGAGCCGTCTCATCTCTCATTCCTCCGACGAGATTGTCCTTCTAACTACCCTGGGGCTTGCTCTCCTCGTGGCTGGAGTCTCCGAGCGCCTACGGCTCTCGGCGGCGGTGGGCGCGTTCTTGGTCGGGATCACGTTGTCTGGACCGGTGGCGGAACGGACGCATCGGCTTATGCACCCTTTGACCGATTGGTTCGCTGCCATCTTCTTCCTTTTCTTCGGCTTGGGCATTGAGCTCAACACGCTGCCGCCAGTGGCCCTCCCTGCACTGGCACTGGTGCTTGTGACAGCTCTTACCAAGATACTGACGGGCTGGTGGTCAACGCAGGGCTCTGGCCTCCCAAGCGCGAATCGTCTCTCCGCGGGCGTAACCCTAATTGCCCGGGGTGAGTTCTCTCTCGTCATTGCTGGCTTAGGCCTTGCCGCCGGACTCGACTCCCAGTTGGGCGCGATGACCGCGGCGTATGTCCTTTTCTCCGTTCTTCTGGGCACAGTCCTGACACGGGCGATCCAACCGTTCGTCGATCGAGCGCGGGCGAACGAACCCCTGGCGGCGGCTGCCAAACCACAATCTGCGGCTCGCTAGTGCCTCCGCCCTATCACCCTGCACTTCCCCCTCACGGCAGTCCCCCGTCAAAAGCCATCTGCGACCACCCCCTCCCCAACCTACCCAACCAGCCCCCGGGCCAGAGAGATTGCTTCGACCAGGTCCTTCTCCAGAATCCCGTTGATCATTCCCTGCCTGCTGGTGCGCGCCCACGCCGGAAAGTTGTCCACCCCCGCTGCTCCGTGCAGGGCGTACAACGTGGCCAGCGGCCGGTCTAGTATCTCCTCCCGTGGTCGATGTGCCCATAGGCCTCCCGAAAAGCCCTTGCTGCCCTGTCGGAGGGGGGGCTGCACACGTCCTTGACATCGGAGTAGCGGATCCCCACACCGAGGAGATGATAGTCGAAGATGATCGCGTCCATGTCTTTCCCTTCCCGCCGGGATAGGTCCAGATTCGTCCAGTAGAAGTCATTGTAGTTCAGGGTAATGGTCCGTTTCTCAGCAGCGCTCTTGAGTAGATCAACGTGCTCGGCTGCTTCTTTCCATACCTTGAGACCCGAAAAACCCAGCGATCGTGCTGTTGATAGGATCGTCTCGGGGTTGAGCTCATCCGTCTCACGCGCCAGAAAGCCGGGGGTAGTCATTCGCAGCGAGGAGTCTCTCGCCTGCGTCGTGGAATGTCCCGTACCATCGTGCGATGGCTCGGGCAACCTGGGGTCGACTCAGATCGTGGGCCTCGGCCACCGGCCACCCATCGCTGCTTGCCAGATCCTCCAGGAGCAGAGCCTCAGCGGTGCTGCCACAGAACTGCGCCGTCGGCAAATCCAACCCCTGCAGGTGTCGGTAGGTCTCGGTCTCTGCTCTCCCCGCTGGCCCCGGCACCCACTTGAGCACGTAGGGCCGGTCTGCTGTCACCACCCGCCAGACCATGTGCCCGTGCTGCTCGGAGAGGGTATCGATCCTCTCGATCACCGCAGGATCCAAGCCAAGGTCCTTGACAAGTTGCAGGGGATCTCAACTCACGAGGCGGATCCTAAACCAACTGAGTGTCTGGGCCCATCGTCCGGCAACCCCCGACGTTCACCGGTCGTTTGATGCTCAACACAGTACCAGCTCATGCTCCTGCCCTTCACCATCATCCCAGAGCTGCTGGTACGCCAGCCGGATCTGGCCGGCCACTTCGTCCAACTCCTCCCTCGCCGGTCTCGCGTCCCACTCGGCCACTAGCTTGAAGCCGTCGCCTGTGTAGCGCGGAAGCACGTGCATATGCACGTGGAAGATCTCCTGGAACGCCACCTCACCGTCTGCCAGGAAGAGATTCACGCCCTCACATCGGACGCTGGATTCGCGTAAGGCCGCAGCTGTCCGCTGCGTGATGGTCCACAGATGCCGGCCCGTTTCCTCGTCCAGCTCAGCGAGACAGGCAGCGTGGTGCCTGGGGATAATCATGGCGTGCCCTCTCGTCACTGGATTAATGTCCATCAATCCCAGCACCACATCGTCCTCGTAGAAGACGCTGGCGGGGCTCTCGCCGGCCACGATGCGACAGAAGACGCACTCCTTCATCATTCATTCCTCTCGTGGTTGAGCACAATCGCTCATCTCAGCCCTGCCCCTGGAGAGCTACCACGGTTGTCACTCTGACTCGCTCACCGTTGTCATTCTGGGCCGCAGGCGAAGAATCTCCGCTCCCTATCCCCCACCAAGTTTCGCCGCCCGCACGCACAAGAATCCGGGCCGCCTCGACAGGACCGCGTAATCCTCCGGTGCTTCCTCCTTGAACCGCTCCGTGGGCTTCGGCTCCAGAATCCGCTCCAGTGTGAAGCTCGCCTCCAGGAGAGGGTTCAGTACCGCACCCAGGGGGCGCCGGTAGGAGGGCATAGTTATCGGACTCCCGAACCCCGTCCATTGGCACTCGACCAGTTCCGTCTGGAAGTAGTTCCCCGCGGCATGCAGCGCATACTCGGCGAAGGGATGGCCCACCGAGAAGACGAGGACGCCCAGAGGGCCCAAGACTCGGTAGAACTCCCTGAAGACGCTGCTCCAGTCCTCCACGTAGTCCAGCGCCAGCGCGCTGAGCACCACGTCGAACGAGGAATTCTCCAAGAAATCGAGGGGCTCCTCAAGATCGGCGCGCAAGACTGTGCCCCGGCTCGCCACCCTATCCCTGGCGAACTCCACCATCCGGGTGCTGACGTCGAAAGCGACCACTGTCGCTCCGCGATCTACTAGCCACTCCGCGTACACCCCCGGGCCACAGCCTGCATCCAGAACTCGCTTTCCCTCAACATCCGGCAGCAGCGACAGCGTGGCCGGTCGTTCGTAGAACGCATTATGCGGCTTCGTATCAATGCGCGCCGCGTAGGCCTCGGCTAGGGCTTCGTAGGCGTCCAATGCCAGTGGTTTTTCCTTCATCACAGTCCTCTCTGGATCCGATCTTGACCACCAGGGCCTCACAGATCCGTCGCCGGCACGGTGACGGCCAGTGCCGTTCTACCTGGCCCAGGAGCCTGGCCGCATGGCGCTCGAGCCGCATGATCGATTCCCTTTTCGATCTGGGCGGTCTCGAGGGAGCAGGGTGAGCCCGCGCAGCACCCGAACATCGCCACGACGGCTCACTGCCTGAGCTGTCGGAATAGACCCGTAGTCAGCATCCTGTCTCAGCCATCAGAGGGTTCGTGAGATGGATCAGTCGCTCGGTCTCAACGTAGCCCAATGCTAGGTGGGCCTGCACGCTGACTTCATTGCCGATCGCACAATCCGAAGCCATTTCCTCACACCCCTCGCTCGAAGCCCACGCTTCAGCCGCGCGAACTAGCTTTCCACCCATCATCTCACTCATGTCCTGTCTCCACCCAACTGACTGCATCACCCAGCTCTCATACCGAAGCAGGACGCGGACCACCATCGACGTCGTCACCGTGGCCGAGTAAGACAGTCAGCGCCTTCGCGATCACCTTTCCGTCCAGCGGTGAGCCCGCCTAAGGTGTCTCATCTTGCCAGCTCTCCGAACGCTTCTGCCTGGCGCAATAGTAGCTGCTAACTCACGGAGCGCAAGTGGTCGGCGCGGTCTGCGCCTCGTTCACTGGCTATCCTCACGGCTTGTGGTACCATATATCGTCGTGCCGAAAATCTTTCGATCCGAGCAGTTGCGCATCTACGCCCGCTTGTACGGGCACCTGCGGCCTTACTGGAAGCAGCTGACGCTCGCCTACCTGGCCATGCTGGCCGATACTGCCTTGGGGCTGTTCGTGCCCCAGGTGATCAAGAATGCTATCGATCACGGGTTGGCGGCCGGGCGGCCTACGGCCCTTTTTGCTGCAGCCGGGATTGTGCTTGCCATAGGCGCCGGTCGTGCTGTGGCCGGTTTTGGCCAACGCTACTTCGGTGAGTGGTTGTCCCACAGAGCGGCCTATGATCTGCGCAACCGCTTCTACAACAGCGTGCAGCATCTACCCTTCTCCTTCCACGACCGCACCCAGACCGGCGATCTCATGAGTCGGGCCACGTCGGACATCTCGGAGGTGCAGCGGTTCGTCGGTATCGGGACCATGGATCTCATCGGTACGCTCCTCGTGCTGGTAGGGGTCGTCGTCGCCATGGTGCTGGAGGACGCGCGGCTGGCCCTGCTGGCCCTGCTGCCTATCCCGGTTCTGGTCGTTGCCACGCTCCGCTTCGGTCACGTGGTTCGGCCCATGTTCAAGAGTATCCAGGAGCAGATGTCGAACCTCTCGGCCGTCATGCAGGAGACACTGACCGGCATCCGCGTGACGAAGGCCTTTGCCAGGGAGCGCTTCGAGCTGGAGAAATTCGACAGCGAGAATGACGAGTGGTTCCGTCGGCGCCGCGATGTGATCCGGGTATGGGCCAACAATTGGCCTCTCTTCTCCTTCGTGTTGGCCTTCGCCATATTCTTGGTGCTCTGGTTGGGTGGTCCCCACGCGCTGGAGGGGCGGATCACTGTGGGCGTCCTGTACGCTATGATTTCCTATCTCTTGATGCTCAACGGGCCCGTCCAGCGGTTGGGTTTCCTGGTGAACCTGGCGGCCACTGCCAACGCCAGCGCGAGCCGCGTGTTCGAGATCATCGACTTGCCGACGGAGATCGAAGAGCGTCCCCATGCCGTCGAACTGGAGACGGTGGACGGTGCGGTTACGTTCGACAAAGTCACCTTTGGGTACGCGGACGACCAGCCTATCCTGCGCCAGGTTAGCTTCCACGCGGAGGCTGGGCAGCGGATCGCGCTGATGGGACCGACTGGTTCCGGCAAGTCCACGGTCACCAAGCTCATCCCCCGCTTCTACGACCCGCAGGAGGGACGCGTCCTGATCGACGGTATCGACGTCAGGGATGTTACGCTTGCCTCCCTGCGCCGCCACGTCGGCAGCGTCCTTCAGAATCCCTTCCTCTTTGGCCTCACCATCGCGGAGAATATTGCCTACGGGCGACCGGATGCGTCGCGGGATGAGATTGTGGCTGCTGCCAGGGCAGCCCGGGCCCATGGCTTTGTCACCGGCTTCCCAGATGGGTATGCGACCAGGGTCGGGGAGCGAGGTGTGACCCTCAGTGGCGGGCAGCGTCAGCGAGTGGCCATCGCGAGGGCGCTGCTCTACGACCCTCGCGTTCTCATCCTCGACGATTCCACGAGTAGCGTCGACACCGAAACGGAGCATCTTATTCAGGAGGCCCTCCAGGAGTTGATGGAGGGACGTACTAGCTTTGTCATCGCCCAGCGGCTGCTCACCCTCAAGCACGCGGATACCATCTTGGTGCTTGACCAGGGCCGCATTGTGCAGCGGGGCACCCACGATGAGCTGCTCGCAACGGGGGGCTTGTATAAGGATGTCTACGATTCACAGCTCAAGGATCAGGAGGAGTTCGCCGTTCTTGAGAGGACCCTCAGACGGGAACGAGAGGGTGTCAAGGAGAGATGAGCACGAAGTCAGGGGCACGGGAGAAGAATAGCGACGGGCGCGACCCTTGTCGCCGCTGGGAGCTCGATCGGGACCTGAGCTGTGCGGAACAGGAGCGCGAGTTACGCGAGGAGAAGATTCGCGAGCTCCTGTCCGGTCGCGAGGACGCTGAGCTGGGCAAAGCGTACGATGCCCGCCTTGTTCGGCGCATTGCCCACTACATACGACCCTACTGGAAACAGATGGCTGCGGCCGTGGTGCTCATGGGTGTCAGCTCACTCTTGAGCGTGGCATCCCCCTGGATCATCGGCCGGGCCATCGACGACGGGATTCGCGCCGGCAGCCTCAGGACTCTTCGCTTCTGGACGGGTGCCTTCGTTGTGGCCGCCCTCGGCGAGTGGCTCACCAACCGCAGCCGGATCGCCACCCTGGCCTACGTCGGAACCCGAATTGTTGCTGACCTGCGCAGTGCCCTCTTCCGGCACCTGCTCCGTCTCTCGCTCGGATTCTACAATCATTACTCCGTCGGCCGCCTGATGAGCCGTCTCAGCAATGATGTCGGGGTCCTTCAGAACTTCATCACCTGGTCCATTACCGGGCTCGCCAGAGGAGCCCTGATGCTCCTGGGCATTGTCGTGGCCATGCTCTCCCTCAACTGGCGGCTGGCCCTGGTCACATTCATCGTCTTGCCGCCGATGGCGTTCGTGACCACTCGTTGGCGCGACGCGGTTCGCCGGGCGTATCGCGCCACGCGCCAACGTCTCTCGCTTATCAATAGCTATCTGAATGAGTCGATCTCTGGGATTCGGGTTACGAAGAGCTTCGTCCGAGAGGCGGCAAACACCCGTTACTTCGACGTCCTAAACCTCTCTCATTTTGACGCCCAGGTGGACGCGACGCGGCTATCGGCCCTCTTCTTCCCGGGTGTCGGTCTCATGGGTGCACTCGCCCGGGCGCTCGTGGTGGGGCTGGGCGGCTGGTTGGTCTTCGGCGAGGCCCTGACAGCGGGCACCCTGGTGGCGTTCGTCCTCTACGTCGAGCGCTTCTTCCAGCCTATTCAGGACCTTGCCCGCCGGTACAGCAACTTCCAGGCCACCATGGCCGCCAGCGAGCGGATTTTCAACCTGCTCGACAAGGAACCCGAGCTACAGGACCGGCCCGATGCCGTGGAATTGCCTCCCGTTGAGGGACATGTGGTGTTTGACCACGTGAGTTTTGACTACGAGGACGGCGAGGAAGTGTTGCGGGATATCTCGCTGGAGGCCAAGCCTGGCCAGCGAATAGCCCTGGTGGGTGAGACCGGGGCTGGCAAGACGACGGTAATTCGCCTCATGGCGCGCTTCTTCGAAACCGACCAGGGGCGTGTCTCGATCGACGGATACGACGTCCGCGAAGTGACGAAGGATAGCTTGCGCTCCCAACTGGGCGTTGTGCTTCAAGATACCTTCCTGTTCAGCGGGTCAATCATGGACAACATCCGCTATGGCAGGCTTGAGGCCGAGGACGGAGAGGTGATCGCGGCCGCGAAGGCCGTGGGAGCTCACGAGTTTGTCAGCGCGCTGCCCGAGGGATACCAGACTGAGGTGGGGGAGGAGGGAGTGAATCTCAGCGTGGGGCAGCGTCAGATTGTCTCCTTTGCGCGTACATTGCTCGGAAATCCCCGGGTGCTCATCATGGACGAGGCCACCAGCAGCGTCGACACGAAGACGGAGAACCAGATCCAGCGCGCCGTCGATCGGTTACTGAAGGGCCGCACCAGCGTGATTATTGCCCACCGTCTCAATACAGTCATCAACGCCGACCAGATCATCGTCCTTGACGACGGGCAGGTCGTGGAGCGGGGCACGCACGAGGAATTGCTTGCGCGGCGCGGACCTTACTATGAGCTCTACTCTATGCAATGGGCGGAGTCTGGTGGATCCTAGCACGCACTGCGCAAGAGATCGGTCGTGATGCGTTCAGGCGCGCCCCGAGCAGGGTCAGCCAAACAGGACGATAACTCGAACGTCCGCGCTATCGTCCATATCGATCTTGACGCCTTCTACGCCGCCGTTGAGGTGTTGGAGAATCCTGAACTGGCGGGTAGGCCGATCCTCGTGGGCGGAGACCCAGAAGGCCGAGGCGTCGTCGCCACCGCCTCGTATGCCGCTCGTGTCCACGGCGCCAGATCTGCCATGCCCATGTATCGGGCGTGTCGTCTCTGTCCCGATGCCGTTGTGCTGCACCCCAGGCACGATCTCTACCGCGACTATTCCCGCCGTGTCATGGCCGTTCTGGACGAGGAGACTCCCGCAGTGGAGAGGATGAGCATCGACGAGGCGTATCTCGACCTCACTCGCGGGGTCCAGGAGTGGGAGAACGCCGTCTCCCTGGCGTCGCGTATCCAGCAGAGAGTGCGGCAAGAGGTCGGCCTCTCGGCCTCTCTGGGGGTGGCGACGAACAAGTTGGTGGCCAAGGTTGCCTCAGATCACGACAAGCCCGGCGGGCTGACCGTGGTGCGGCCCGGGGAGGAGGCGGAGTTCCTGGCGCCGCTCCCTGTGCACGTCATCTGGGGCATCGGCCCAGTCACGGCTGAGGAGCTGTCCGCACTAGGGATTACATCGGTAGGGGATCTGGCGCGCGCCCCCCAGGAGGTGCTGGCGGGCCGCTTCGGGAAGCACGGCGCAGAGATGGCCCGCAAGGCCCAGGGGATCGACGACCGCCCCGTGGTGACGGAGCACGAGCGAAAATCGGTGAGCCGCGAGAGGACGTTTCGTCGTGACCTCCGGGCCCTCGACGATCTAAAGCGCGCTCTTTGGCGCCTTAGCAGAAGCGTAGCGCGAAGGTTGGAGCGAGCGGACGTGGAGGCTGAGACCATCGCCATCAAGCTCCGCTACGCGGACTTCGAGACCTTGACCCGACAGATGACCCTGGAAGTGCCCACTCGTTCCGACCTTGACATCTATCGTGGGGCGTTGGTACTTCTCCAGGAGACATGGGACCCGGAGCGTCCGGTGCGACTGCTCGGTGTCGGCGGACACAATCTCTCCCCTCCCACGGGCCAGCTCCGCCTGCCCCTCTCTCACGACCGTTCGCGATAGCCAGCGCATACCCCGTGCGGGGCTAGTCCCGTCCTGGTGACCAGGGGTCCGCTATCTAACCCAGCTTTCCACAGTGACTTCCTTGGTACTCTCAGCTGGCAGGGGTACCAGGTTCCCTTCCACAGCCTGCCCGTCCACCGACAGGCAAGGCTGCTCCCCGTCGCTTACCCGTTTCACCGAGATCCGGTAGGTGACCCCGCGGAAGACCCGTGTCGCCTTAAAGCCACTCCAGTGCTTGGGGATGACCGGCGCGATTCGCAGTCCGTCATAGGTGGGTCGCACACCAAGGATGTACTGAGTGGTCGCCTGGTAGGCCCAAGAGGCGGTGCCCGTGAGCCAGCTGTTCCGGGCTAGCCCAAACTGAGGATGCTCGTCGCTGAGGATGTTCTGAGCGTACACGTACGGCTCGCACTCATACTCGTCGATGATGTCGTTCTTCGCCGCGGGGTTAATTTGGCCGTAGTACTCCACGGCGCGCCCGCCGTTCCCCACCATGGTTTCCGCGATGATCACCCACGGGTTGATGTGCAAGAATATGCCCCCGTTCTCCTTAGCGCCCGGGGGATAGGTGGTGATCCCTCCTTTTTTCGGATCGTACCCATCGTACGCCGGAGTGCTCAGCTTGATCCCCTTGCTGGTGTTAAGTCTTTCGTGTAGCGCTGCGAGGGCCATGGTGGCCCGCTCCTCCGTGGCGAATCCAGAGATGATGGGCCACGATTGACCGTTGGCGTAGATCTGCCCTTCGTCGTTCTGACGAGAGCCCAGTGGACGGCCCTCAGCGTCGAAGTAGCGTACGTACCACTCACCATCCCAGGCATGTTCGTTCACCCGTTCCTTCATCGCCTGATAGTATCGCCTGTAGATGTCGACGAGCTCTTCGTCACCGATGTGGCGCGCCAGCGCGATGAGTTCCAGCAGAGCCTTGCCGAACAAGTTCGCGACGAACACGGACTCGGAGCCTGTCGGCAAGTTGACCGTATCGTTCCAATCGGCGAAACCCAGCAATGGCAGCCCATGGCGCCCCACGTGCTCCCAGGTGAATCCGATCGCTCGCTCCATGTGGTCCAGGACCGTCCCGGATTCCAGCGGTTGGTCCGCCCTGTCTTTCTCATAATAGGGAATCACATCATCCAGGAATGCGAGATCACCGGTCTCCTTCAGGTAGGCGGTCATGGCCAGGACAACCCATAGGTGATCATCGCCGTAGTAGTTGGGACGGTCTTCCATCTCCCGCGAATCCCCTTCATTCGCCACCATCGTCGCGGGGTTGAATTGATGCATGGCCGATCCATCCCGCTTCTGCACCTGAAGCAGCTGCCGCATCAGCGTCTTGGCCTCCTCCGGCATGTGGGCCAGCACGCCCATCACGTCTTGGGAGCTGTCGCGAAAGCCGATGCCGCGCGCCCCGAATCCCAGTTGATACCGCGAGAGATAGCGGGACCAGTTCTTTGTGGTGTGGCACTGTCTGGGATTATGGATGTTGAGCATGCTGTTCATACCTGCGTCCGGCGTCTCGACCTGCAAGGGAGAGAGGTAGTCGCTCCAGAACGCCTTCAACGCTTGGAACGCCTCATCGACCTGCTCCGCATTCCTGTACGCCTTGATCAGAGGGCAAGCCTTTTCAACGCTCTCAGCCTGGCACAGCTGGGTGATGAGCCGCACGGTCTCGCCGGGCTGTACGTTGCCCAAATGGTGCAACAGGGCCCCAACGTTGTCCCCGCGCTGCGCCTCGTAGTTGCTCAGCTCATCGCGCTGCAAGCTGAGAGGACTGGCCCAGCCGCCGTACTCCTCCGCGCCGAGGAACCGCCGTCGCTCGGACTCGAATGAGCTCACCGGACAGTTGGAGGTGAACAGGTTGATCCGCCTCTCCTTGTTCATGAAGGCGTATTGGGTGAGGATCAGCAGCCGGCCTGGCTCACGGTGGGCTCGGCTCTGCATCGTCTGCGGCACCCAGTCCGCGTTGGTGAACTGCAGCAGTGCGTTGGGGTGGGAGTACTCCACTACTGGAATGGCGTCGATCGCCAACGGATCACGGGATACGTTGGTGATCTTGATGTCGCGGATCACGCATGCTACCCCTTTGGGCACGAAGATCGTGACCTCCGTGTGTACGCCGTAGAGCTCCGACACAATGCGGCTGTAGCCCAGCCCCACGTGGCATCTATAGAGTTCGTGGCGGTCCAGTGTGGGCACCACGTAGGGGGAAAACACGTGGTAGCCCCCGCCCTCCGGGAGACGCAGGTAAAGGGTCTCTCCGTTGAAGGTGGAGGCGGGGAGCTGTGCCACATATCGCGTGATGCGATTCAAGGCCGGGTCACCCCGGCAGATCACCGATCCGCCCGTGTGATCCACATAACCCCCGAACTCCAGCGTTCCCACGTAGTTGATCCACTTCACCGGTGTCTTCGGGTTTGTGATGACGTATTCTCTCTGTTCGTCGTCGAAATAGCCGTATTGCATGGGTTGCCCTCCTACTCCCCCGCGGCGGGAGGACCATCCCCCGCTAATCTCATCGACCCAGTCAAGTTACTCCCCATCTGTCGTCAGCCCATACCCGAGTGGGAACAGCGCCGCGTCCTCACTGAGCCCCCCCTGTGGCAGCTGATCCGCGGAGCGGGGCCAGGTGTAGGGCAGCTGACCAACGAACGGGTAGTCGCCAAACAGGACATCGGTGATGCCATGAGCCTCGGTGCCCGGCAACCAAGCGATGACGAGCGCGTCCCAGTCGTCCACGTGGTCGGTGATGATGAGAGGACGTCCAGCGATGACGACTACCACCAGCCGGTCGACCTTCTGTCGGATACGCTCCAGCATGTCGACGTCGACATCGGAGAGGGCCAAATCTGGATCATCTCCAAGCCCCTCAGCATAGGGCCGCTCTCCCACGACGGCGATGCCGACGCGGGCTGTGCTCTCCACGTCTTCGAAACGGCCGAAGCGATCGTACCTAACCGTCGTAGTGGCGGACACCGCATCCTCCATTGCGTCGCGGAACGTGGTCCCAGGGGTAATGTTCCCAGTGGACCCCTGCCAACCGATGGTCCACCCCCCGCATTGCATACCGATGTCGTGCACGCCGCGCCCCGCGAGGAGGATCTCGGGCTCACTGTAGTCGAGGGGCAGCACGCCACCTTCGTTGCGAAGCAACACCAGCGACTGGCGCACTGCGTCCCTGGCCACCTCGCGGTGCGCCTCAGAGCCCACCTCTTCCAGGAAGGCATCGGTGCCGTACGGGCGCTCGAATAGGCCCAGTCGGAACTTGGTGGCGACGATGCGTCGAACGGCGTCGTCGATGCGTGCCACCGGCACGTCGCCCTCTTCTACCGCCTCCATCAGGGCGGTGATAAAGAGATCGTACTTACATGGCAGCATCACCATGTCAATGCCAGCACTGATCGCGGTGACCACCTTGTCGTAGTAGGTGCCCGAAAGCTGATCGATCGCTTCCCAATCGGAGACGACAAAGCCTTCGAATTCAAGTTCTTCCTTGAGCACCGTGGTGAGGAGGTACCGATGGGCGTGCATCTTCGTCTCTTGCCAACTGCTGAAGGAGGCCATCACACTCAAAGCGCCGTTGTCCAGTGCAGTGACGTAGGGCGCCAGGTGAATCTCACGCAGCGCATCCTCGTCGACCTCGGTCACGCCCTGATCGATCCGGTATATCCTGGATGTCCCCCATGTCGTCCCGCCGTCGCCGACGAAGTGCTTAGGCGTCGCCAGCACGGTCGTGGGCGCCGCCAGATCCCGCTGTCCACGGATGTTCTGCAGCCCACGGATGTAGGCTGCAGACAGCGACGAGACGATCTCCGGATCCTCGCTATAGCCCTCATAGGTCCGGCCCCAGCGGATGTCTTGGGGCACCGCAACCACGGGCGCGAAGTTCCAGTAGATGCCGGTGGCGACCATCTCGTGTGCCGTGACCTGCCCGATTACCTCCATGAGGTTGGGATTGTTTGCCGCGCCCAGGCCGACATTGTGGGGGAAGATCACCGCCCCGTAGACATTGTTGTGTCCGTGTACAGCGTCCACCCCGTAGATGAGAGGAATCCCAAGCCGGGTCTGTAGCGCGTATGCCTGGAAACCATTCACCATATCTGCCCAGGAGGCGGGATTGTTGGGTCGCGGGGACCCGCCGCCGCCACTAAGCATGCTGCCCAGCAGCCGGTCGCGGATATCTTCCTCGACGATGCAGTGCATGGATACCTGCGCCATCTGCCCCACCTTCTCCTCCAGCGTCATCCGCGAGAGCAAGTCATCCACGCGATCCTCGAGGTGTCCACCGGGGTCAAGGTAAAGAACCTTGGTTTCCTCTACAGGCAGCGATGTCGCTGCTATAGGCTCCGGCGTCGGCGTGCTCACTCTCTCCGACGGTCTGCCGCAAGCTGTTAGCAGAAAGACGCCGACTATCAACACCCGTAGCGTTCGTGCTCGCATGGCTTATCGGCTCCCTACGTCGTCAACCCGTCGGCCGTTCCACAGCTCTGCGTGAAGCTCAATCAAGCGTTCGCGCTCCCGCTCTTCCAGCGGGCAGAGGGGCGAGTTGTGGCCGTCAGTATCCTGGTTCTCGACAATCAGTACGACGGCATCACGGCTCAGAGTGTGATTGTGCCAGACGCCCCGCTTGACGTTGTATACTCTGAGCGGCACCATATCCTCGGCTTGAAGTGAACTGATGCGCTCCTGGCCCTCGCCGACATAGAGGATACATCGCCCCCGCAACAGGACAAAGACTTCGTCTGTCTCTTCGTGACGCTGGAAGTAAGCGATATTCTGCGGCAGCATGTCCTCCGCGAAGCGCAGGACCGCCACTCGCCAGGCACCATAGTCCACTAGCGGTCGATATCCGTCACCGGCATACTCGTGGACTTCCAACAATGGCTGCTTCATGGATCCCTCACATCTCGTGTTCTCTTAGGTCAACTTCAAGACAATGGAACTCGCCTCTTGGCAGCGCTTCGAAGACCTGCCGTGATATCAGCTGTGTCTCCTTTCTAGCTTCGAAGCGCAACGCCCTGCCGTTTAGTCGCACCGTCGCCACCTGGTACGCTCCGTGGTCCAGGCGATCGGGGTTGAGGTAGACGATGGTCACGAGCTTCCCCGCGAAGACGGTTGAGAGGGTAGCTCGTCCAGCAGGATCGAATTGTTCGCGCAGTAGCTTCGGATCCAAGACCAGCTCCCCTCTCCATCCTCTGACCCCGAAGACCTGGGTGACCATGGTAAGCAGGTACCAGCTGGCCGAACCGGTTAGATAGGGGTACATGCCCCGTCCGCGAGCGTTGATATACTCTGGAATGCCAGGATACATCCGGCTTACGCGGAAATCCTGACTGTGGCGATAGATGCGATCTAGGACCCGATGCCCCTCTTGAACTAGACCTCGCTGGTATAGGGCATTGGCATACATCACCGCCATATGACTGAACATCGCTCCGTTTTCCTTATGCCCGAACGCGAAGCCAAAACACCTTCCCAATGTCGCGGTGAGCTCCGCTGTGTTGCCGAAGTCTGTGTTCAGCCGCGGGCCTCCTACCTTAACGTCCCAGAGGTAGTGATTGACCGACCGGACGATCTCAGCGGCCTGAGCGTCCGAGGCGACGCCAGACATCAGAGTGAAGGTCTGGCCCGTGAGTGTCATACGCACGCCATCTGGTCGATCTCCCTCGACCCGACGGCCGCGGTTGTCGTAGTAGCCATTGAACCAGCCAAAGCCCTCGGCGCTGTCGACCCACTCGTTCGCCCGCAGCTGGCTCGTGAGCCACTCAGCCTTTGAATCGAGATCGCGTGCCAGATCCTGCAGCGAGATGCCTACCTTCGTCCCCGTCACGACTTCGCCAACAGCCGCGAAGTACCGTGCGAGACGCCCCCTCTTGGCCGCGACAAGCTCATAGTCGACCGGGCTATCCAATCTATCTAGCAGCAAGACGAGTTCAGAAGCCAGGTCAACCTCAGTGATGCCCTGCCCTGCTAGACCGCGGCACAAGGCTCCTAGACGCCGCAGGTTCCCGGCATAGAGCGCGGTGAAGGCGACGCTTTCCCCTCGTTCCCGCGCCATGTCCAACCCGTCATTCCAGTCCCCCCCCTCCAGTCGGATGCTGTTGTGCTCACCTACGTTGAAGAAGGCAGTCAGGTGCTGAACAAGGAGATGCTCCAGCACCGTGCCGCGATAGAGCCCACCGTCCACTGTCCTGAGCGAGGTGCCCTGAGACTCATCCCATGCCTCGTCGACTGCCTGGGCACGATCGACCCAGCCATCCTTGAAGTAGGTCTGTTCTCTCAGGAGGAAAGCCAGGTCGCCGGTCTGGTCGATGTATAGCTGCGTCGTCACCAGGGGCCATGCCCCGTGGTCCATCCAGACGCGGGGGATTTCGTTGCGATCCGCCTTGAATTCACCGGGCGCCGTGCCGATGATCGTCGCGTTGCTTCCGTCCATCCGCACCCCGGCAAAGTTGCCCAGAAGAAGTCCATCCACTGGCTTGGAATCCATCAGCATGAGCGCCAGCAGGTCCTGCCACAGATCGCGCCACCCGCGTCCGCCACGGCCATAGTCGTGGTAGGGAAGGAACGAGTTGCCGCTGATCCGGCGCAGCGTCGGCTGTAGGGCCACCCACTTCATCCAACGATTGAAGCGTGGGTCACCTACGTCCACGCCAGCCGGCGCTAGCTTCGCTTCCCAATACTCCTCGGTCCGCGCTAGCGCGGTGTAGAGCTTAGGCCGAGACCCGTATCGCTCGACCAGGGGTTCCGGCGCCTCGCTGGGCTGCAAGATGCCCAGGATGAGGACGTAGGCGCACCCCTCTCCAGGGGCCAAGGTAACGGGACCGAATCGAAGTCCCCCCATTGCCTCATAGCCATCGATTGCCGCCCCCACCCCCAGCCCCCTCGATCGGTGATCGATCACCGCCTCAGGCCAATCGAGCGTGCCACCCTCGCCCACGAAGTCCTCCAGCACCGGAGAGAACGCTGTCGGGGGCGTACCATCGGCCTCGATCCCCAACACCACGTACGTGGTGTCGTTCAGATGGTGTCCACGTTCGTCGAAGGCGAGGCTGGGACAAACGAGGACACCGTAGGGATGGGTACGGATGCGCTGGAGGAGCGAGGTGACGTGGCGATGATCCCGCAGACGGTCTGCCGAACGACCGTAGATTGGGATCGCCGTGGTCAAAGTCAGCGTGACCCGCCGCGACGACACGTTCACCAACTCCACACACATCAGCTCTACTGCATGGTCGTCGGACGGGACGAAGGAGGTTATCTCAGCTCGCAGCCCCAGCCGCGGATCAGTGCGCACGACGCGGTGCCAGAGGAACCCTGCCAGCACGTGGACGTCTTCAGCGTCAGGAGAAAACCGGCGGGCGACCTGGGCGGCTGAGTTGCCCGTGGCCGACCAGGCCTCCTGCCCCTCCACCTGTACCCACACATTCCGCGCCGCCCGGGACAGGTGAAGATCCTCCACAGAAACGGGTACAGTCAGGAACGTATCGTGAGCTGTCTTGACGTCCCCGTGTAGCGTCGGCGTGACCGCCGAGACCATGCCGCGCTCATTCACCAGGGGGAAGTACAGATAGCTTGTTCGATCCGCGTCCGGCAGGGTGAAGCTGCCGTTCTCATCGACGAAGGTCCAGCCAGTCTCACGGTGCTGTTTCATAGGTGTCCCTGTGGGTGCGGGATGTCATCGCGCGAAGGCATCGAACGGATTAGTGCTCGTCAGTTGGTGAATCACATCCTCGCCAATTCCGAGGGCTCGCAGCTTGGGCAGCAAGACGTCGCTGAGGTAGGTGAAGGGGCGAGGCACGCCACCGCTCGGCAGCGAAGGGTCGTACCAGCCGCGGTCGTGACTGAGCAGCAGCCGGTGGCCCAACCCCGCCTCTAGAACGCGCAGGATACGCTCGACGTAGAACTCATCCGCCTCGCTGCCGATTGCGTCGTACTCGATCCACGGGCCGCGCCGGGCGATCTCCAGATGCAGATCGAGATCGGGCTCCGCTTGGGTATGGATCCAGACAAACCGGTCTAGCGGGTATCCTGTTTCCTCCAGGACCTCCATCTGATTGAGAACCACACGACCACGAATCGTGTGGCTGCCGATGACGGCGTCGGTCGCCTTTCCAGCCTGCCCCGCGGCCCGCAGGATCTTCGTCTCAGTCGCTGTCAGACCATCATCGCCGGCGCTGAGCTTGATCCAGCCTGCCTGCACGCCGCTGTCTTCGATCTGTCCCGTCAACTCGCTCATCATCCAGTCGCGGATCTCGCCCACGCTGGCCTCGTGCGCCCATTGGGGAACCCACGGCTCGCGATAGATCCCCGTCGGTACGAGGATGGGGAAATCTGTGGCCTCGGAGACGGCGCGGACGATGTCGGCGCGGCGGCCAACGCCGAGGGGCGTGCACTCGACCAGGGCGGCGATGCCCAGCGCCTTGATTTTGGCGATCTCCGGTCCCATCAAATCGATCACCGGTCCCGGCACCGCTGCCAGGTAATTGGCCTCCTCGATCGGCCCCAGGTCGACGAAGATGTGCTCGTGAGGGAGGATCATCCCCACCTCGCTGCGCGCGATAGGTCCGAGCGTCGTGATTAGTGCACGCATGGCTTGCTAAGCCGGCCAGATCTTCCGCCCGCCACCCGGCGGGGTTATGGCGTCAATCTGGGCCATCTCCTCATCCGTTAGCGGGGGCAGCAGCGCCGCTTGAACGTTGTCCTTCAACTGGCGCGGGGTCTTCGCGCCGGGGATCGCCGCTGTGACCGCGGGATGGGCCATCACGAACTGGATCGCCAACTGCGCCATGGTCCGGTCCTCCGCCAGGGGCCGCAGCTTCTCGACCTTTTCCAGGTCCTGCAGGAAGATCTCCCGTTCCTCGGGATTCTCCTGCCAGCGTCGCCGCCAGTCGTCCTCGGGGAACGTCCAGTCGGGCGTGAATTTGCCGGTCAGGATGCCCATGGCCAGCGGCCCGCGGACGATGACGCCGATGTCGTGCTCCATGCAGTAGGGGAAGATCTCCGCCTCCGGAGTCCGGTTGAGGATGCTGTAGTCAGTCTGGAGCGTCGAACACCCGCCGTCACTGTTGAAGGCCTTGAGGTAGTCGAGGTCGCTAGTGCTGACGCCGTAGGCGCGCACCTTACCGTCCTGCTGGAGCTTCTGGAACCCCTCCACGAAGACCTCCATCGTCGGGTCGCGGAAGTCGATGTGGCTCTGGATGACGTCGATGTAATCAGTCCGGAGCCGCCGGAGGTTGCTCTCCACCCCCGCCACCAGCTTGTCGACAGTGTCGTAGGCCGACCGCCCGGCATCGCCGTCGAAGTCAATCCAGCCGATCTTGGTGGCCACGACGAATTGATCACGGCGACCTTTCATTGCCCGTCCCAGCAGCTCCTCGCTGTGGCCCCCGCCGTAGACGTCCGCGGTGTCGAAGAAGTTAATCCCGGCATCGAGGGCCGCGTCGATGGCGTCGAGCACCTCTTGATCCTGCGTTGGGCCCCAGACGTCACCGCCGGCCGCCCACAGGCCGAAGCCCATCTTCGTCACTTCAATGCCGCTCTTGCCTAGGGTTCGTTTCTCTATCTTCTTACTCATTTCGCTCCCTCCTTAGTTTTCTGCTATGAAGCCTCGATACCAAAGTGCGCTGTCTTTAGGAATGCGCTCGCGGGTCTCAAGATCGACCCAGTATGTAGGGCGGGTTTCCATACCCGCCGGCCGTGGTGGACGGCTTGCCAGGGCGGGAGATTCCTTGGTTCGACCAGGTCCCTTGAGAGGT
>CAZGSX010000035.1:0-27671 GCA_964528475.1 uncultured Anaerolineales bacterium
CAGCGGTCTCCAAAACCGAAGGTTGCGGGTTCGATTCCTGCCTGGCCTGCCTGGATGTATGAAGACACCGCCGCGCGCTTGGCGGTGTCTTAAAATGTGAGAGTACGGGTAGCGAGTACGTCTGTCGCGGAGTTCGCTCAGGGGGCCGTCAGAGTGGCAAAATCAAAGAAAAACAACACAACGTTCTTGAATCGGCTCAGGGATAACGCCCTGGCCGAATACCTGCGCAACACGCGAGCCGAGATGCGTAAGGTTCACTGGCCAACACGAGAGGAAGCCAAGAACCTTACGAAGATCGTCCTGGCCGTGACCATTGCAATGTCCGTGCTGATGGGGGTACTGGACTACTTGTTCGCCTTGGAGCTACGAGGGCTGCTCACCGGAAACCTGGTCTCCATTGGCGTGCTGGTCTTCGTTGCCGTGGCAGGTGCTCTGCTGGCGGTAATGATCAACAGAGAGATGATTTAGCTAGCTAGCGAGTTGAGTATATGTTCGCGGAGCGAAAAGACGACTTGGACGAGGAAGTCACAGTAGAAGAGCAGGGCAATAACCCTGAGTTGCCGGTGTCAGAATCAGAAGATGATGGCTCATCGGCGGGTGAGCCCGTTGAGGCAACCGTCTCAGATGAGCCCTCGGCGAAATCGCCGGAGGCGGCGATGGCAGAGCTGGCACAGGAGACGGAGGAGAGCGCTCTCGAGGAAGCAGAACTGACGGAGCCTCAGGATGAGCGTGCTTGGTACTTCATCCACTGCTACTCGGGACGTGAGCACAAGGTCAAGCACAAGCTCGATCGTCGTGTTGAGTCTTTGGGCATGGAGGACAAGATCTTCCAAGTGGTCGTTCCCACCGAGGACGAGATGGAGCTTCGCCAGGGGGAGCGGCGCACCGTCGAGCGTCGGATATTTCCCGGCTATCTGCTGGTGCAGATGATACTGGACGACGAATCCTGGTATGTCGTGCGGGACACGCCGGGGGTGATCGGTTTCGTCGGAATGGGTGACAAGCCCACGCCACTGCGTCCTTCTGAAGTCAGTGGGATCATGGAGCGCATGGAGGCCGAGGCCCCGAAGATCAAGGTCTCGTTCAAGCCAGGGGAGAAGGTCCGTATTGTGGACGGGCCATTCGACGGATTCATCGGCGTAGTCGACAGCATTGACATGGACAGAGCTACGGTTCACGTGATGGTCTCCTTCTTCGGTCGCGAGACGCCGGTGGAGCTTGATTTCCTGCAGGTAGAGAAGATTTAGTGATCGTGTGAGTTCGTTTGAGGTGAGATGATGAAGAAAGTTAAAGCAGTCGTCAAATTGCAGATTCAGGCCGGCAAGGCCAATCCGGCCCCGCCGGTGGGTCCTGCGCTGGCTCAGCACGGCATCAACTTGATGCAGTTCTGTAAGGCGTATAATGCGCGCACGGCAGGACAGGCAGGAAACATCATCCCGGCCGAGGTCACCATTTACCACGATGGGTCATTTGACTTCATCCTCAAGTCGCCGCCAACCGCAGATCTGTTGCGCAAGGCCGCGGGTGTGGAGAAGGGATCGGCAGAAGCTAACCGCGAGACGGTGGGAACCGTTACCCGCGATCAGCTGAGGGATATCGCCAAGACGAAGATGAAGGACCTCAACGCCGTCGACATCGACGGTGCTATGCGGCAGATCGAAGGAACGGCACGGAGTATGGGCATCCGGATCGAGGAGTAACGGAGCGAAATGGGGACACCTGCTGGCCCATGCCTGACGGGGCGCAGGGCCCTTGGACTGAGTCATCGTTGGGGAATCATTAAGCTGAAGGTGTGGGAGGGCAAGGCCCGTTCGAACCACGAGGAGTCACTATTTCATGGCAAAGCATGGTAAGAAGTACCAGGAAGCACGCGAAAAGGTGGACCGGACTCGTTTCTACTCGCCGAGGGAGGCGCTGGAGCTCGTTAAGGAGCTTAGCTTCGCGAACTTCGACGAGACGGTGGAGACACACTTCCGACTAGGGATCGATCCACGGCACGCTGACCAGCAAGTGCGAGACACTGTGCGCCTGCCGCATGGGCTCGGCAAGGAGATAACCGTTCTGGTCTTCGCCGCGGGCGAGGCTGGGAACATCGCCAAGGAGGCCGGGGCCGACTACGTAGCGGATAGCGATGAGTGGTTGAAGAAGATCGAGGACGGCTGGACGGATTTTGACGCCGCGCTCGCCGTGCCGCAGATGATGAGCAAGGTGGGCCGCCTGGGCCGCTACCTGGGGCCTCGGGGGCTGATGCCTAACCCCAAGGCTGGAACGTTGGTGCAGCCGGACGACTTGCCAGAGATGATCGATTCAATCAAGGCCGGTCGCGTGGAGTTCCGAGTCGATAAGCACGCGAACTTGCACGTTCCTATCGGGAAGGTCAGCTTCCCGACGGAGAAGCTGGTTGATAACTTCGCAACGATGGTGGATGCCGTTGTGAAGGCTCGCCCGCCCGGTGCCAGCGGCAGGTACCTGCGCAAGCTGGTGGTGACCTCGTCAATGGGGCCTGGGATTAAGGTCGACCCGACGGAAGCCCTGGCGATGGAGGCTGTACTCTAGGCTTACCGGGGCGTCCGCATCACAATTGCATAGCCTAAGACCGCAGGCGCGCTCTACGCGCTTAATGACGGCCTGCCGAGGCACGTGACGAATCCTACCCTGGACCTGCGTCCCTGCATCGGCGCGGCCAGGGTTTTCTTATGTCACAGACTAACAAGGAGGTGAGTTAATTTGGCGCTAACACGCGAAGAGAAAGAGAAACGTGTAGCACAGTACGGGGAGATGCTGGACAAGAGTCAAGGGTTCATCTTGGTCGACTATCGAGGCCTGAGCGTTGGCGAGATGGAGCAGATCCGAGCCAAGATGCGCCCAATGGCGACCCAGTTCCAAGTGGTGAAGAACCGCTTGCTGGACCTGGCACTGAAGGAAAAGGGCTTGTCGCTCCCTGCAGAATGGATGACGGGGCCCACGGCAGTGAGTTTCTGCATCGGTGAGATTCCTCCCGTGGCCAAGGCGCTGGTTGAGGCCAAGCAGGAGACCGGGGTACTCGATCTCAAGGGTGCCTGGATGAACGAGTCCCTGCTGTCCGCCGAGCAGGTGCAGGTGATCGCGGATCTACCGCCGCGCGAGGTTCTGCTGGCGCAGGTACTGGGTGCGATGAGCGGGCCAAGCCGACAGGTGGTGAACGTCGTCGCCAGCGGTATTCGGCAGGTCCTGAACGTACTGCAGGCCTATGCGGACAAGCTGGAAGAGGAGGAAGGAGCCAGCCCGGCTGAAGCAGCCGCCGAGCCAGCCTAACCTGACCGCACTGAGGCGAATGCCTCGGCGGGTCAGCGCAAGACACTACGTGCTATGGATCGCAGAGAGGTTGAGTTAACAGCCGTACATTGCGGCAGAATATGCAAGGAGGAAGTTCAGAGATGGCAGATCTAGAGAAGATTGTCGACCAAGTAAGCGAGCTCACATTGCTGGAGGCATCTCAGCTCGTTGAAATGCTGGAGGAGAAGCTGGGCGTGAGCGCGGCTGCGCCCGTTGCGATGGGGCCGATGCCCACCGCGGCCGCCGAAAAAGAAGAGGCTGAGGAGAAGACCGAGTTCGATGTAGTCATCAAAGAGGTCGGTCCCAAGAAGATCCAGGTGATCAAGGCCGTGCGCCAGCTCACATCGCTGGGCTTGCGGGAGGCCAAGGAAGTGGTGGATGCCGCGCCCGGCCCGGTGCTGGAGGCGGTGGCAAAGGAAGCGGCCGAGGACGCCAAGACACAATTGGAGGAGGCCGGCGCAGTCGTCGAGCTCGAGTAGTCAGTCGACAGCCGACATCCGAGTCGTTCAGCAGGATCCCCGGCCAAAGTCGGACCCGCTGGACGGAGCTGCTCTGATGGGAACATGTGCCTTCAAGAGGCAGCGATAGCACCGCAGGGGGCCGTCTCCGAAGCGAGGCGGCTCTTTGCTTGTCCTCTTGTTCAGCTGGTTAGCTGGGGCTCCTGCGGCCCGGTGTTGAGCAAAGCGCATCACAGAGGAGCACCATCTTGAGGCCAATTCTATTCCGCCTGGGTCCGCTCGTCGTTCACAGCTATCCGGCTTTGGTCAACCTGGGGGTGATTCTTGCTGCCGCGCTCGTCCTCGTGCTTGCGCGGCGCCGCGGGATCAGCGCCGGGGCGATGGTGGACGTGTTGCTGGGCGGCGGGTTCGGAGCGCTGATTCTGGGACGGGTCGTGTATGTTGCGGTGCGCTGGGATTACTACGGACATCATGTAGGGCGCGCGGCACAACCTTGGGACGGAGGACTGGCCTGGCAGGGCGCGCTCGTCGGTGTGATCCTGGGAAGTGCGGCGGTATGCCTTCTCCGTCGCATACCATTGCTCAGCATCCTGGACATCACGTCGCCTGGCGGGTCCCTCCTATCGATCTTCGCGTGGCTTGCCTGCTTCGCGGTCGGGTGCGCCTGGGGCATCGAGTCCTACCCTCACCAACGCCTGCTCTGGACGGTGACCCTCGATCTGCCAGACTTGTATGGCATTCGGCAACCACGCGTGGCCGTACAGCTGTTAGGGGCGGCCTGGGGTGTCGTTGTTCTGGTCACGCTCCTGATCCTCAACCAGCGTCGACACCCTAAGGGGGCGCTCTTCGGCATGTGGCTGATGCTTCACGGCCTCGGATGCTTCATCGTAGGGTTCCTGCGGGCAGACGAGTGGCCTCTTCTCCTGGGATGGCGGCTGGACCAGATTCTCAACTTGTGCTTGAGCGTCGTCGGGGCGGCCGCCCTCTTGACGACGTGGCTCATCAACCGGCGACCCGGGTCGCCGGCATCGAATCAGACGCGAACCCACCACTGACCCTGATGGAGTCACGGTTTAACCGAGCCGTGCCGTCTGTGGTTTTCAATGCACCCGGCGCGCTCTCCGGTCGTAGCGCTGACAGGGCTGGCCCAGCCGTCGGATCTGAGCGACCTGGGCCGGGTATTACCTCCCGATGAAGTGGATGCAGCCCGCAGGGCGTCTACCGGCGTTACACGCCACGCCGTGTAGCCCCGTGTGACCGCGGTGCGCGGGCGGCGGAGCAAGGAACAGAACGTCGCCCACTGGCCAGTTCTTGTCGCGCATGGTCGGCGTGGTATAATTCGAATCACTATGGAAGAAACGTCGCAGCGCCCCGACGGCCGCCGTCCTGACGAAGCACGCCCTGTTAGCTTCACCCTCGACTACATCGCGCATCCAGAGGGCTCCGTGCTCATCGAGGCAGGCGAGACTCGAGTGCTCTGCAATGCGACTGTCGAAGAGGCCGTACCGGATTGGATGGCGGGAAGGGGCTCCGGCTGGCTCACGGCGTCCTACGCCCTCCTGCCCCGCTCCACCCAGACGAGAACGCCTCGGGAGACGGACGGCCTCAGGGGCCGCACACAGGAGATACGACGCCTGATCGGCCGCTCCCTTCGCGCCGCCGTCGACTTACAGACCCTTGGCGAGCGGATGCTTATCGTCGACTGTGACGTCCTCCAGGCCGATGGTGGTACCCGGACAGCCTCCATCACCGGCGGCTATGTGGCCGTGGCTTTAGCCCTCCACCGGTTGATCGCAGAACAAGTAGTGCCACCACGTGTGCTTCGCACGCCCGTGGCGGCAATCAGTGTGGGGATGGTGGATGGCGATGTGCGGCTGGATATGTGCTACGGAGAGGATCGGGACGCCGACGTGGACCTTAACCTGGCCATGACTGGGGATGGTCTTTTAATTGAGATACAGGGCACTGCGGAGGGCGCCCCCTTCTCGCGGGAGAATCTGGCTCAGATGCTTGATCTGGGGCAGCAGGGCATCGAGCGCCTCGTCCAGCAGCAGAAGACGGCACTGGCGAATCATCGTGCGGTGAGGTAGCTAGCGGCGCACCTCTGCACCGGGAAGTGGACTGAGGCTCCACTCAGCGAGGCGACGGCTACTCCTCGGCCTCTCTGCCGACCGCCGGCCATAACGTGACTGTACCGTCTCGACCTCGACCCCACTCGGTCGGCTGCGCGCTCCAGGAGCCGTGAGCTGTCGTTGCATTGGCGGCAGGGTGTCACAGAGCTGATGGCTACGGGGGAGAATGACCCAACCCTTGCGACGGCGGCTAGGCAGATCCTGGCATGGCGGGACAACAGCGCCACGACAACATCCGGTGAGGCATCGGCCGAGGGAGCTGAGTGGGCACAGCTGAGGTATCACGGGAATGGACAGGGTGGAGAGGATGGGCAAGGGGAAGGTTTCACAGCCAATGGCGCTTGTGGACAAGATTGAGGCTTACCTGGCCTTGATCAAGGTGGAGCACACCGTGTTCGCGCTTCCCTTTGCCTACCTGGGCATGCTCCTGGCTGCTGCCGACGAATGGCCCGCATGGCACGACGTGATCTGGATCACGGTTGCTATGGCGTCAGCACGGACGGTGGCCATGGGTGCCAATCGCATCATCGATCGGGCGATCGACGCCGAGAACCCAAGGACAGCGAATCGGCCGCTCGCGTCTGGATCCGTCACGCCCTCCACGGCATGGGCCGGGACACTGCTCTCCCTGGGAGTCTTGGCGGTGGCAGCCTGGCAGCTCGGTCCCCTGCCCACCCTTCTTCTGCCGGGTGCCGTGTTGTTTCTCGCAGGCTATTCGTTCACCAAACGCTTCACCTGGCTCTCCCACTTCATCCTGGGCTTCACCGACGGCCTGGCCCCCATGGGAGCGTGGGCAGCGGTACGCGGCTCCTTGCTCTCACCGAGTGATGTGCCAGCGTGGCTGCTTCTGGGTACGGTGACCGCCTGGATCGGTGGCTTCGATATCATCTACGCGTGCCAAGATGTCGATTTCGACCGACGCGCTGGGCTTCATTCCATCCCAGCACGGTTCGGCATCGCCATAGCGCTTAGGTTATCGGCAGCATGTCACGTGGTCACAGTGGTGCTGCTGGCAATCCTGGGGGCGTGGGCCCAGCTGGGGTGGCCGTACTGGGTGGGACTGACGCTGGTCGCCGGCCTACTCGCATACGAGCATCGACTTGTGCACCCCGATGACCTATCACGAGTTGACATCGCATTCTTCAACATCAACGGAACTATCAGCGTCATCCTCCTTCTCAGCGTGCTGTCGGAGCTTTGGCTCCCATGAGCTTCGGAAGGTCGCCGTGCCTGAGCAGAGGGTCGCGCCCACGGCAACTCCTGCTGCACGTTTTCCCCGTCGCGCTCCTGTTGCTGTCCTCCGGTTGTGGGGGAAACGGGGACACCGCTCCTCTCCGGATTGGTGTGCTGCCCATTCTAGACGCGCTTCCGATCTTCGTCGCCGATCAGGAGGGGATCTTCTCTCAGCACGGGGTGGAGGTGGAACTCGTCTCCGTCGCTTCCGCAGCGGAGCGGGACCAGCTACTCCAAGCGGGCAAGCTCGACGTCATCATCACCGATCTGGTTGCCCTGGCGCTGTACAACCGCGACACAGTTCGAGTTGTCGCGGTGCGCGATGCGATGAGGCCTACTGTGGCCTTCCCGCAGTTTCGCATCATGGCCGCACCGCAGTCAGGACTGTCCGAGCCGGAGGATCTGGCTGGGGTCCCGATTGGCGTATCTGAGGGCACGGTCATCGAGTATGTCACCTATCGGTTGCTTCAGGCCGAGGGGCTCTCACAGGCTGAGATCGAGACCGTCGCCGTTCCTAAGATCCCGGAGCGGATGGCCCTCCTTCGCTCCGGCGAGTTGGAGGCGGCTACTCTGCCCGAGCCTCTGGGCTCGCTGGCACTATTGGATGGGACAGCTGTCATCGTCGACGACACAGAACACATCGATGTGAGCTGCAGCGTTTACGCCTTCACAAAGGAGATGACTGAAACACGACCTGATGCCATCCGCTCGTTCTTAGGAGCCGTCTCTCAGGCGAGCAGCGCGATCAACGACGACAAGACACGCTGGGGCGATCTGCTGACAGCGAGGAACGTGGTTCCCGAGCCGTTACTAGGGACCTATGAGCTTCCTGACTACCCCGGTGACCGACTCCCCAGCGCGGATCAGTTCCGCGACGCTGTGGACTGGCTCATAGAGACCGGCCGGCTATCCACGGTGCCTGCCTACTCAGATTGCGTCAATGCATCATTCCTGCCCTAGCCCACGCGCGCCATGCATATGGAGGCCCGAGTTGCCCTACTCTGGAAGGGCATTGCTGTCTGACGGAATCGGCCTCCAAGACGGCAACGCGGGTGCGACACCCCACTCAACACCATGATCACCTTACGGAAGGTACGTTTCGCCTATCCCAATCAAGCGCCCGTCTTCGACGATTTCTCCTGGTCGGTCGGAGCAGGCGAGGTCTGGTCGGTCCTGGGCCCATCGGGCTGCGGCAAGAGCACCCTGCTCCTGCTGCTTGCGGGCCTGCTTCATCCCCAAGCAGGGGAGGTGTTGGTCGCCAGCCAGGCAGTGGTACGGCCCCGTCCAAGGACGGGCCTGATTCTCCAGGAATACGGCCTGCTGCCCTGGGCCACCGTCTACGACAACGTCGCTCTGGGGCTCCGGATCCGAGGATTCTACGGACCCGACGGCCGCCATGTGCCAGAGGACGAAACGATCAGTCGGTCGGAGACGCGCGCCCGGGTGGACGACTGGCTGGCGCGGCTCGACATCGCCGAAGTGGCGGACAAATATCCCCGCCAAATCTCGGGGGGACAGCGACAGCGGGCGGCCATTGCCCGTACTCTGGCCCTGGAGCCGGATCTGCTGCTGATGGACGAGCCCTTCTCGTCCCTCGACGCGCCAACCCGGGAGCTCCTGCAGATCCTGACGCTGGACCTCTGTGCCGAGGCGGGTCTTACGGTCGTGCTTGTCACCCACAACATCGAGGAGGCAGCCTTTATGGGGCAGAAGATTCTGTTGTTGCACCATCCGCCCAACCGGGGGGCACAGGTAACCGACAACCCGCACCCGGCCAATGCCGCCTATCGGTCCTCAGTCGCCTATCAATCCGCATGCTCCCTGCTGCGTGAAGCGATTGACCACAGCAGCGGCCCAGGGTACAGAGAGTCTGTAGAGCCACCCCAAGAGAGATGAGCGAGTCAACACGTGAGGATGCGGTTCGTGCGTCGCGAGGCGACGGGCAAAGCACACAAGCTCGCGGGGTGGCAATTCTGGGTGCAGCCGGGGTGCTGTTGGTAACTTGGGAGATCGTCGCGCTTGTCGCCCAAACTCCCATCCTCCCTACCCCATTCGCAGCGCTAGGCACCATGGTCCGGGAACTGCCCCGTGAATTGGGACGGCATTTGCTCGCCAGCCTCTTGCGCGTCATCGCCAGCATCACGCTCGCCGTGGCGCTGGCGACGCCAGCGGGGTTGATGCTGGGTCAGAGTCAACGCTTGAACAAACTCCTTTCCCCCCTAATCTATCTGCTCTACCCCATCCCCAAGGTGGTCCTGGTACCGGTGGTGCTCCTGTTCCTGGGGGTGGGGAACGCTGCCAAGATTCTGGTCGTCACGCTGATCCTCTTCTTCCAGGTCCTGGTGCTGGTTCGGGACACCGCAGCCGCGATCCGACCCGAGATCGTCACCAGCGTGCGCAGTCTGGGCGCTGGGCGTCGGGCCTTGTTCCGCTTTGTGTATCTTCCAGCGAGCGTGCCGGCAGTTCTGACCGCCGTGCGGCAGTCCATCGGCACAGCCGTCGCCGTGCTCTACATCGCTGAGCTCTTTGCCACTCGCTATGGATTGGGGTACTATATCTATCTGCAGGGAACCACGCTTTTCGACTACCCCCGGATGTACGCCGGGGTGACGGCGATGAGCCTCCTGGGACTTGGGCTCTACGTCGCCGTGGACGCCGCGGAGCGGCGGGTCTGCCGGTGGATAACGATCTAGAGACGAACCAAGAAGGAGCCATGACGACCGAAGAGCTGCACAGCTATCTGACCCTTCTCGAGTCCCGTGATCAACTGCTCCGCATCCAGCACCCTGTATCGCCAGAGCTGGAGATGACCGAGATCGTAGACCGGATCTCAAAAGGGCCCGCTGAGCAGAACAAGGCTGTTCTGTTTGAGAACCCGCAGGGCTATGAGATCCCTGTGTTGATGAACATGTTTGGCAGCGCGGAGCGCATGGCTTGGGCCTTGCACGTCGATGAGCTGGAGGACCTGCGGCGTAATCTGGGAAGGTTGCTCGACACCCAAATGCCTGAGGGCCCAGTCCAGGCCGTGAAGCGAGGTGGAACGCTCCTCAACGCCCTGCGGGCCGCCGGGCTCCGGCCCCGCCGGGTTCGCAAAGCCCCTGTGCAAGAGGTAGTCACGACCGATAGGGCGTCGCTGGACGGTATTCCGATCCTGACTTGTTGGCCAAGAGACGGAGGGCCCTTCATCACGCTTCCGCAGGTGGTGACGCGTCATCCGCAGACCGGCGCCCGCAACGTCGGTATGTATCGGCTGCAGAAAATCGATGATCGCACACTCCTCGTCCACTGGCAGCGCCACAAGGGGGGAGCAGAGCACGAACGGACAGCCATGCAAATGCAGACGTCGTCGGAAGCCCACGGGAGAGAAGGACCAGGGGAGACGCGCGAGGCAGGAGGCCGAAGAATACCGGCCGCGGTGGTGCTGGGAGGCGATCCCTGCTCTATCTGGAGCGCGTCCGCCCCTCTCCCCCCGGGCATCGACGAATACCTGCTGGCGGGTTGGCTGCGCGGGGCGCCGGTGCCCATGGTCGAGTGTGTCAGCCAGCCACTGGAGGTACCCGCCAACGCCGACATCGTGATTGAGGGAACTGTCGATCCGGCGGATCAGCGGCTGGAAGGGCCCTTCGGTGACCATACGGGCTACTACACACCAGTCGAACGCTTTCCCGCCCTGCACGTCACCGCGATCACGCATCGCAGAGATCCCATTTACCCCGCCACGGTGGTGGGTATCCCGCCCATGGAGGATTACTGGATGGGCAAGGCCACGGAGCGCCTCTTCCTCCCATTGGTGCAGCTCTTCCTCCCGGAGGTGGTCGACTTCGCGATGCCCTCACCCGGCGTCTTCCACAACCTGGTGCTGGTGAGCGTAAGGAAGCAATTCCCCGGACACGCGCGCAAAGTCATGCACGGGCTGTGGGGATTGGCCCTCCTCAGTTTGGCGAAAGGTATTGTGGTCGTCGACGACTGGGTGAACGTGCACGACCCAACGGAGGCCGCGTGGCAGGCGCTGGGCAACGTCGACTGGTCCCGTGATGTCATCATCAGTGATGGCCCGGTGGACCACCTGGACCACGCATCGTATCACCACTCCTTCGGAGGGAAGATAGGCATCGACGCCACGGCAAAGCTGCCTGAGGAGGGCTACACGCGGGGATGGCCGGACATCGTCCGAATGGATCCCCAGGTGAAGGATCGCATCGACGCACTGTGGGCGGAGCTGGGGTTACCTTGAAGTTGGTGCGACGGGTACTCCTGGTGACAGCAGCTTGTGGGGTGGCAGGGCTGGGCGTGCTCCTCGGGCTCCGCTACTGGGTGGAGAAGCGGTACGAGGATCGCATCTTCGAGCGGGTCGAGGCTGTGCCGCCCCGGGCCGTCGCGCTCGTGCTGGGCGCTGGTGTGTGGCCCGACGGGTCGCTAACGCCCATCTTGGCCGATCGCGTGTCCACGGCCGCTGACCTGCACCGGGCGGGTAGAGTACAGAAGCTGCTGTGCAGCGGGGATAACCGCCGCGTGGACTACAACGAGCCTCAGGCTATGAAGGAGTACGCTATGCGTCTGGGGGTTCCAGAGGCAGACATCGTGCTCGACTATGCGGGGCGGCGCACCTACGACAGCTGCTATCGGGCTCGAGCCATCTTCGGCGTCGACGAGCTGGTGGTGGTTACCCAGCGCTTCCACACAGGCCGTTCGCTGTACACGTGCGACTCCCTGGGGATCGACACAGTCGCGGTGACGGCGGACCGCCGGATCTATTCGGCCGAGCAGGTCGTGTGGAAGACGCGGGAATACCTAGCCCTCCTTCTGGCCTGGTGGGATGTGAACGTGCGCCATCCTGTTCCGGTGCTCGGGGAGCGAGAGCCCATCGAGCTTTCGCCCCCAGAGTAAGCGGCTGAATCCCACTGCGCGGCGACCGACCAGTTTGCCAAGCCAGGCGGGAATGCGTTCACCCTGGCGGGGCTGCACGGGCCAGGTTAACACGCAAGAGAATCACCCGCGCGACCGCCCTCGGCCACCGAGTCTGGCAACTTGTACTTGACGGTAAGGGCAGTTGTGGTATAATTTTGGTCGCTGCCGGTGTAGCTCAGTCGGTAGAGCAACTGACTTGTAATCAGTAGGTCATGGGTTCGAATCCCATCGCCGGCTCAGGGTTGCGGGTTGTTCACGCAGCCCGTCACAATCAAGACGCAGGCAGCGCATCGTGGGTCGGTGTCCCGAGCGGCAAAGGGGGCGGACTGTAAATCCGCTGGCTCAGCCTTCGCAGGTTCGAGTCCTGCCCGGCCCACTTTTTCATCCCTCTCGTGAACCCTCAAGTCATCACGGCGGACAGTGCGAGGGTCGTGCAACTACCCTCCATTGGAGCTGCGCCCTCCGAGTCGAGCAAGGGAAAGGCCAGGCAATCTGACATTGCCTGGCCCTAAGGTGGTACGGCTCCCGGCAGATTTGGTCTACTTGAACCGTTCTTGCAGGATCTCCTTCAGCGTCGGCCGCCCGATCACCTGAAGCTCGTAGCGGACTCGATCCACTGGATGGCGGACATCGATGAGCCGTCGGAGATCAATGGGTGTGGCCGCGAGCACGAGATCGCAGTCAACGGCGTTGATGGTCTCCTCCAATTCCGCAACCTGCTCGTCTCCATAGCCCATGGCAGGCAGCAGATCACCGGTCCCAGGGTACTTCTCGAAGGTCTCCGCAATGGAGCCGACGGCATAAGGACGTGGATCGACCAATTCCGCGGCCCCAAAGCGCCGCGCAGCGACCACGCCCGCCCCGTACGCCATCCCGCCGTGGGTGAGCGTCGGCCCGTCCTCAATGACCAACACACGCTTGCCGCGGATGGCCTTCGAGTCCTCGACGAAGATCGGAGAGGCTGCCTCGATCACTGTGGCATCGGGATTAACCGCGTAGATGTCCTCCCGCACCCGTGCCACCCCGTCCGACCCGGCAGTGTCCACCTTGTTGATCAACACCACATCGGCCATCCACAAATTGGCCTCACCGGGATGATAACGCCGGCCGTGGTCAGGACGATGAGGATCCGCCACCACGATATGCAGATCAGGCCGGTAGAAAGGCAGATCGTTGTTGCCACCATCCCACACAACGATGTCCGCTTCCTGCTCCGCCTGGCGAAGGATTGGCTCGTAGTCCACCCCTGCATAGACCACGAAACCGCGGTCGATGTGGGGCTCGTACTCCTCGCGTTCTTCAATCGTACAATTGTGCTGATTGAGATCCTGGTAACTGGCGAAGCGCTGGACAGCCTGAGCGGCCAAGTCTCCGTAGGGCATGGGGTGGCGAATGACGACGACCTGCTTTCCCATCTCCGCCAGGACATCACAGACCCGGCGAGTGGTCTGACTCTTGCCGCTGCCAGTTCGGAGCGCACAGATGCTCACCACAGGCCTTGTGCTCTCAAACATGGTAGTGTCGGCACCCATCAACCGGAAATCAGCTCCCGCTGCCAGCACCTCCGAGGCCTTGTGCATCACGTGCTCGTGGGACACATCGGAGTAGGCGAAGACAACCTGGTCGACGTCCAGCTCGCGAATCAGTTCGGTCAGCTCCCCCTCGGAATGGATGGGAATACCCTGCGGATAGAGATCACCTGCCAGCTCGAGCGGATACCGTCGCCCCTCAATGTTCGGGATCTGCGCCGCCGTGAACGCCACCACCTCGAAGTCAGCGTTGTCACGGAAATAGGCATTGAAGTTGTGGAAGTCGCGGCCTGCGGCTCCCATTATGATCACGCGTTCTCGGCTCATATGATGCTACATCCCCCTTCTATCGGTCGTCCCTTTTTTCTCTCCACCCTCTGGCTTAAGCCTCGACCAGAGCAGTGGAGGTACATCCACACGACGATCCCGAGCAGGACCATCGGTATCCCAGCGGAGGGCCCCAGATGGAGCAGGCGTCCGTGATCAGCAACTGCGTAGATTCCCGTCGCGCAGCAAACGGTGGAACAGCAGAGTGTGAACACGGACACCACCACCGTACCCTTGAGTCCAGAAACCCGATCCATCATGCCCCCGCTGACACCCACTGACGGCTGTCAGAGAATCCGGGCCAGCAGGATACCCAGTTCGTAGAGGACCAGGAAGGGCACCATGATGAGGATCATGTTGAACGGATCGTGGGTCGGGGTGATGATGGCGGCCACCACGGCAGCCGCGATGACGACGCCTCGGCGCGCTTTGGCAAACCCCGATGGTGTAATAACACCAAGCTTGGCAAGAAACAGCATGACCAGTGGCGTCTCAAACACGATACCCGCCCAGAGCAGAATGGTGCTCACGAATGAGACATAGCGGTCGATGGAGTACCGCTGATCGACGATGCCACCAAGAAAGCCGCGAAGGAAGGGTATGGCAGCGGGGAGCAAAACCAGGGCAGCAAACAAGACACCGCCTGCAAAACTGAGGGCGGCAGCTGGTGCACCAAGCAGCACGTAGCGCCTCTCCTGTGGCATAAGACCGGGCGCTACGAACCGGAATAGCTGATAGACGATGACCGGCATCGCGAGCACGAGACCAACAATGAGAGATACCTTGAAGAAGACAAGCGGCGCCTCCACCGGCCCAAGGGCAAGGGGCACCTGTTCGCCCAGGGGAGCGATCATAAGGCGGAGGAGATCTGGAGCGACAAAGGTTCCAAGCACCAGACCGACGATCAGGGCCAAGACAGCCTTTAGGAGCCGGCTCCTCAACTCGTTCAGGTGCTCAAGGATGGACATCCGAGCGTTGTCGCTCACGTATCCTCCGCCTGACCCTGACCTAAAGCGGCGGAGGATCCTGCGGTCGCCTCATTATCCTCCGCCCCATCGGCCTCGGGCGGCGGCGCGCCCGACAATACACCCTCGATTTCCTGGCCCACCTGCTCCAGATCCAGGCCGGCCCTGCCAGCTTCAGTCTCCACCGCGTCAATCTCGGCCTGAATAGCGGACGTGAACTCGCGCGATAGGTCCTGCAACTGCCTTGAGAAACGACCTATTGCACGGGCAATCTCCATCGTCCGCTTGGGACCTCCGACCAAGATGGCGATGATGAGGACCAGCACCAGCTCCCAAGGGCCGACGTTCAAGAAACCCATTATGGCCCGTCTTCCGCATTCCGAGCCGCGTCGGCAATCGCAACGCGGTGCTTCACAACACTGCCCAACACCCCGTTGATGAAACGCGGGGCGCTATCGGAACCGAAGCTCTTGGCCAGCTCAACAGCTTCATTGATGGCAACCCTGACCGGGGTCGTCCCGTCAATCGCAAACTCAAAGATGGCCATGCGGAGGATATTACGATCGACGTAGGCCATCTGCTCGAGAGGCCACTCCGGAGCGTGCTCGTGGATGAAGGCATCCAGCACATCCTGATGCTTCAGAACGCCAGTCATGAGATGCCGAGCGAAATCCTCATAGACAGGGGGAAGATCGTGTTCGGAGAGTCGATGGTCAAGTACCACGGCAGGTGGATGCGCTGCACAATCAACCTCGTATAGGGCCTGCAGAGCTACAATCCGCGCCTCCCGACGGCCCCTCACTGCCATGCCAATCCCTGCCGTTCACCACTCAACGTCAATCACGCAAGTGCTACATCCTCGATGTGGACATCGACTGCCTCAACATCGACACCAACCATATCCTGGAGCGCCCGCGTGACCTCCTCGCGGATCTTGCGCCCCACCCGTAGCATGTTGGCGTCGGGGTTCGTCATCGCAAAGATCTCCACGTAGACACCGTTCTCGGTAACGTCAACCTTGACGCCACTGCTCTGGAGAAGGCGCCCCATTCCAGGGGGTCCAGTCAGCCGGGCGACCCCTGGCACGGCCAACGCTGTCAGGCGCGCCGTCGTGACCAAAACACCTGGCGCAACGCTTATCTTTCCCAGTTCTGCCTGTGTCTCCATCGCTCGTCTCCCCTTCAGCTCGGCAGGTGGCGGATCGGTCATCCCTGCATCACTAGGCCACCATCGACCGTGAGTACTTCTCCCGTGATGAACGCAGCCAGATCGGACGCCAAGAAAGCGACTGCGTACGCAATCTCCTCCGGTCGGGCCATGCGCCGCAAAGCCGTCGCCTCGATAGCCTGCCGCTTCAAGTCCTCCGGCAAATCCTCCGTAAGAGCCGTGGGAACAAAGCCAGGAGCAACAGCATTGACGGTCACATTCCGGGGGCCCAGCTCTTTCGCCAAGCTCTTCGTGAACCCGATGACCCCAGCTTTGGAGGCGGCGTAATTGGTCTGACCGCCCTGCCCAGCAATACCCGATACCGAACTGATGTTGATGATCCTACCAGAACGCTGACGTAGCATCTTCCGGGCAGCTGCCTTACAGCAGTTGAAGACTCCCTTCAGATTGGTACGCAACACGATGTCCCAATCCTCCTCCCGCATCATCATGAGGAGCTGGTCCCGCGTTGTACCGGCGTTGTTGACTAGTATATCGATGCGGCCGTAGGTGTCAATTGCAGCGTTGATGAGCTCCGTGGCTTGATCAAAATCGCCAACGTCGGCCTGAACGGCAATCGCGTCTCCGCCCGTCTGCGCGATGTCATCTACGACCTCATTCGCCGCCTCGAAGCTGCTATGGTAGTTGACCACCACGCTCGCGCCCCGCTGGCCCAACTCCAGCGCTATGGCGCGCCCGATGCCCCGGGATGCCCCCGTGACGACAGCTACCTTACCATGGAAGTCCACAGTCACTCCCTCCATCAAACTCGCGCCCACGCGCCGGTCGTGCAGTCGCCTTCTTCAACGCTCCCACCCGTGGATGTGCAGACCACCCTCGCCGGGTTCCACCCGCCAACGTCACCTTCACTACGCCGATGCCAGGACGTCAGTCGTCGTCATTCCTCTCACTGACCGGTCAATCCTACGCAGGAGGTTGGTCAGCACATTCTTCGGCCCTACCTCCACGAACAGATCAATGCCTTGAGACAGCATCCACTGCATCGACTCCGTCCACCGCACGGGAGACGTTAGCTGTCTCGCCAAAGCGCGACGAATTGCCCCAGGATCGATTAAGGGTTCGCCAACGGCGTTCATGACAATCGGGACCCCCGGCTTTCGCAGTGGCGCAGATTCAAGACGCTGTGTAAAGGCCTCAGCAACTTCCGTCATCAACGGAGAATGCGCAGCGATGCTCACCGGCAGAGAAATGATCCGCCGGGCACCGCCCTCCCTGGCGACCTCGCTGGCGCACGCCAGCGCTCTATACGCCCCGGAGATGACTACCTGCCCCGGGCAGTTGTCGTTCGCTACGCCCACGTGCATGCCGGTCTGTTCTCGAGCATAGGTACACGCATCCTCCAGCGCCTCGCGGTCCAACCCCAGGATGGCCGCCATGCCTCCTGGGCTTTGCTCGCCGGCCTCCTTCATCAGCTGGCCTCGCTCGCGAACGAGCCCGAGACCCGCGTCGAACGAGAGAGCGCCAGCGGCCACCAAGGCGCTAAACTCCCCCATACTGTGCCCCGCGACGTAGGCGGCACTAGGTAGCCCTTGCGATCTCATCACTCGGAGCGCAGCCACACTGGCGGCCAGGATAGCAGGTTGCGTGTTCACTGTATCATTCAGCGTCTCAGGGGGCCCCTCAAAGCATATCCTGGACAGACAAATGCCCAGGGCTTGATCGGCCTGGGCAAAAACATCGCGGGCTATGGAGTGATCCCTGTAGAGATCGTGCCCCATCCCAACGTACTGAGAGCCCTGTCCTGGAAATAGATAGACAAACCTACCTGCCAACGGCTCCCTCTCTTCAGCTGTGAATGCTAGATGTGATCGCGGATCACGGGTCGCAGCGCTACTCCTCCTGAATCTCAATGACCTGCTCGCCCCGGTACGTGCCGCAATTCATACACACGTGGTGGGGACGCTTGGGCTCACCACACCACTCACAGGTGGTCAAGTGGTGAGGCTTGATCTTCCACTGGCTGCTCCGCTTGCGGCCTCGCGATTTTGAAATCCTTACTTTTGGTACTGCACCCATTGCCTCTCAACTCTCCCTTTCTTCAACTCTCAAGACACACACTGCAGCCGATATTATAGTGGGGCGGCAGTAACATGTCAAGGTTCAGACCCCTCTTCGCCAGAGGGCGTCTCCTCCTCCGAACTGGGCTCGGAGGCCGAAGACTGGCTCGCCTTGCGCGCCTCGAGTCTTCCCTGCCGAGCTTCAACCGTCCGGATACCATTCTCAATGACCGTCAGGGTTCGCTTGAGATCCTCCTCCAGATCACACAGGACATCGAAGGCGTATTCGTCCGCACCCGCGACGATCTTGCGCGCCTGTTCCCTGGCCCGGTTGCGAATCGCGTCCGCCTCCTCCTCGGCCGCCCGCTTAACGCTGTGGCTTGACGCCAACTCCGCCGCCTGACGGCGAGCTAGCTCGATGATGCGCTCCGCCTCCTCTGTCGCCTGAGCCTTGGTTCGCTCCTTCTCCCGCATTATGCGCTCGGCCCGGCGCATCTCGTCGGGGATGGCAATGCGCATCTGATCTAGCAACGGCCAAATGCGCTCGACATCAACCAGGCGAAGGCTGCTGAAAGGGACCCGCCGGCTGTCCTTGACAATCTCCTCCAAGCGGTCAATCAGATGCAGGATATCCATCATCGCCTCCGTATCTCTAGTCGCGCAGTGAGACCACCGGCACGGGCTCGTGGTTTTCCTCTCGTGTGCGGCGCCTTGCCTCGAGCGCACGAGCAACGTGTGGAGGGACCATACCGTCCACATCCCCTGACAGAAGCGCTACCTCCTTGACGATGCTGGAGCTGAGAAAAGCGTGAGCCTGGCGGGTCATCAGGCAGACGAGCTCGATCTCGGGGGCAAGCTCACGATTGGTCAGCGCCATCTGATACTCCAGCTCGAAATCAGAAATGGCACGCAGTCCACGTACGATGGCCTCCGCGCCTACCTCACGGGCGAACTCCACCGTTAGGCCCCCATAGGGCATCACGCGAACATTGGGAAGATCTTCGAGCGCTTCCTTCGCCAAGCTCACCCGCTCCTCAACGGTGAACATTAGGTCTTTGGCAGGACGGTCATAGACGGCAACCACCAGATTCTCAAACAGCTTGGCCGCCCGCACGGCAATATCAACATGACCGAGATGAACAGGGTCGAACGTCCCAGGGTACAGAGCTGTCCGAATCAACTGATCTCGCCTCCCTTTTCCAGTAGTCGCTCCACACGTCGCGACAGCAAGCGGTGAGCTGGATCGACCAACAGCGGATCGCTCTGGAAGAAGCGTCGCGCCGCGTCGCGGGCTTGCTCAACCAACCTGAGGTCAGCGATGCTGGCCAGCTCCATCTCGAGAACGGCCTCCGACAACCCGGATTGGCGGGTGCCAAGGAACTCACCGGGCCCGCGCATCTCCAGATCCTTGCGGGCCAGTTCAAAGCCATCGGTGGTGGCCTCCACCGCCTCAAGTCGCTCCCTCGCTTCGTCCGAGGAGGAGCCGCTAACCAACAAGCAATATGAAGCATGATTGCCGCGGCCGACCCGGCCGCGGAGCTGGTGAAGCTGGGCCAGTCCAAAGCGATCGGCGCCCTCAATGAGCATTACTGCCGCATTTGGGACATCGATCCCAACCTCAATCACCGATGTGGCGACGAGAATGTCGAGGTCTCCTCGGGCAAACTGCAACATGGTGATATCCTTGTGATCACCCGTCATCCGGCCGTGCAAAAGGCCCATGCTGAGGTCAGGGAAGATGTCCTCCTGCAGCCTCTCGTACTCCTGCAGAGCTGCCTTCGCCTCGACATGGGGTGATTCCTCAACGAGCGGACAGATGATGAATGCCTGCCGCCCCTCCTCCACCTGACTGCGCACGAAGGCGTAAGCCCGCTCCCGCTCCGTAGGCAGAAGGAGCCTCGTGACGATCTCCTTCCTACCAGGGGGCATCTGATCAATGACGGAGACATCAAGGTGTCCCCAAACTGTCAACTGCAGGGAGCGGGGAATTGGGGTGGCCGTCATCACGAGGAGGTGGGGATGACGCCCCTTCTGCCGCAGCGCGCCTCGCTGGCGCACACCGAAACGGTGCTGCTCGTCAACCACGACCAAACCCAGCTGATCAAACTTCACGTACTCCTGAATCAAGGCCTGGGTACCGACAACAACATCAATGTGCCCCTCCGCCAAGCCCTGGTAGACGCGTTCCCGATCCTCACCCGTGACGCTTCCTGTGAGCAACGCCACCTCCACGTCGCTATCGAGATTCTCACGGAGGAGACGATTAACGGTCCGGTAGTGCTGTTCGGCCAGAATCTCGGTGGGGGCCATCAGCGCTGCCTGATATCCCGCGGCGGAAGCCAGCGCCAGAGCCGCGGCGGCCACTACGGTCTTGCCCGACCCAACATCTCCCTGCAACAAGCGGGTCATCGGCTCACTCGCTCGCAGATCATCCACGATCTGCCGGAGAGAGCGTCGCTGTGCCGCGGTGAGATCATACGGCAGACCCTCGACAAAGGCGTTGAGCACGTCGTCCTTCACTGGGATCGGAGGTGCTGGCTCCGAGCGCCATTCATAACGGTACTTCAACAGGGCCAACTGAAGCACAAACAACTCATCGAATGCCAACCGCTGGCGGGCGCGCCTGAGCAGTTCCTGACTGCTGGGGAAATGAGCCTGCAGAATGGCGGTCTCCAGGTCAAGCAACCCCTCCGCCTGCTGCACTGACTGCGGCAGATAATCGGGCAAGCGCCTGGCCCAGTAGGTTACGGTCCGTTTCATCAAGCGCCGAAGCCACCTGCCGGTGATACCCTCCGTCAGCGGGTAAACGGGGACAATCCGATTGGTATGTAGCAGCTCCTCTCGAAGAGGTTCCCACTCGGGGGATGTGAAGCACAGCCGTCCCAGGTACTCGTCGACCCTGCCACTGACCACGATCTGCTGACCGCGCTTGATCTTGTTGGCCAGATAAGGCTGATTGAACCAGGTGACCGCCACCGCTCCCGTTCCGTCCGTGAGCGTCGCGCGGAAGTACCGGACCCCATCGTTGCTATTGCGGACGCGCGTCTTACTCACCTTAGCGATGATGGTCACGTCCTCGCCCAGCTCGAGGCGGTTGATCGGCTTGAGCCGCGAGTAGTCGTCATAACGGCGCGGTAGGAAGGTAAGCATGTCCCGAATGGTATGGATGCCGAGACGCTCCAGACGCTCCGCGCGCTTAGGCCCGATTCCATGGAGCATCGTGACCGGCGAATCAAGCCCCTCCTCTCGTCCGGAGCGGCGCGCTGGCCTGCGGTTGCCGCCCGATGGCGGCGCCCTCCTACCCTTCGGCGAAGCCTTTGCGGGGCCATCCTCAGCTGGGGCCGACTCAATGACCTTGCGAAGAGCCGCCAAGGCGTCTCGGCGAGAGGCTGTGTCGGGTAGATCACTGTACGTCCGCAGCCTCTCGGCGATCTCATCCACCCAGTCCGCAGCCTTCCCCCCGAAGAGCGGCGTGGCCTGACGTGTCCAGGTGTGTGCGTACGACGCTAGGCCGCCCACGACGGCTTTGTCCTCGAATTTCTCGGCCTCCAGCCGCAGAATTTTAGTCAGTTGCTCAATCGGCTCCGACATCATAAGCTAGCGTCCACCATACCCTTCATAGACCAACATCCCAATAGCATCAGGCCCTACGTGACAAGCCAGCAGCGGCCCATACACCAAGACCGGCAGTTTGCCGTCTTCCGCCACGACCTCTATGTCATCCTCCAGCATCTCCGTCTCCTCCGTCCTGTAAGGGGTGCTCTGAAGGATCGCCATCTTCTCGATGTGCGGAAACTCATTGGCGAAATCCGCCAGCTTCCCGAGGGCGTCGTCGCGACCGATGACCTTCTCCATCGGCACGATCTTGCCTCTCTCCAGGGCCAGAGAGGGCTTGTTGTCCAGCATCGTTCCAAGGATCGCCTGGCTGGCACTGATCAGCCCACTGTGCTCTAGGTAGTCAAGGGTATCGGTGGTCAGCGAGACATAGATGTGCCGCAACATGCCGCGGATCTGCCGGATGATCGCACTGAGGGGCAGCGATTCCTCAGCCAGCCTAGCAGCCGCTTCCACCAGGATGCCCAAACCCAGTGAGAGAGTCTCTGAGTCCATGGCAACAATGTCATAGCGCCCCATGAAGGCGGCCGTCGCCCGCTCCGCCTCCCCGTGGACCAGGCTCAGACCGGACGATGAATGGAGCGATAGAATCTGATCCGTACGACGGGTCACCCGTCCATAGACACGACGAAAGTCCCTTGTTGTCGGGCCGACTATCTCCGGGCGAACACGCTCGCTAGCCATGCGCAGCAGCAACTCCTCACGGGCGAGATCGATCCCGTCGGTGAACATCTCCCCCTCAATACGCACCCTCAGGGGCACGATGGTGATGTCCAGCTCAGCGGCAATGTCCCTATCTGAAACACCTCCATCTACAGCGGCTGGCAGCCGCAGGGCACTATCAGTCACGACATGGACCTTCGACACGGGACCCTCCAAACTGAATTGAGCCTCAAGCAACCGGTGATCGTAGTATCCAGAAAACGAATCTAGACATTCAACTGGCCCAGCTGCGGGCGAACTAAAGAGACCTACTCTATCGAGAGAATGTAGTGATAATGAGGCTGTCCTCCTGGAATCACCTCGAGCTCTTGCTCAGGCCAGTCCTCCTGGAGCCGACTGGCTAACGCATGAGCCTCCTCCTCGCTGACATCCTTGCCGAAGTACAGGGTGATAATCTCCGAGTCATGAGAGACTATTCGGGATAGTACATCGCGCGTCACGGCTTCTAAACTCTCGCCGCTCGCAGCGAGCTCGCCATTGTGAAGGGCGATGACCTGACCGTCAGCCACGTCCACGCCGTTCACGGTGACAGACCGGGTGGCGGTCGTGATCTCCACCGTCTCCACGTCCTCCATCGCCCGCCTCATGGCCTGCACATTGGTGTCCAGGTCAGCCTGATAGTTGAGCGAGAGCAGGGCTGCAACGCCCTCTGGGACAAAGCGAGTCGGCACAACAGCCACTTCCTTGTCGCTGAGCTCGCGGGTCTGCTGGGCAGCCATAATGATGTTACTGTTATTGGGCAGGATGACGACTTGATCGGCCCCGAGGCTGTCCACAGCCTCCAGCAGATCCTTCGTGCTGGGGTTCATGGTCTGGCCCCCACGCACGACTGCGCCGACGCCCAGACTCTGGAAAACACGGGCCAGGCCCTCTCCAGGGACTACGGCTACAACTCCGATCTCCTCGGTGTCTCGCGCAGGGGATGACGACCCAGCCCTGCCCGATGGGGCCTCACGACCTAGGATGAAGTCCTGGTACTGGGCCTGCATATCCTCAACTACCACGTCGCGAACAGACCCCTGGCTGGCCCCAAAGCTGATGGGCTTCCCTGGATCATCAACATGAACGTGGACCTTGACGGTTGTGGGGTCTCCGACGACCAGAGGACAGTCTCCCATCTCCGCGATGGTCTCTCGAATCCCATCCACATCAAGAGCCTCACCCACCAGCAAGAACTGAACGTCGTACTCGTACTCCTCTCCCCCGTGCGCTATCGTCCGAGAGGTCAGATCCACCGTCTCGGTGAGTCGGAGGTCCTCTGAGACGGGTTCCCCGCGCATATACCGCAACATACCCTCCAAGATAACGAATAGTCCCTGTCCTCCAGCGTCAACGACGCCGGACTCCTCAAGTATGGGCAGCAGCGACGGAGTGAGAACAACCGCCTCATGAGCGGCAAACACGAGCCGCTCCAGCATGTTCACCAGGTCATCTGTCTTCCCCGCAGCCTCCTCAGCCGCGTCTGCTACCGCCCTAGCTACCGTAAGAATCGTCCCCTCGACGGGCTTCACGACACCCTTGTACGCTGTTGCTGAAGCCTCCCGACACGCATCTGCCAAGTCATCAGCTCTCAGGACCGGCTTCTCGTCCAGGCTCCGTGCAAAGCCCCGCCAGATCTGGGAAAGGATGACACCTGAGTTTCCCCGCGCCCCCATGAGTGCCCCGTGAGCCATCTGCCGAGCAACCTTTCCAACGTTCCGCTCGGGCGAATCCTCGATCTCACTCCAGGCGGAGCGCATCGTAAGCACCATGTTCGTCCCCGTGTCACCATCTGGCACAGGATACACATTGAGTGCATTGATGGCAGCCTGGTGGTGCTGAAGCCAGCCCAAGCTAGCTCTGATCAGGCGCTTCAGCCCAGGCCCATCGACCACGTATCTCGGATCCGCCAGCGATCGTTCTATTGTATTCTCTGCAGTCAAACGCCTCTCCCCTGGAATGCTTGTTGTCTCGGACACGGTCGCACGGTCCCTCAGTCGACGTCGCTAATGCGTAAGCCGTCCACGTGCACATTGACCTCGGCCACAGGTACTCCCAGGGCACGTTCGACGCTGAATTTGACAACATTCATCACGCTGCGAGCCACGGCGGCAATGCGAGTCCCATACTCCACGATCACGTAGACGTCTATGGCAATCCGACCGTCCTCCACTCGGACCTCGACGCCTCGCTTCCTCTCCGGCGAAAACACGGTGGCGATCCCCGACGCCAGGTCTTTTGACGACGTCCCGACAACACCGTAGCAGGAGCGGACCGCATCATCGACGATACTCGCAATGGCAGTCGATGACACATCAATCCGACCGCGATACTCGACTTCCGGCATGCTCCCTCCTCAAGATATACCCGTGCGACTGCACCGTGTCGAACGAAGCCAAAACTTCAACTCTTCAGCGCCCCGCGCCGACCGAACCCCGCCCCCAGGACCGACCACACTCGGCGTGGGCCCTTTACGGGCCAGCAGACGGAATGGCGTTCGACCCCCACAGCCGGCAACTTCCGAAGCCGACCGTGCAAGCTTCAGCAATCAGCCAGCTTTCCAGACCGTCGGTTTCTCCACGGCCAGTAAGCGCCCCCTCACTCAGGGCACAGCGCAGCCCCCGATCGGCTCCGGACCGCCATCGAGACGTCCTAGACCGTGGGGCGCTGACCAAGGAACGTCGCGGGGACGCCGTCTATAGACAAGGCAACCCGTCATCTCTGCGGCACGTCGTCGCGGCATCAACAGCTGGGCCTAGGACAAGCCGATGACACGAAACGGCAAGTGCGCGGGCCCGACAGTTGCATAAAAGACTTCCCTAACGTATAATAGCAGGTCGCTGCTAAATACAGCAGACCGGAAGACCCGAGAATCCGAACAGGCGCGCTGCGAACCCAGCGAGCTCTTCTGAAAGAACAACGTTGCTGGAGGTAAGATCAATGGCCAAATGTGAGATCTGCGGTAAAGGTACGAGTTTCGGACACAATGTCTCTCATTCCAAGAAGAGGACAAAGCGACAGTTTAACCCCAACGTCCAACGAAAACGCGTGATGATCGATGGGGAAATGCGCCGACTCTATATCTGCACGCGCTGCTTGCGAACGCTCGATAAGAAGCAGTAGCCACCGCCTTTGGGTTCATAGTCTCAGCTCAATTGTCATAACGCACCCCATGCCCCTTGCCCGAGGCTTTGCCTCACCCACCCGACGCAACACGTGAGGTCGCCGACTCGTCAACGCCATATGATACATCGGATTGCACAGAAGATCAAGGGACTCACGGGACGATCGACGGTCATCTGAGCGAGGTGCGCGACCCCCTATCGCCGGGAACGCGGCAGGTAAGGGAACGTCCTGATCGCGCGAGCGTAGAGAGTGCGGCGACACTCTGGAGGAGAACCGGGGGCCTGTCCACCGTTGCCCCATAGGTGGGATGGCGTTGACAACGGTTGAACCGCCAAGACAGTTGTGGTAGAATGACGGCGGTCAAACGGTGACGACGGTCGACGCACTCCCACCGAAGAGCGCTTCCACACAGACTCAAGACAGAGAGAGGTATGGCTGGAGTACGGATGTCGGAAACGAGAATAGAAACAAACGACAGGCTGAATCCCCTGGTGAACCCTATGATCATGAACGAGCTCAGCGCTTCGTTGCGCGAGGGGGCAGATGACTGGTACCGGTTAGAAGTCCCCTCCACTCTACCCATCCTCCCGCTGCGCGGCCTGGTCATCTATCCGATGACTGCGGTCCCGATCCGCGTTGGGCAGCCCCGCTCTGTACGTCTGGTAGATGACGCTGTCAATGAGAATCGGATCATCGGCCTCGTTGCCAGCCGTGATCCCGAGATCGAGTCGCCTGACCCGAAAGACGTGTTCCGGGTGGGTACGGCGGCTGCGGTCCATCGGTTGGCTAAGGCCCCTGACGGCACTCTGACGTTGATTGTGCAGGGTTTGGTGCGGATCCGTATTGAGGAGTTTACGGATGAGTCTCCGTATCTGATGGCGCGCGTCACGACCATTCCAGAAAGTACCGAGTCCTCGCTAGAAATTGAGGCGTTGCGACGAAATGTGGTTAAGCACTTCCGTCGTCTGATCGAGTTGTCGTCGGCTATTCCTGAGGAGATGGGATCGATGCTAAGCGATCTGAAGGACCCACTGCAGATCGCCTATGCCATCGCTAACCATATTGACACCGATCTCGAAGAGGCTCAGCGGCTGTTGGAGATGGACAGCCTGGCTGACAAGATGCGCCGACTTCTGAGCATCATCACCCAGGAAGTGGAGGTGCTGGAACTCGGGCGAAAGATCAAGAGCGAAGCGCAGTCAGAGATGCAGCAGCGGCAGCGTGAGTATTTCCTGCGCGAACAGCAGAAGGCCATTCAGCGGGAACTGGGTGAGGCCGATGAGCAGATGGAGGTCGAAGAATTCCGGCGGAAGGTCGATGAGCTGGACATGCCGGAGGAGGCGGAGAACGAGGCAAAACGAGAGCTGGAACGATTGAGTCGCGTTCCCACCGCCTCCCCAGAGTACAGCGTCGTCCGAACCTACCTCGACTGGCTGACCACCCTGCCCTGGAACACCGAGACCGAGGACAACCTGGACATCTCCCACGCTCGCCAGGTACTCGACCAGGATCACTACGATCTGGAGGACATCAAGGAGCGAATCCTGGAATTCCTGGCCGTACGCAAGCTGCGCGAGGATCGCAAGGACGAGCTGGAGGCGCGGAAGACGGACGACTACATCCGGAAGGAACGGGAGGGTGTGATCCTCTGCTTCGTTGGGCCCCCCGGTACGGGGAAGACGAGTCTGGGTCAGTCTATCGCACGTGCGCTGGGCCGGAAGTTTGTCCGCCAATCGCTAGGCGGGGTGCGGGACGAAGCTGAGATCCGGGGTCATCGCCGCACCTACATCGGCGCGTTGCCCGGTCGGATTATCCAAGCACTGCGCCGGATCGAGTCAAAGAATCCGGTGTTCATGATCGATGAGGTCGACAAGCTGGGCAAGGACTTCCGGGGAGACCCGGCTTCGGCCCTGCTCGAGGTGCTGGATCCTGAACAGAACTCGGAGTTCCGGGATCATTACCTGGATGTACCGTTCGATCTATCACAAGTGATGTTCATCACGACGGCGAACCTCCTGGAACCGATCCCAGAACCACTACGGGACCGCATGGAAATTCTGAAGCTCTCCGGGTACACAGAAACAGAGAAGGTGCGCATTGCCGAGGGGTATCTCATTCCTCGGCAGCTCCGCGAGAA
>CAZGSX010000036.1:0-18404 GCA_964528475.1 uncultured Anaerolineales bacterium
CCGTAGCCCCGGTAGAAATACATGGTGTAGGGCACGTTGGGCAGGTAGTAGCCCGGTCCGGACATCGGCGTGGACCAGTACTTGACATAGATCCGGTAGCTGCCCGTGGGCGTTGGGGTCCGAGGTAGACCTGTCGAGACGTACGTGCTGCGCACAGGGGTGTTGCCGACATAGGCCGTGAGCCTCTGGGTGCTGAGGTTAATGTCGATCCAACGCGTTCCGCTGGGCGCCGGTGCTGAGGGTGGTGGCGTGGTCCCTCCGCTGGGAATCCGGAGCCGCTGTCCCACGTAGATGTGATTAGGATTGACGATGTTGTTGGCAGAGGCCAGGGCCTGATAGGTCGTCCCGTACTGTCGGGCGATGCGAGACAGATTCTCGCCGCGACGCACGACATGTACCTGCGACGACGATGAGTCCGAGCCAGGGCTAGAACCCGTGGGGATGAGCAGTCGCTGACCGACCCAGACATGGTTAGGGTTGCGCAGACCGTTGGCGGCGACCAGGGCGTTGACGGACACCCCATAGCGCAATCCGATGCGGAACAGATTCTCACCAGGCCGTACCACGTGAACGGTCGAACTGGCGGCGAAGGCCGGGGTCACGACGGTGAATGCCAGAGTGAGTACCAGACCAAGAGTCAGTATTCTGCGCATCGCGCCTCCTTAACTACCTTGGAAATCTGTTGCGATCACGCTACAACTTCTATTGTACACAAATCTCTGAAATAGAAAAGCCGCGCTGATAATGGATTGGCCTGGAGGAGACCTTCAATAGCCCCCGATGGGTAGCGATGTGGGCCCTGTGACGGATGGCCTGATCTCGACGACCAGGGTGTCGGGGGAGGTGCAAGCTTCTGCCGGCCATCTTCGACCACGCTTCTTGGGGAGCCCGTGTGCTCAGCCATCCACGAGGTGTCACCTACGTATGAGGCACGTCAGTGATTCCGGTGTGGGGTTGACAGGCATCGTGGGGATGTTCGGCGGGAGGGTAACGTCACGGTTGGGGGTTCTCGCCAACGTCCGTATCTTCCTCTGAGGCGGGAAGGAAGCTCAGGGCCGTCTGCTCCACTGAGAGCCGCCCATCCTGCCCAGGGGTTTGACTTGACGTCTGCCCCGCGCTATAATCCTCGCCACCACCCGGCTGTCGGTGAGGAAAGGAAGAAGGAGGCCCCGCATGCGAAAGCCAGTCCGTTTCGCGCTGCTGCTGTTCACCCTCGTGCTACTCATCGGTTTGGTCGGCCTCGGATACGGTGCAGTGACCGTGAGACGGAGCTGGCCCCAGATCGACGACACAATCCAGGTGGACGGGCTTCGGGAAGAGGTGACTGTTGTCCGCGATAACTGGGGGATTCCCCACATCTATGCGTCCAATGAGCACGACCTCTTCTTCGCTCAGGGTTACGTCCACGCCCAAGATCGCTTCTGGCAGATGGAGTTCTGGCGCCGGATCGGCTCAGGCAGACTGTCGGAGGTGCTGGGCGAATCTGCACTGGAGCAGGACCGCTTCATCCGCACCGTTGGCTGGCATCGCGCTGCCCAGCGGGACCTGCAGCAGATGGACGAGAGCGTCAAGGGGACGCTGGAGGATTACGCCGCAGGCGTCAACGCATACATCGCTGCATCCGGGGGCCATCTCGGGCTTGAGTTCGCCGTGCTGAACCTCACGGGCACCGCCATCGAGATCGACCCCTGGACGCCGCTCGATACTGTCACTTGGGGCAAGGTGATGGCCTGGGACCTCTCTGGTAACCGACAAGCTGAGCTTCTGCGCGCCCACATCGCCGACCGGCTGGGAGATGACGCCCTCGATACACTGGTGCCTCCCTATTCGGAGGACGACCCTACCATTATACCCCATTCTGTCACAGAAGCAGCGCTTCGGGCTGTCCCCACCGTCGCCCTGGAGCGCCTGGCTCTCGGCAGTGGAGAGCACGTCGGCAGCAACAGCTGGGTCATCGCCGGGGAGCGCACGGACTCCGGGATGCCCATCCTGGCCAACGATCCCCACCTGGGCATTCAGATGCCGTCCATATGGTACGAGATCGGCCTTCATTGCACGCCGGTTAGCCCCGATTGCCCCTATAGCGTCGTGGGTGCGTCGTTCGCCAGCACCCCGGGCGTGATCATCGGACACAACGACAGCATCGCCTGGGGCGTCACCAATCTCGGACCCGACGTTCAGGATCTGTTCATCGAACGGGTTAACCCGGAGAACCCTGATCAGTATGAATACGAGGGCGAGTGGCGGGATATGGATGTTGTACGGGAGGAGATCCATGTCGCCGGGCGCGAGGATCCCGTCGTGGTGGACGTCCGCTTGACCCACCACGGGCCCATCATCAACGACGTTGCGGGGGGCACGGAGGAGCCCTGGTCATTTGGATGGCAGCCTCTGGCGCTCTCGTGGACCGCTCTGGAGCCCGGGACCTTGGTCAAGAGTATTCTCCTCCTCAATCGAGCGGACAATTGGGAAGGGTTCCGAGAAGCCCTGTCGTACTGGGATGTACCCAGCCAGAATTTCGTCTACGCTGATGTGGTCGGAAACATTGGTTATCAAGCTCCGGGCCGGATTCCCATCCGGGCGGGGGGCGACGGCACCAGGCCGGTACCGGGATGGAGCGGAGAATACGAATGGGTGGATACCATCCCCTTCGACGCCCTGCCTCGAGTCTACAACCCCAGCGAGGGATTTCTTGTGACCGCTAATAACGCCGTGGTGGGGGCGGATTATCCCTACCTCCTCACGCAGGACTGGGGCTCGGCCTATCGTGCACGTCGGATCCAGGAGCTGATTGAGTCGACAGCGATCGTTTCTATCGAGGACGTCCAGGCGATGCAGGCAGACACGGCGCTGCTTTGGGCCGAGGCCGTGCTGCCGTATGTGACCTCGCTCTCTCCTGATGCGAGCAGGCTGGCTGAGGCAATCGATCTCTTGGAGACGTGGGACGGCTGCGCGACCCGGGACAGTGCGGGCGCAGCCCTCTTTGAGGTCTTTCGCCTGCATTTGATCGATGCGACGATCGCCGACGAGCTGGGAGACGATCTGCTGGAGGACGCCCGGCCGCGGCTGGTCGATGCCCTGCCCTCGCTGCTGTCCGATGGGACGTCCCCCTGGTTTGACGACGTCACCACGCCCGAGGTTGAGGCGCGAGATGATGTCGTGCTTGCGGCCCTGGACGCCGCGGTGCAGGATCTCGGGGAGACGCAGGGGTCGCGCATGGAGAGGTGGCGCTGGGGCAGCCTGCATACGGCATCGTTTGAGAACCAGAGCCTGGGGCAGTGTGGCATCGGGTTGGTAGAGTCCCTGTTCAACCGAGGTCCGTTTCCAGTGGACGGGAGTCTCGCGGCGGTCAATCAGGCGGATTACGATATGAGTGAACCGTATGCCGTGAAGACCATCGCTTCGTATCGGCAAGTCGTCGATCTTGGGGATTTCACAGAATCCGTCTCCATGCACACCACTGGGCAGTCCGGTCATCCTTTCCATCGCCACTACGACGACATGATCGACGCCTGGCGGGACGTTGACCACCACCCGATGCTCTGGGAGCGGGAGGACGTGGAGACCGAGGCCCAGGGCGTGCTCGTTTTGACGCCCTAGCTGCGTGGACTCGGGCGCCACCGATCCGCCGCATGTATTCCTGCACTTCAGCCTCATCACGCATCATTGAGGCGTCGGACAGAGACCGGACCATACAGGAGATCTGCGGCACATCCCGTAGGCCAGATAGAGAACGTACGAGCCTATCAAGGTGTATGAGAAGACTACGGAAGTCAACAGCCATCTAAGGAGTGTCAGTGTATGAGCAAGCAGATCATCGCCACAGAGGACGCACCGGCAGCCGTCGGCCCCTATTCGCAGGGAGTGGAGCTAGGGGATTTCGTCTTTACCGCAGGGCAGCTAGGCATCGTCCCCGGCACCAGTGATTTTGCCGGATCGGATATCAAGAGCCAGACGAGGCAGGCACTGCGCAACGTGGCGGCTGTCCTGGAGGCGGGGGGGTCGTGTCTGGAGCATGTGGTCAAGGTCACAGTCTTTCTCCAGGACATGGACGAGTTCTCTCAGATGAACGAGGTCTACGCCGAGTTCTTCTCCGACGAGCCGCCAGCGCGTTCCGCGGTGCAAGTCGCTGCCCTCCCCCTCGGCGGCCGCGTGGAGATCGAGGCCATAGCGGAGGCCTGCGAATGCGAGGGTGGAAGCGAGGGATGCAACTGCTGTTGATGAGGCCGTGGCACAGATCCGCTGACCATCCCCCCATCCCGCATCGTCTCCCGTGAGCGGCCAAAGCGGAGAGCCCTTCACAGACCCTGGCGATTCTCCGAGGCTGTTCGCGCACATCGCACGTCGGTATGACGCGATGAATCGGCTGATGTCGCTGGGGCGAGATCAACGCTGGCGAAGACTGGCGGCGGAGGCGTTGGACCTGGGCCCTCAAGCGCGGGTTCTGGATGTGGGCTTCGGCACCGGTGACATGGCGCTGGCCCTGCGGCGATGCTCGCCCAGTGCGACGGTCATTGGCGTGGACCCGACGAGGTTGATGATGGAGGTCAGCCGCGGGAAGCCGGCGATGGAAGCGGTAGGGCTGGCACAGGCCGACGGACTCTACCTACCCTTCTCCGATGAGCTGTTCGACGCTGCCATAAGCGCCTTTGTGCTGCGCAACGTCCCGGACGTAGGACAAGCTCTGCGCGAGCAGCATCGTGTGGTGCGGATTGGTGGCCGAGTGGCCTGCTTGGAGATGAGCTGGCCGGACACGCCCGTGTTTGGGGCCCTGTTTCGCGTCTACTTCGCCACTGTGATGCCGTGGATCACAGGCCGATTAACCGACCAGCGAGCAGCCTACCGCTACTTGCCCAAGTCGGTGGAGAGCTTTCAGACACCGGAGGAACTGACGCGGGCGATGACCCAGGTTGGACTGAAAGACGCCCGCTGTCACAGACTTGCACTGGGGACGGTCACAATTCACGTCGGAGTGCGCACAGACTGAGGAAGGAGGGTGCGACATGGGCCGCAAACGATTGGTGTTGGGCATATCGGGGGCCAGCGGTGCCATCTATGGCATTCGTCTGCTCGAGATCCTGGAAGGGCGATCCGACGTGGAGACTCATCTGATCGTCAGTCAGGCAGCCAGCCTTATCATCGCCCATGAGTGTGAGCGCAGCGTGGTCGAGGTTGAGCGATTGGCCGACGTCAGTTACCGCCCCGACGACATCGCAGCACCGATTGCAAGTGGTTCCTTTGCAACGGCGGGCATGGTCATCGCTCCCTGCTCAATCAAGACCCTCGCCACCGTGGCCAGCTCCTATGCCGCCGACCTTCTCGGGCGGGCAGCTGACGTGACGCTGAAGGAGAGGCGCCCCCTGCTGCTACTGGTGCGGGAGACGCCCTTTCACCTGGGGCACCTGCGGCTGATGACCCAAGCGACCGAGATCGGCGCCACCATCATGCCCCCGATACCCGCCTTCTACGGCCACCCCAAGACGATCGATGAATTGATCGACGAGACGATCGGTCGAGTGCTGTCGCACGTGGGCGTTGAGAATGACCTGTACACGCGGTGGCAGGAATAGGGAGGGAGGCAGTGGCGGAGCAGGCGGGGGAACGAGGAGGGAGAGACATAGATAAGGCTGCGTGTCGCGGCCTGCCGAGCTACCTATGGCGGGCTGGGCAGGAGCGGCGCTTCGAGATGGTGGAGCCCTGGGTGGACCTCCACGACTGCCGCCTGCTAGATGTGGGGTGCGGCGTGGGGATGTACACACGGGCCTTCTCTCGCGAGACGTCCGAGGTCTTCGGCGTCGAGATTGATCAAGAGCGAGCGCGGGAGGCTCGGGGGCACGCGAAAGCTGTTGTTCAAGCCAGTGGCGAGCAACTGCCGTTCTGCGACAGGTCCTTCGATGTGGTCTTCTCTCACGAGGTACTGGAGCACGTCAGTGATGACCGGGCTTGCGTCAGGGAGATGGCACGCGTGACCCGCTCTGGCGGACGAGTGGTGATCTTCGTGCCGAATCGGCTCTATCCTTTTGAGACTCACGGGGTCTTCTGGCGCGGGCAGTACCACTTCGGCAACGTGCCGTTGGTCAACTGGCTGCCGAGGGGACTTCGAGACCGCCTAGCGCCTCACGTCAGGGCCTATTCCAGGCGGGCCCTGCGAAGACTGATGGAGAACACGTCACTGAATATCGTTCACCACACGCAGATCTATCCGGGCTATGACAACGTGAGAGCCCGGGTACCGACCCTGGGCCGCCTGTTGCGCGCGGTTTCCTACTTCCTGGAGAGGACGCCACTCCGCGCTTTTGGCCTGTCGCATTTTCTGGTTGCAGAGAAGGTATCGTGAGACGCGACTGGGAGTGACGCGTCTACACGCATCCCTGATCTCGGAGGACAAAACGGTCAATCGCGGCCGCTACACCATGCTCTGCTAGAGGAGGTGCGATCCAGTCCGCGACCGCCTTCGACGCCGGGCTGGCGTTGCCCATCGCCACCCCCACGCCGGCCCATTCGATCATCGGCACGTCATTCCCCTGATCCCCCACGGCCATCACGCGCTCTCGGGCCATGCCTAGATGATCAGCCAGTCGCCTCAACCCATCGCCCTTGGACACACCCGGAGGGTTGCCCTCCACGAAGTTGGCATGCGAGCGCACAACCTCTAAGCGATCGCCGAACCGCTGACGCATAGCGGTCTCGATCCGGTCTGCCTCGGGCGGGTCGGCGATGAAAAGGAACTTCGCGGGCTCGTGACGATCAAGCACCGAGGCGAGATCATCCACCCACCGCAGGTTCTTCCCCAGCAGATCTCGATAGAAGCTCTCAGGGCGGCGCTGCTCAGCGATAAAGAGGGTGTCATCCGCGTAGACCACCATATGTAAGTCGCGGCCCGAGCCCAGCGAGGACCACGCCAGTGCCTCTCGAACGAGTTGGGGATCCATCGTTGCGCGGTAGAGGGGGCCATCGGCACCGGGGGCCTGGATCAATCCACCTTGATAGCAGATCAACGGCGCTTCGATGTTCAGCTCGCGCGCAAACGGCAGCGCCGCCTCAAACATGCGCCCTGTAGCCAGGGTCACAATCACGCCCGTCCCTTGGGCCTCCAAGACTGAACAGCGCACGCGATCGGAGATGGTCATCTGTTCGTCGACCAGCGTCCCATCGACATCCAGTGCTAGTAGCTCGATCAGATCCCCACCTCCAGCACGCGGTCCCGGCCCGCCAGATCAGGGTGAACACGGATGATGGTATCATCCTCGGGGAAGAACGTCTCGGCAATGGACCGCACCTCAGCGCCTTGGTCAGCACCGATCTCCATCAGCAGGCCGTCGCCTGGCTCTAGCAGGCCCTGAGACTGGGAGATCAACCTGCGGATCACATCCAACCCATCGGGGCCTCCGTCCAGGGCCAGCCGGGGCTCATGATGACAAATGGAGGGCGGTAGCGACGCCCAATCATCCGAGGAGACGTATGGGGGGTTAGAGACAATCAAGTCCACGGGGCTTGGCCGCCTGCTGAGCAGATCGCCGACAATGAACTGAATCCGCTGCTCCACCCCGTGCCTCTCACTGTTGCGGCGCGCGACCGCAAGCGCCGCCGGGGAGACATCAATCGCGTAGACGGTGGCATGGGGAAGATGCTTGGCCAGTGCCACGGCAATGCAGCCCGATCCAGTGCCAACATCCACCACTGTATCTGGTCGATGACCGAGGGCCAGATCGACGAGTAGCTCGGTCTCCGGCCGGGGGATCAGCACCTCCGGCGAGATCTCGATCTCCAGCCCATAGAACTCAACTTTGCCCAGCAAGTAGGGAAGGGGGTAGTTCGAGAGGCGTTGGTTGACCAAGACCTCGTACCTATCGAGATCGCTGCTTGTCAGCAGGTCTTCGGGATGAGCCAGCAATGCAGAACGCGAAATACCCAACACGTGCGTGAGCAGCCCCTCGGCCTCTACGCGAGGTATATCTGAGACAGCACGGAGGCTAGTGGAAGCCTCGCGGAGAGCCTGCCCAACGCTGGAAGGACGTGGGCACGTCTCGTCAGCGACGTTCTGATCTGTGACCAGACCCATCCCAGACGGCGCCCGGTCGCTATGTCGTGGCATCAACTGGTCGTCGTCAGGCTGCTGCGCACGCAGGGCTGCAGCCGTGTGAGCTGGAACAACAGAGAGGTCTGAACGTGGTCCACACTAGAGTTGGTCCCCCTCGCCGATGGCATCCAGCTGTTCTTTCTGCTCCTCGGCGCGCAGGGCCTGGATGAACGATCCGAGATCGCCATCCAGCACCTCCGACAGCTGATGAATCGTCAAGTTGATGCGGTGATCCGTGATGCGATTTTGAGGGAAGTTGTACGTGCGAATCTTCTCGCTTCGATCCCCACTGCCCACCTGCAGCCGGCGAGCCCTGGCTCGCTTCTTCTGCTGCTTCTGAAGCTTCCGTTCATACAATCGGGATCGCAGGATAGATAGCGCTCTTCGCTTATTCTTGGTCTGCGACCGCTCCGATTCACATGCGACTGTAATACCCGAAGGCTTATGGATCAGCCGGATGGCCGTGGCGTTCTTCTGCATATGCTGCCCGCCAGGGCCGGATGAACGATAGGCCTCCATCTCGATATCGTCCGGCTTGATCTCGACCTCCACATCGCCCACCTCGGGAAGCACGGCAACAGTGGCCGTCGACGTGTGGATGCGTCCCGATGATTCCGTCATCGGGACCCGCTGAACACGGTGCACGCCGCTCTCATACTTGAGGTGAGAGAAGGCTCCCCGCCCCTTGACATCGAAAACGACTTCCTTAAACCCCCCAATGCCCGTCGGATGAGAGCTCAGGATCTCCGTCTTCCAACCCTGCTGTTCCGCATACCGCGTGTACATCCGGTACAGATCAGCTGCGAACAGAGCCGCCTCATCCCCGCCGGCCCCAGCACGAATCTCAACAATCACATCCTTGGAATCTCGCGGGTCCTTGGGCAGCAGCAACCTCTGCAATTCCTGGCGGAGCTCGACCTCTTGCTGCTCCAGGTCCGCAATCTCCGCCTCCACCAGGTCTCGCAGCTCTGGTCCGATGTCATCCTCGAGAAGCTCAGCTGTCTCCTTGAGCTCCTCGGAGGTAGCCTTGAACTCCCGGTAGACCTGGACCACTTCCTGCAGATCGGATCGCTCCTTGGCCAACTCTGCGACACGCTGATAGTCTTGCGCCACCTGCGGATCGGCCATCAGGTGCGCGAGCTCTTCATATCGCTCCTCAATTTGCGCGAGTGCCTCTAACATCGTCCCTACTCTGGTTCCGCCTCACAGAACAACTGCCCAACCCAAGCCGACTAGCCTGTTCGCCCTCCTGCAACGGGGCCCTTGCTGCGAAGCAAACACCTGATTCGCGAACACCGCCTGCAGCCGCCTCCCTCCCCATCCCTGTCGGAACGAGACGTCAGGTGACGGAGGGGCCTCCCGAGCTCGGTTCGGTCTCTTCTCCCGTTTCCGGCGTGGGAGAGGTCGCCTCGGTGCCCCGCCGCTCAACGTGCAGTCGCACAGCGGTCCTCTCCTGCCCTTCGATGGATACCTCAACAAAGGAAGGTATGCACACGATGTCGATACCGTCCAGCTCAAGGTATCCACGCGCGATAGCCGTAGCCTTCACCGCTTGGTTAACCGCTCCAGCACCAATGGCCTGCACATTCACGGAGTCCTGCTCTCGCATCACCCCTGCAATGGCACCGGCCACCGCTGTAGAGCGCGAATTGGACGCCACCTTGATGATGTTCATTGGACGCTCCTTGCTGTATCGCGGCCTTTGAATTCACGGAGCCAACGCATCTCAATCGAACCTTCGCTAAGGCGGTCCCACCCTATCCTTAATATGATACCGCGAAAGACTGCCCGGCACAAGTACCTTTACCGACCAAGATCGTAGTGCCCCAGCTCGACCGAGGAGTACGATACACGTTCGTAGCTCGCCCTCGCCTCACCCAGTGGTGCCGTAGCATCCAGCCCCATCTTTGCGGTCCGGGATTTCTTGCCCGGGGCCTGGCGTCCCGAGGGATCCAGGCTGCTTCCCGGCTGATCCTTGAGGACAATCAGGTCCTGATCAGCCTGGAACCGGGTGGCAATGGCCCACTCAACGTCCCCAGCATCGTAGAGGTCCACGTCACGGTCAATAACGACGACATGCTTCAGAGATGGATGTCCGCGGAAAGCAGCACGGATAGCATGGGGCCCATCGTCCTCTCCTCTCTTCTCGATCTGGACCACCGCGTGGAGCCAGGACATTCCACCAGGTGTGACATAGGCTCCCGTGCAGCGGCATGCCTCGTTGACAGCGGCAAAGATAGTCGGCTCTCGGGGCATTCCCATCAGGTTCTTGTGCTCCATCCCGCTGGGAAGCAGGGCATGGAAGACAGGATCGTCCCGGTGGGTGATGTGGTCAATCTCAATGACTGCCTGCTGTCGCATGTGGTCCATTGTGCCTGTGAGATCCGGGAAGGGGCCCTCAGCGGCCAAGGAGTGCAGGATTCGCCCCTCCAGAATCAGTTCCGCCTCCGCCGGTACCTCCAGGGGGACTGTCTGACAGCGGACCAACGGGGTGGGACTCAGGGTGTGGGCGAGGCCCAGCTCATCCACGCCCTTGGGCGGGCTCATCGCGGCTGCCAGCAGCACCTGCATGGGAGCCCCCACAGCAATGGCGACAGGTAGCGGATGATCCACCTTGGCCAGCGCCGTGGCCGTGCCTCGACCTTCGACAATCCTAGCTGAGAAGTGTCGATCGTCCAACTGCATCAGCCGGTGGAAGGACGCATTCCGTCCCAGGTCAGGATCTTTGATCACCGCTACGCCCGCTGTGATGTACGGTCCACCATCTTCCGAGTGGTAGCGGGGGATGGGCAGCCGCTGCAGGTCGGGGGGTTCAATCACAGCCTGGCACGGTCCATGCTTCACCACCGGGGGCGCGGTCGGCCGCTTCAGCGCCTCGGCCATGCGCAAGACCAGCTCGGACCTCGTGCACCCCAAGGCCGCAGCGAAGTGGCTCCTCTGCGCGCACAGGCCCGAGAGAGCGCGCCACTCAGGATAGTCAGACAACTGTCTAAAAAGCACTGGCTCTCCGTCGAGGGCCGATATGACGCCCGCCATCTCTAGGTAGGGATCGACTGCCCGCCCTACCCGTACCAGAGACCCCCTCTGCTTCGCCCACTGAAGAAAGCGGCGGACGTCCACGTCACACCTCCCACCGGTCAAGAGACAGCGTCACGATCCACGGGCCACGCGAGCCCATCCTTGGCACTCCAGCACACTACTCGACTACCACCTCTCACGGTGCACGCGGGCGAGGTCATACTGGGTTCGAGGGTCCTTCGTCTCTGCCGGATGGCCAATCGCCACGAGATTCAAGGGCGTGATGTAGTCGGGGATAGCTAGTACGCGACGGACGGCCTTGATTCGCTCGTCCCGCGGATAGACCCCGAGCCAAACGGCACCCAGTCCCAGGGCGGTAGCCGCCAGCAATAGGTTCTCAGTCGCCGCAGAACAATCCTGAACCCAAAAGCGCTCCATCTCCGTCAGGTCACCGCATACCGAGATAGACAACGGCGCGCCGAAGAGCATCTTGCCATGGGCATGGGATTCAGCCAGGGCATCAAGGGTGCCCCGCTCCGTTACTACAATGAACTGCCACGGCTTCCGGTTAGAAGCCGAGGGTGCGGCCATGGCTGCCTGCAGCAGTGTCTGAATGTCTTCCTCGCTCACGGGCTCCGATGTATATTCCCGAATGCTTCGTCTGGCAAAAATCGTCTGAATGAGATCCTCGCTCATCAAATCCTCCCCGTCTAGTCTATACCCAATCGTGCGCGCTCTTCATCAATCACCTGCTCATCCAGCGCGTCGAACAGCGGTTGTGGCTCGCGCAGCACCTGACCCGGTGCCAGCCCGCTTGGCTCCCATCGTCCCGCCGCGCGTCCGCCGTCGTAGCGGAGGGCTTCGTGCACCCGGCCGCCCTCTTCCTCAAACATCTCCGTGTATTGCTCCCCGAAGAGCTGATCCTCATAGCCCAGATAGCGGTGGAGACGCTCCGACGAGAAGGGAAGGAAGGGCGCTAAGAGAACCTTCAGCGAATCGATCGCTTTCAGAACGACGTAGATGGTCGTCGCAGCAGCCTCAGGATCGTCCTTGATCTGGAACCAAGGCCCCTTCTCCTCCAGGTAGCGGTTGGCCTCTCGCGCCAGCTCCATCACCTCTCCAAGAGCAGCTCGGAAACGGCAAGCTGCGAGCAGCTCCCCTACCGCGCTGAAGGCATTCTCAGTCTTCTCCAGCAAGGCCTCGTCAACGGCATCAAAGGCACCGGGCGCGGGTACCTGACCATCGAACCGCTTGTTAGCGAAGGTCAAAGCCCGGTGGGCCAAGTTCCCCCACGTGCCAACCAACTCCTTGTTGTTGCGATGGACGAACTCGTCCCACATCCAGTAGGTATCGCGGCTCTCAGGCATGGATGCCGTCAGGTAGTAGCGAATGGCGTCGGGATCATACCGCTCCAGTGCCTCGTCTGCCCAAATAGCCCAACTTCGACTCCCCGACATGCCCCGGCCCTCCAAGTTCATGAACTCGTTGGCCGGCACATCATAGGGAAGGTTAAGCACTCTCGATGGATCTTCCTCGTACAGGCGCTTGACGCCCATCAGTTCTGCGGGCCAGATGACAGCATGAAAGGGTATGTTGTCCTTCCCGATAAAGTACAGCGTCTTGGCTCCCGGATCGTACCACCAGCTCTTCCAAGCTTCAGGCTGACCGACGTTATGGGCCCATTCCACGCTGGCCGAGAAGTAGCCGATGACCGCCTCAAACCAGACGTAGAGGCATTTCTCCTCCCACCCCTCCAGAGGGACCTGGATGCCCCACTTCAAGTCGCGGGTGATCGGTCGTCCCTGGAGCCCCTCGTTGACGTAGTTGCGAGCGAAGTTGATGACGGCTGGTCGCCAATGCTCCTTGTTCAACGCCAGCCACTGGGCTAATCCCTCCCGGGCGAGTTTGGGCAGATCTAGGAAGTAGTGCTCTGTCTCACGCAGGGCCGGCGTACTACCATCCAGAGCGCTGCGGGGGTCAATCAGGTCGCCAGGATCCAGGAGCGTATTGCAGTTGTCGCACTGATCTCCGCGGGCGGATTCGTAGCCGCAGACGGGGCATGTCCCCTCGACGTACCGATCAGGCAAGAAGCGTTCCTGGGTTTCGGAGTACATCTGCTGCTGCGTCTCCCTGTACAGGTAACCAGCGTCCAGGAGCGCCAGGAAGAAATCCTGCGACACCCGATGATGGTTCTCGGTGTCTGTGTGCGTGAACAGGTCGTAGCTGATTCCCAATCGCTGGAAAAGCTCCAGGAACTCCTTGTGGAATCGCTCGAAAACTTCACTGGGTGTCTTTCCTTCCTCCTCTGCCCTCACCGTTATCGGTGTGCCGTGGGAGTCGGATCCCGAGACCATGAGGACCTGGTCCCCGTTCAAGCGATGATAGCGGGCGAAGATGTCGCCCGGCAGGTGTGAGCCAGTTACGTTGCCAACGTGAATCTTGGCGCTCGCGTATGGCCAGGCGATAGCAACGAGAATGTGTTCAGGCATACGGTCCTCCTTTGCTTTTCCCAGTGCGGTCCAATTTTATCACAGTGTGTGTCATAGACCAATCCAAAAAACCGCCAGCCGAGGGGCTGGCGGTTCGTGCCGTGGAGCCGAAGGCGAGAGAGATTCTACAGCAGGATAGGACTCTCCCCCCCAGCCAACCACGGCAAGGCCGACATCATCATTCTGAGGCGTTCACTGCATCGCGCGTTCATCAGTCTACAGGTAATCCTGCAACTCTCGACTGCGACGGGGATGACGAAGCCGACGCAGAGCCTTCCCCTCAATCTGCCGGATGCGCTCACGCGTCAACCCAAACCGCTGTCCCACTTCCTCCAGCGTATGGCTACAGCCATCGGTCAATCCAAAGCGAAGCCTCAAGATCCGCGCCTCGCGTGGACTCAGCGTCGTCAACATCTCCTGTATCTTCTCCGCGAGGAGATGCTGAGACGCGTTCTCTGTCGGCATAGGCGTCGTCCTGTCCTCGATGAAGCTCCCCAACTCATCGCTATCGCCATCCTCACCCACCGGACGCTCCAGGCTCATGGGCCGCCAGGACACTCGAAGCATCCATTGCACCTTCTGCGGCTCCATGTCCATCTCCTCAGCGATCTCCTCTGGCGTCGGCTGCCGGCCGCACTCCTGCTCCAGTTTGCGCGCGGTCTTGTAGAGGAGGCGGATGCGGTCAGACATATGGACGGGGACACGGATGGTGCGTCCCTGGTCCGCGATGGCACGCGTGATCGTCTGTCGTATCCACCACGTCGCGTAGGTGCTAAAGCGATATCCTCGGGTGTAGTCAAACTTCTTCACGGCCTTCATCAGGCCGAGGTTACCCTCCTGGATCAGATCCAGGAATGGCACGCCTCGCCCCATGTACTTCTTGGCGATGCTCACCACAAGCCGCGTATTGGCCTTGATGAGATGCTCACGAGCAGCCAAGCCCTGCCGAATCTCCCGCTCGAGACGGATACGTTCCTCTCTGTTGACGCCGTTGTTATCGAGGATGTCCCGGGCCTTGCGTCCCGCCTCAATCGCCTTGGCCAGTCGAACCTCCTCTTCGGTCTCCAGGAGCGGAACCTGGGACATCTCCTTGAGGTACAGCCCTACCGTGTCACTTGTTGATATCCTGCTCAGATCTGCAGCCTCGTCGCCATTAGGGGGCAGCCCATCGGAGCCGTCAATGTCGTCGTCAGCGTCATAATCGTCTTCGTAGATTTCGATACCGGCTTCCTGCATCAAAACAAGAACGTCGTCAACTCGTCCTGGTTCATCCTCAGCCTCTGGCAGTGCCTCCAGAACCTCGGCTAAGGTCAAGTACCCCTGATCCTCGGCCTTCTCTACCAGTTCATCAATGATGTCCATAGACTATCCTTTGATCACAGGAGCTCCTTCAACGGCGCCAACCGGGGATCGACGTGCTCCTCCTCGCACGTACAAGAGTCCGTGTTGAGGTTCACGCCACAGTGAGGACATAGACCTTTGCATTCGGGATCGCAAAGGTGCTTCATCGGGATGGCCAGCCATGCGTGCTCGCGAATCAGCGGGGCTAGATCGATTTCGCCATCCTCACTCATCGCGTAGATGGCGTCAGGCCTGACCTCAGTACCAGGCATTCGGAATAGCTCGGCCAACTCCAGTGTGACGGGGAAAGCGAAGGGTTCCAGACAACGGACGCACTCTAGTCTAAGCTGAGACTCTACGGTCCCATCAACGAATACGCCTCTTTCGACTCGAAGTACTCGGACAGAGCCGCGAAGGTAGTCCACCTCTAGGTCATCCAGCACCTCAGGCCCAGTGTCAATGTCCAGGGTGAGCGACTTGCCAAGCGGGGCCTTGAGAAGGGAAGTGACGTCAAAAGTAAGCTTCATAAATTGTAAAGTTACGACACAGTGTGTCCGCGCACATTAGCGGGGAATTTTCCACAAGATGGCAATATTATAACACGTTAGAACCCCAGCGTCAAGGTTTTGCGCTCCGGATCGCGCTTGGCGCACCGTGGATAGCCGCCTGTTCCCGCGGGGACCCCTACAATCGCCGGAGGCGCCTCGCGCGAGACAACTGCGTGAGAGATAAGGCGCGTTAGGATGAACTGCAATCGCCCGTTGGGGCGGCGCTGGCCCCTCCGGTGAGTAGTCGATCTACTACCCGCTCCACCTCCAATACGTCATCCACCACGAAGTCGATGGTGTCCTCCATTCCGTCCGCGATTTCAGACCCTCGGTCGTGCATCACAAGCACCGTGATCATGCTGACCGCCTTGGCCGGGCCCAGATTGAGGGGAGAATCCTCAACCATCACGCATTCCTCGCCGGTCGCTCCCAGCAGCGCGAGCATACACTCGTACGCCTTCGGATCCACCTTGTTGCGCAGACCGACATCCTCAATACCGATGACCCGCTCAAACTGGTCGCTGATGCCGAGCGCAGATAAGACACGCCGCCCGTGCGCGGATGTGGCATTGGTGTAGACCACCTTCCGCAACGGCATTCGCACCAGCATGGCCCTCAAGTCTGGGTCCGGCTCCAGGTGCTCCTCTACGGCGATACTGTGTACGAAGTCGAGGTACCCATCGATGTCGATGTTCTGGTGCGCCATCAGCCCGGCCATCGTGGTCCCGTGGTCGCGCAGGTACTCTCGCCGCAGGGCCGCAGCCTGCTCCCAGGTCAGGCCAAGTTCTCTGCACAACCAGATCTGAATGCGCTGACCGATCTCCTCCATCACCCCGCTGCCCCGGGGATACAGGGTGTCGTCGAGGTCGAGAATCAAGAACTCAAGTGACATACCGCTTAGCTCGTGTTGAGATTGGGCAGCTCGCCCATCAAACCGATATCCGTGCGCCGCGTGATACGCTCAAGAAACTGCCTCGTCGCCTCGCCGCCATCGTCGACGGACAGCTGGATGGCGCCGGCGGGGCAGGTGATCACACAGCGCCCGCACCCCTTGCACCGCTCATCGTCGATGCGGGCCCGCCCGTGGGATAGGATGATGGCCTGCACGTAGCAGGCCTCCAGGCACGCTCCACATCCCGAACACGCCCCGTTTACCTCGACCCTTAGACCAGGCACCCGCACCAGAATATCCCAGAAGGCGGGTGGGCCCAGGCGCATGCCCTGCTGAACGGTGCAACAGCAGTCGCAGCAGAAGCAGACGCCTAGCATTCGCCGATACGGTATGCCCAGGGCCATGGCATCGAACGTGGTATGCACCACAAGGGGGGCCAGCCCGAGGTCCAGCGCCCGTCGAACGTGAGCTAGCGCCTCATCGATGTCAACCATTCGTCCCAGGGAGGGCGAGATGTCGGTCGCGCCATCCCCAAGAAAGAGACACCCGAGATCTTGGGGATAGGCCCGGCAATTCTCGCCGCGACGGCACATGCATTCATTCATCAGAAATCTTACACTGGCACGCCTGATGAGAGGGGTCAGCAAAGGATAGGGAAGTACCGTGCTCTCCGGATCGGGGATGTCCTCGTGAACCGGGATCATTATCGCTTCGCTATCCAATGCACGAAAGAGGGACCGCGAGAGCGGCCTCAAGAACCGCCGATTGCTGACCCAGTAGAGGAGCCTGCTCAACGGCCACGCCGTCATCAATGCTTCGTGGAAGAGTTCAGAACGTGCCAAACGGGTCCTCCTGTGTCGGTATCGCAGAAGGCGGAGTATACGTGGTCTCCCCGGACTTGTCTAGACGCTGGACGTCATGGCCCCCCTCGCACAGTGAAACCTTCGGGGACGACAGGAAATCCCCGAAGGTTCCAAAGAGACGGGAGGCGGCACCAGAGACGGCTAGCTCAATGCCTCCAACAGGGCCGCAAGCACACCGACGGGGTCGTCCTCGATGCACAGATCAGCTATCTCGAAGATCGGTGCACCGCCGTCCGGATGGATGGCGACGATGAACTTAGCGTCCTCCATCGCAGCGTTGTGGAATGTGTGTCCGCGAATGCCCACGGCTACGTAGATATCAGGAGAGAGGGTGACGCCCCGCAGATCCACCATCTGCTCGCTCTCGATCAACCCGGCATCCCAGGCACCGCGGTCGCCAGCAACATGCGCCTCCAACGCCTCCGCCAGCTGCACGACCAAGCCAAAATCACCGGCTTCGCGCCCGCCAGCAACCACGACTGACGCGTCGGAGAGAGTCACCTCCGGCGGCTTGAAGTCCTCAGCCTTGCCCAGTAAGAGCACCCTGGATTCGACAGGGAACACCTCTCGGATCGTCGGCTCGCCTGCACGATACTCGTCCAGGAAAGGCTGAGCGAATGCTCCTGGCTCAATCGTCAGGAGCTGGGGACGGGCCTCGGGACACGTTCTGATTTCAGAATACTCGCCGCCATATACAGGTACAGCTGCCTCCACCGCCCGGGTCGTTTCCTCCAGGCTCACAGCGGTCACGTGCTCGATCAGCCCTCCACTTATTCGTTCTGCCAGACGCGGGGCCAACGCCTGTCCAGCCTCGGTCGCCCCAAAGAGGACGATCTCTGGCTCCTCCTCCGCGAAGAGCTCTGCAAGCACCTCCGTGTAGGGCCCTGCGGCAAAGGAATCGAGGGCAGGATGCTCGAGGACGCGTACACCGTCGGCGCCAGCCTGATAGAGGGTTTGGGCCAGCGGGGCCACGTCATCGCCCACCAGAACGGCGTAGACATACGCCCCCAACGAGTCGGCCAACGCGCGAGCAGCCCCGATGGCCTCCAGCGTCACGGGCGCGATCTCGCCCGCGCTCAGCTCGGCAACAACCCAGACGCCCCCGCCCCCCGCCGCCTCCTCAAGGGCCTCCTCTTGCTGCGCCATCACTAGATCAAGGTATGATGCATCCAT
>CAZGSX010000036.1:18504-21338 GCA_964528475.1 uncultured Anaerolineales bacterium
CCTCAAGGGCCTCCTCTTGCTGCGCCATCACTAGATCAAGGTATGATGCATCCATGTCAGCCCCCTCGCCCCCGCATCCGCTGCTGAAGCGCTCCGGCGACGGTCTGCGCCACGTCCCTCGGCGTTCCAGTCACGCGCTCTCCACGTTCCCGCGCTGGCGGGAAATCACGCCCGATAGATTCTACAGCTGGGCTCAGCCCTTCTGGCGTCAACAGATCGGCGACGTCCCAACGCTCCATCGCGTGCGCCACATCGCCTTCACCGCGGTACACGTTGATGAGGCGAACGCCATCCGGATATCGCGGCTTGAGCGCACCAGGAGCTACCAAAACCACCGCTGGCAGGTGTGCCTCAACGTGAAGATACTTCCCACCGCTCCCCTGGATAGCCTGCACAGCTCCGTCGGCGACGTCCACCGACCAGGCATTCACGATCTGAGGCCAGCCCAGCGCCTCTCCCAGACGCGCCCCTAGTTGACCTTGACCCGTGTCCATCCTGGTCAGACCCGCCACGATCAGCTCAACGTCACCGAGCTGCTCGATGGCGGCTCGGAGGGCACCGACCACGACGGCATCGTCAGCCCTTTCGAATCCCTCGCCCGCGAGGAAGATCCCTCGATCGGCCCCCATCGCCAGCCCACGCCGCAGGGTATCGTCGTCGGGTTCGGGCTGACCGGAGACGACCACAACCTCAGCGCTCTGAGCATCCTTGACACGGAGTGCCGCCTCCAGAGCGCTGTGATCAGCTGGCTGGATAAGATACTCTTCGCGATTGACAAAGACACGCCGCAGACGACGATGAACCACAATGCCGGCGGGGTCAAGGACTCTTCTGAGTGGAACGATGATGCGCATAGGTCAATTCCTCCTTTCTCACGGACTGATTCGAACCCCGTGCTCGCGAAAGAGACGCGAAGCGATGACGATGCGCTGGATCTCATTGGTTCCCTCGAAGATCTCGGCGATGCGAGCATCCCGAAACGCGCGCTCTATGGGGTAGTCCCGTGAATAGCCCAGAGCCCCATGGATCTGCAATGCCGCATCGACAGCCCCTGAAGCCACCTCCGAGCCATAGAGTTTACACATCGCGGCCAGCCGCGTAAAGGGCCGCCCGGTATCCACCATCCATGCCACACGGTAGACCAGACTGCGCAGAGCCTCAACCTCGGTCGCCATATCAGCGATCATCCATTGCACGGACTGCTTCTGCGCTAGCTTCTCGCCGAACTGCTCCCGCGTCTTGGCCCAGTTGATCGACCACTCGAGCGCTGCCTGAGCGCCACCCAGGCAAGCCGCGCCTAGGGTCAGCCGCCCCATGTCCAGGGACTTCATGAAGGTCACGAAGCCTTCCCCGACCTTGCCCAGGACGTTCTCGTGCGGCACGCGCAGGTCATCGAAGACCAGCTCCGCGGTGGAGCTGCCCCGTATCCCCATTTTGTCCTCGTGTCTGCCCACTTCGTAACCAGGGGAGTCCGCCTCAACAATGAAGGAGGTAATGCCACCCCGGGCACCCCGCGTCGGATCCGTGACCGCCATGATCGTCACGATATCGGCGAAACTGCCGTTCGTGTTGAACGTCTTCCTGCCGTTGATAATCCAGTGATCGCCTTCCCGCACGGCTCGAGTGCGAATGGCCGCAGCGTCGGAGCCGGCGTCGGACTCGGTCAGAAGGAACGCAGCGAACTTGTCCCCTCGAGCCAGAGGCGTCAGGTACTTCTCCTTTTGCTCAGGCGTGCCGTCCAGATAGATGGCCATCGCCCCAATGCCAATGTGTGCACCAATGTTGGTGGCGGTAGAGGTGCAGACGCGACCCAACTCCTCCATCAAGATGCAGTAGCCGGTCTCGCCAGCCCCCATTCCGCCATACTCCTGCGGGAACGGGACGCCCAACAGCCCGATTTCGGCAGCCGTGCGCAGCGTCTCAAAGGGGATCCGCCCCTCGCGGTCGATCTCCGCCGCGATCGGCGCGACTTCCTTCTCGGCGAACTCGCGGATCACGCGCCGCAGAGCCTGATGCTCTGGAGAGAATGAGAAATCCATAGCTACCTCCTCACGGTGTGACCTTGACATTCCACTCGGAGAAGATCTCCTGCGCGATGCGGATGTGATGCAGCTCTGTCGGTCCCCCTGCGATGCCCAGTGCACGCGCGTCGCGATACTTGCGGGCAAGCGGGTAGTCCTCCATGTAGCCGTAGCCTCCCAGGACTTGAAGCATGCGATTGGTCACGTCGCCCGCGACCCGAGCAGCGCAAGTCTTGATCACTGAGGCACTGAAGTTCAGCTCGTCATCCTGGTCAACCTGCCAGGCACCGTGATAAATTAGGTAACGCAATGCTTCGATCTCGGTGGCACTCTCGGCCACGTAGTTCTGGATGGCCTGCTTTTCGGCAATCGGGACACCGAACTGGACACGCTCAGTGGCGAATTGGGCGGCCACGTCCAGGCTGTCATGGGCCACGCCGAGACCCGCTGCACCCAGGGTGACGGCCATGCGCTGCTCCGCCTGCTCAGCGATCTCCCGACCGTCCCCCTCGCCGCCAAGTCGATTCGCAGCAGGAATGCGGCACTTCTCCAGGTAGACCGTGTTGAAGGGCACGTTGCGCAGGCCCAGCGTCGGCTCGCGGTAGCCCACCGTCAACCCCTCTGTCTCAGCGGGGATCAGAAAGGCCGTCTCACCCTCCGGGGCCTCGGCAAAGACCAGAAATAGTCCAGCGATCTCACCGTTGCCAACCCAGGTCTTGACGCCGTCGATGACATAATCGTCCCCGTCGACCGCCGCTTGGGTCTGAAGCGCTGTCGTATCGCTGCCGGCATCCGGCTCGGTCATCGCGAACG